>JAIXRN010000067.1 GCA_027485165.1 Rubrivivax sp.
CTGCTACGCCTTCTTCTTCGCCACGGTTTACATCTTCGTGGACGCCTACTTCCCGAAGGACATCCGCTCCTCGGCCCAAGGCCTCTTCAACCTCCAGATCCTCGGCATCGGCGCCCTCGTCGCGAACTCGATCTGCCCGTGGCTCATGCAGGAGGTCTACACGAACGCCGCCACCAAGGCGGTCGACTTCAAGGGTCTCTTCCTCGTGCCGCTGGCCGTCGCCTCCGCGGCGGCTGTGGCCTTGGCCCTGTTCTTCCATCCGCCCAAGACGGCGGATGTCGGTGCCGGCGGCGGCAGCGCCCCGGCACACTGATCACGCTCCTTCACCGGCCCGGCTCCCAAAAAGAGCCGGGCCGGTCTGTTTTCCCCCTTTCCCCCGTTCAACGCTTCGCCCTTCAACGCTTCAACCTCGGCCTTTCCGCACCACCACCATGAACCGCCGTCGCTTCCTCCACGGATCCGCCCTCGCCGCCGCCGGCCTTGCCGCCGGTTGCTCGTACTTCGACAAGGCCGAAGACCGGTCCTTCAAGATCAGCCTCGCCGAGTGGTCCTACCACAAGGCCCTGTTCGGGAAGAAGATGACCCACATGGATTTCCCGGTGGTCCCCCGACGGACCCATGACATCGACGGCATCGAGTTGGTGAACCAGTTCTTCAAGGATCAGGTGCGCGACCAGGGCTACATGAGGGAGTTCCTCAGTCGGTCCCAAGGCGAAGGCGTCCGCAACGTGCTGATCATGTGCGACGGCGAAGGCGCCCTTGGCGATCCCGATCCGGCGAAGCGCCGTCAGGCCGCTGAGAACCACCACAAGTGGGCCGATGCCGCGAAGTTCCTCGGCTGCCACTCCATCCGGGTGAATGCCGAGACCCACGACGTGGGTTCTCCCGAGGAACAGCAGAAGCGCGCAGCCGACGGCCTCGCCGCCCTTTCGGACTACTGCGCCGACCTGAAGCTCAACTGCATCGTCGAGAACCACGGCCACCTCAGCAGCAACGGCAAGTGGCTCGCCGGCGTCATGCGCCTCGTCGGGAAGAAGAACTGCGGCACGCTGCCCGACTTCGGGAACTTCAACATCCGTCCCGGCGAGACCTACGACCGTTATCTCGGGGTCCAGGAGATGATGCCCTACGCCAAGGCGGTCAGCGCGAAATCCTACGACTTCGACACCAACGGCCTCTGCGTCGAGACGGACTATCGGAAGATGATGAAGATCGTCCTCGATGCAGGATACCGGGGCTGGGTCGGGATCGAGTACGAAGGCGAGCGCCACCCGGAAAAGGACGGCATCGACGCCACCCGCGACCTGCTCATCCGCCTGCGGATCGAAGGGGCCTGAGGGACTTTTGTCCGTGGTCCGTTGGTGGGTCGACTCCCGGTTCCTGCGCCGCTTTTGGCGATCAGAACGGGGCGGTCCACGAGGGCGGAACACCCATCAACACTCGCCGGCGATTGCTGGTCGCCTCGGACGAGGGACGACTGGCAACGGATCCATGGATCACCTCGGATGCACGCTGAACCACAGCTGGCCCGAAGCAGTCCCCTTCCCTTCGAGATCGATGTTGTAGCGCAGTTCGTACTGCATCGCCGGGACGGCGTCCGCCAACTCCAGCCGGATCGTCCGGCCATCCGGCAGCAGCGCAGCCTTCGTGACCGCGACGTCGTCGCGACCGTTCTTGGATGGATCCGCAACGGACCAATCCTTGGATCCGTATTCCTCGGCATAGCGGTAGTTCCAGCGCTTCACCGCGTAGCTCCCAGGGTCCGACGCCGTGGACCGCTCCAGCGGCGCCGCAAAGCGGAACTCCAAGGCGTTGCCATCCTGACGCCAGCCAACCGGGATCCGCACCGGCTTGTCGGTGAACCGCACCCGCTGCAGCGCTCCGTCCTTCACCGCGCTGGTCTGCCAACCGGTGCTGCCGGCGACATAGAGGGCGTTCTCCGACGACCGGAAGGTCGCGCGGTTCGGTCCGCTCAGGAACTTCACCGGCAACGGCACGACCGCGCCTTGTGGCACAAGGCCCGAGGTGTCCCGGAGGACCAGCATCATGCCGCAGCGTCCCCATAGGAGATGGAGCATCTGTCCTCCGAGGGGCCCCCACTGTCCGTTGGGCACCCACGCCTGGGAACCGCTCGAGTTGTCGACTCCATGGGGAATCCAACAGAGCGGCCAGTTGCGTCCGAGTCCATTGGCGGCTTCCTTCCGCGGCCCCCCGTAACCGTACCAGCCGCCCTCCCGGATCTCGGCGATCTCGCTGGATGGCGTCCAGGTTCCCTGCTGGGGCGAGACGGTGCGGATGGCACCATCGGGCGACACACCCATGCCGTTCGGATTGCGGAAGCCCGCCGCGAGCAACTCCGAGACACGGCCGTCCCTGGAAACCCGATGCAGGCCCAGCGGATCCACGTAGTAGAAACGGCCTGAGGAATCGACCTCGAGGCAGGTCACGTAGTCATGGCCACCGGTGGAGGTCGCGATGCCGTCGTGGAAGGACTCTTGGGCGTCGGCCACACCGTCCCCGTTGCGGTCGCGCAGCCGGGTGATGCGGTCGCGGCCGAGGACGTAGACCTCGCCGTCCCGTACCTTCAGCCCCAACGGCTGATACATTCCCGTCGCAAACCGGGTCCAGCGGAGGCGTTGAAGCGAAGCGTCCACGCCGGTCACCCGCCAGACGTCACCGTGGATCGTGGCCAGGAAACCGGAACCATCCGGTCCGAAGTCGATCCCCGACCCGAAGAGAAGCGCCTTGTCTGCGTTCTCGTACGGCAGGGTCAGCGTGTCGACGGCGAGGAAGTCGTTGTCCATGCCGCGTTGGCCGCGGGTCTCGACCACGGGGACCGACAGGCGGGCCGGATCGGACGTGACCGCCGTGGGGATTTCCTTGGACTTGGCTTCCTTCAGGAACAACTCCCAGGCGGAGACGGGGCCACGCCAGAGGTAGGCGACGAATGTCTCCTCGTGGTTCGACGCTTCGAGTCCGGCGACATGGCCGCCCCAACCCGTCTCGCTCCAGGAAAGGGAATCCCCACCGGCCTTCGTCGAAAGGAAGACGAATCCCGACCGCACTCCGGAGTCGTCCGAATATCCGTTCACGACGCGTCGGATACGGCCGCGCTGCGCGGAGTCGGATGTCTCGTCTGCGGAAAACTGGTCTCCGCCCCGGAGATGGGAGGTGAGCGGCAGTGACACCGAAGTCGGATGGGCGGCCACAGTGAAGGTCCTCTCCAGGACAACACCGGCGGTCGTCTTGAGTAGGCGGGGACGCTCCAGGATCCGTGTCTCACCGATGCGGTATTCCAGGACGACACCCGCTTCGGTCCGGTGGATCGCAGACCAACGCGCCGCGTTTGTGCCGGCGTGTCTCCGAGGACCTGCCGCGAAAAGCACCTCCCCGTCCGGCCGAGGCGTCCCGATCAGGCCGAAGCGCGTTGGATCGAACTTCAGGAATCCCCCGCTCCAGACGCCCCTCACTTCGGCCCGATCCATGTCGTAGGCGACCGCCCCGCCATCGAGGCGGACGGCGAGTCCCTTGGCGACGGTGACCTTGTCGGGAAGTGCCAGGGTCGTGGCGAGGAACGGACCGACATCGGTCGCCTGCCATCGATTGTCCACCCAGTCCTTCTCCGCCTGGCTTCCGGGTTCCTTGCCCGAGACGGCGGGTTCTCCGGCGGACCGCGCCGGCGACGCAGCGGTTTGTCCGCTTCCAACGGGCGCATTGGCAACCGGCCGCGGCTTCCGGGGACCGCGGGGTTCACCGAACCTCGGCGCCAGGCGCTCCAGACCGTCGAGTTCCTTCCGGAGCTTCACCTCGGCGTCCTCGTCGGTGTGGCCGATGATGCCGACGTCCCCCTTCCAGCCGCTGGCGGCCACGACGCGGAGCAGGTCGAGTTCCTCGTCGCCGGTGCCGAGCGGGAGGATCTTCCGGCCGACACGGTCGCCGTTCCAGACCATGCCGTTGAGGTTGAGAGCGAGAAGGTGTGGCTGGAGGATTCGGAACTGGGACTCGAAGTCGTCGATGTGGCCGTGGGCGTGGTGGAAGTTGTAGACGACGCCGGCGTTGGTGTGGCCGGACTTCCGGAGCCGGGCGAGGACCTCGACGAGGTTCCTCGGTTCACCGAACCAACCCAGATGGTTGTACAGGGCCACGTTGCAGCCCAGGGACTCCGCCTCGCGGCAGATGGGTGACAAGGTTCGGACCGCCGTTTCGATCTTGGCATCCAACCGCGTGGCATCGGGCTCGTCCTCGGTGCCCATGGTGATCCAGAGCTGGGGATGGATCCTGTTGCGGCGGATGCAGTCGAGGATCGCGCGGGCCTCGGTGCCGAGATCCGCGGGGAACCACCAGGCGGTGATCTCGATGCCGTGACGACGCATCGCGGCGACCTCGGCGCCAAAGGTGGGGAGATGTTCGGAGCGCCAGTCGTAGGCGAGCCGCCGCAGACCGAGGCGTTGGAGCATCTCGGCGCGTTCCTCGGGTCCGCGCTTCCGGGAGTCGAAGGGGACGACGCACCACGCGACCAGGTTGGTGCGGGCGAAGGGACCTGTCGGCGGAAGCTCCGCACGGCAATGCAGGACGCAGGAAATCAGGCCGAGGACGAGAAGCGCGAACCGTGTGGACACCTTGGAATCCTAGACGGCTCCGAGCGGGCAAGTCACGCGGCCTTCGCCGCGGTTCACCACCAGGCGGCCGCGGGATTGGGCGCCCTGCCGTCGAAGGACTGGTAGCCCGTGGGGAAACGGAAGGTCTCGACGTGGTTGTCGCCCCACAGCATGGGGAAGAACGCCTTGCCCTTGTAGTTGTGCCATACCGATCGGGGATCGTTGATCAGGTTGTCGC
>JAIXRN010000083.1 GCA_027485165.1 Rubrivivax sp.
CTGCAACCCCCGGCGCCGTGAGATAAGCGGGCCTGGGTCCCCAAGGCTTCCTGTCACCGTCACGGATCCTTCATCGCCGACCTCCACAAGTACCATTGGTACCAGGCAGTCGGATCTGAAGAAGACCAAGGGGCCGGAAAACCGGGAACTCCGTCTCGTCGCCAGCTCGATCCCCCGATCAGAACAGCCCCTCCACCGGGAAGCGGATAGAACACGAACTGGCTGGATCTCGGGAGGATCCCTGCCCCGAGTGCAGCGAAGAAGGCACGCCGACTTGCCAGGGAGATCGCCCGCTGATTCTGCACGTGTTCCAAAGCCAGTTGCTCCGTCGCTTGGCGCGACAATTCTCCGGATCGTTGTGCGAGAGTCTCCAACCGCTTTTCCACCCGTTCACCCACCTCGCGCTCGATCGCTTCGAGCGACAAATCCGTGTTCCTTGGCTGGGCTTCGTGCCTTGTACCCGCGATAGGCTGCCCTGGTATTCCCAAGCGCAGCAGACGGACCTTCGCTGAATCGGGGTGTCGGAATTCTGGAGCTTCCAGTAGAAGAAAGAGCCACGGGATATTCGGCGTCCCAAAGAGGACTCGTTTTCCCTCAGGGCCCACGGCGAAGGCTGGGGAGAAGGTCATCGGTATCTGGCGGGCGAAGGCCTGAAGAATATCCCGGTCCTGAGGGCGAAGTTTGCCAAGGAAACCCGACGGCCTGGCGAAAGAGATCTCTGGGTCGATCTCCTTGGAAAGCTCTCGCAACAGAATGTCAGAACTGACCGGTGAAGAACCCCGCCACCGTTCCATCGAAGCCACTAAAACCGCCGTCCGGCCGAGCAGACTTCCTAGGACAATGCCGCTTTCGGTCGACTCCATGGCATCCTCGTCCCGATTCGATTTCTCGGGCTGCCCTACCTCCAGGAGAAGCCTCTGAAGTTCCTGCTCCGTCGGACGCGTTCCTTGCATCCAGGTCTCGGCAAACCATTGGTCATTTCGCAATAGCCGGACTTGGCATTGGAACTTGCCCGACGACGCAGTTGGAGAGATCCGGACCGTCGCCCCCACCACCGGATGGACCCAAAGGATCGATTCCGGGCCCGCAGCAGCCTTCTCCTCGACCTCGAAACATCCGGAGAAGAAGACCGGGCAAAGCCGCTCTGCCTCCACATGTACGAAAAACACTGGGACAACCGACTTCGGATCCTCGACCAATCGAACCTTCAGGGCATCCCCTCCGGATGAGCCCACCAACCGGGAGTGCCCCACGAGAAGCCACGTCAGAACCCAGAAGAGGTGTCCGACATGGCGTCCGAACCACGCACATTCCGACACCCCCCGCCGAATCCGGATCAGAAAACCGCTCACGGGAAGCGTTGGATGTACAGGTCGCGCAACTTCCCGCGAAGCTCACCAACGCTTCCGGCGGTAATCGAGATCACCTGTCCAGCCACCTCCACCTCAAGTGGACCGATCTTCTCGGCCATGTTCACCGACATGTCCCGGCTGCGTGCCACGAGACCCTGTTCAGCGACCATGAGGCTGGTGACCGTCGAGTTCACCGTGTTGTTGATGGTGTTGATAGTCGACTGGGCCGTCTGGGCGGCCACCATGTTGCCCGCCGATGCCGCGCTCACACCCACCACCGCCGCGCCAGCACCCACGCCCGCGCCGACGATGGCAACCGCGATGGCGACTCCCCTCATCGTCTTCACATTCGACGCGATCTTCTCCTCCTCATGCTTCTGGCCGCGGACCACGTCCCCGAGTTCGCCGACATACTGTTCCTTCATCAGGAAGTCGGTCACACGTTCACGAAGCCTTAGCTCGGCATTCAGGAACGTCGCCAACGTCCGTTCCCGTGACCCGGCGGGCAAGAGGTCCGGTGTGAGAAGTTCCCTGGTGACCGATACACGGGAGTCATACCCCGCCGTCCACGCCTTGAGTTGGGCTTCCTGGGCACCGGCCCAACCAGTTCCTGAGAGACTCCGGTGCATCTCCCGCGCCATCGCCCGATAATACGGCAGGAACGGACTCTGCGTCACCGGGATGCTGTTGGTGGTCAGGAGTCTCTCGTCCACACCGAACAGGGTGGCGTCGCGGACAGCCTTGGAGGCGTCCAGCATGTCCATGCCACGGGCCTGCAGCGCCGCCTGATACTCCCTCCATTCGATCTCCGAAGGTGCGCAGCCGAACCAGGTCGACAGCCACGTCACGTCGTAAGGTACCTTCTTGGAGTGCTTCAGTCCGCGCCGCATTTGCTTGGCACTAGGCAGGGAGTTCTCCATGGCAACCGCCTTCGCCCAAGGTCGATCCGCACCCTTGGTGGAGAGCGAGGTGTCGGCCGAGACGAAGAAGGGCCGCGGCTCCCCGGCCAGTTGTCCCATGCCCACGACCCCGAGCATGCGCCCGTAGGTGGCTCCCACGTCCAAGGCGACCTGCGCGTCGACCGCCCGGCTGATGTCATGGTGGAACACCAATCCGGCGGGAGCCTCCGCCCCCTTCGATTGCTGGTAGTGCCCCACCCAAGGATGAATCGGAGGCACCGGGTCACCTGGGAACTGAACCGGCCGCCGGGCGACGGGCTGCTGCGGGGACTTCAGGGCGGCGAAGTTGCGGGACCGACGCGTCTCCTCCTCGGCGTCCGCGATGGAAAGGTAGACCCGTGAACCCGGAATCTCCGCCCGCAGCGCCTCCACGGCTTCCATGCCATGATAGATCTCGCTCAACCGGTCCAGGTGCTCCCCGGCCAGCACATTCGACCAGCCGGCTCGGACGGACTGTTCGAACTCGGCGCGGCGCTTCGGCTTCATGGCGCGCCGGTCGATGGCCTCCTGGGCCCGTACTGCGGCCTCGACGTACTTCCCCAGCAAACCCTCCCGTTCCATGACCGTCGCCGGCGCGGGCGAATGGCCCACGCTCACTTCGATTATCAACGGCGAAGCCAGGGTCGAGAGGGCGGCGGGGCCGGTCCTCGTCGGCCCGGCGGATGCTTCGGCGCGCTTCGCCAAGCTGGATAGGCTTGCGGCCTTGCTTTGTCCCGGCGCGACGCAACCGGGGGCAAGGAGCGTCACTCCCGCGAGGGAAAGCATGGTGGCAATGCGGATGGCGGTGTGTCGTCGAAAGGGGGCGAAGGGATTCATCATCGATTGTTGATTCGGAATCCCGGGAACTCCGCTGCATGCGGGGAGGAAACCGATCCGATGGGATCGGGTACCCCGCTGAAAAGGACCGGCCCGCCGCATCGAAACGGCGGGCCGGCTTGAAGGGATAGCTGCCTACGCGAACTGCTGGGTCATGGAGCCACAGCCCGGTAGATCCTTGTGGAACCCAACGGCGATGCCATGTCGACCCAGGTCTGCGGACTGTTGGTCAACAGGAGGCTTCCCGCGGTGGTCCACGGTCCCGCTGCAGTTGGGGCCGCTTCGATGCGGTAGGTCACGCCGACGGTGCCGGTGACCTCGATGCCGAAGAACAACGCCGGCTGCAAGGTCACCGGCTGGCCGGCGCCCAAGGTCAGCGTGACGCCGTCGAACCGGCCGTCGAGGACATCGGCTGCAACGGAGGATACCTCCCGGAATGCGGGCGCGTCGTCCCAGGACAGGGCAGTGGTTCCGCTCGCACGCAGGACGTCGAAGGTCAGCAGGGCCAAGTTGGTCGGTCCCGCAGGAAACGCCGTGCCGGGAATGAGGCTCATCAGCAATCCGATCCGTCCCTCGTTCGTCCGCTGCGAGTTCACGATCAGCGATGTGCCGGCGGAACTTGAAGCACCCGAAAACCGCAGAACGGCTGCGTCGAAGCGCACCGAGCCACCCAAGGCGTTCTCGTTGCCCAGCGCCTCAAGGCGCACCGGAACCGTGATCCGGCCTGACTGCGGCGCGCCGGGGTCCACCAGACGCACCACTCGGATCAGCCCCTGCGATTTGGCCTCCGCCTCGAACGCGTCGGCGGGCGCGGACCCGGCTGATGCGCCGAACGGCTGCGAAGGACCACCGGCCGACTGCGGGGCGTCGAGGCCCGCGACATACCGGCCTTCCTGGGTGAGGTCTGTCGCTGTCAGCAGCCCGTCACCGCGGGTACTCCGCGGCGCCGTGTCCGCCCGCATGAATTCCGATCCGTTCTGCGGCGTTTCAAGGCCGGCCACCATGCGTCCGGCCATGGTCTGGTCCGTCGCCGTCAGGAACCCATCGCCGTTTGGCCTCGGCGTCAGGTCGCCCTCCTTGCCGGCCGTCACTTCCACGGACCCACCGGCGAACACCGTCGGCAAGGACTGGGCCTCGACCGAGGACACTTCCCGGGCCACCGGCCAATCCTCCGTAGCGAGCGACACGGAGGCGGGTGCGGCGACGCCGGCAGCAATTCGGAACACCACCGAGGCCAGCCGGTTCGTGCCCGCGGGCAAGGCTTGGTTTGCAGGCAGCAATACCAGCAAGCCGGCACGGCCTGAGGAGGCCTCATTGGTATTCCCCAGTACTTGAGCACCGGCAGCACCTCCCGACACATCGATGCTCATGAGAGTCAACAACGCCGGATCCCACGAATAGCTGGCACCCACCGCGTTCTCCACGCCGGAGCCGGCCATCAGTATCGGCACGCTCACCAGGCCGCCCGGCTCGCCGCCGGCCGATCCCAAGAACAGCCTGCGCCCGCCGGTGGCCGGGGCGGTCACGGTCAGTCGGGCGACCCCGCTGGTAACCGCGCCGCCGCTCCCGCTCACCACGCAACGGACCACCAATCCGTCAAGGTCGCGGTTGGCCGGGGTGATGTTCAGACCCGCCTCGCGGCTGCCGCGGACGCCGCCGACATCCGCCAGCATCGCGAACGGACCGACGGCCGCTGTCGAGGACTGCCATTGGTATTGCAGCACCCCCGCCCCCGTGGCCGCCACCGTGAAAGCCGCCGTCTGCCCCACCTCCACCGAGCGGTCCACGGGCTGGCCCGTGATCACGGTCGGCGGGACGACCGCCTCTCGATTCACCGTGATCTGCGCCTGCGCTTGGTTACCCGCGGCATCCCGTGCCGTCACCGTGATCCGGTTGGCCCCCAAGGCCAAGGCCACGCCATTCACCGTCCAGTTGTTCCCGCTACGGGTCGCCTCACCGCTTCCGCCCTGCGCGTTGCTCCACGTCACCGTCATCACGCCGGCGTTGTCGGCGGCCGTGCCAGAC
>JAIXRN010000071.1 GCA_027485165.1 Rubrivivax sp.
CGGCATGCGGGCCAGGCGCCAGCGATGCTGCAGCGGCTGCAGCAGGCCGTGATCGACAACGGCAACGTCTTTGCCGTGCTGATGGACGCCGTGCGCGTGTGCAGCCTGGGGCAGATCACTAACGCGCTGTTCGAAGTGGGCGGGCAGTACCGGCGCAGCATGTAGTTGTTGTGCTGCAGGCGCTGGTTGTTCCAGCACCTGCGCGCGCCTATGTCGCCGCGGTGGCTCTGTAGGACTGCTGTGGACTGTTGGGCTCTTCAGGCCTGGTCATGGCGATCCGACCTTCCCTCATGAGCGGCCGAAGGTAGTTCTGCCGAACGACTTCGGGGTTGCGCCGCAACACAAGCGAGAGCTCGTCAGCCCGCCAGGCGCGCAAGACACACAGATCGACCACGATGTTTTGAATCTCCTGGGGTGGATGCCGCAGCCCTATCGCCCCCAGTCGAGCTGCCAGCGATCCCGGCAGATCGTCGAGGAGGATGCGCCGCGCTTCGTCGTCAAGTCGAGTGCGCTCCGACACCTCGTCTGGTGCTGGCGGGTTACTAGATGTGCCGCTCGGGTTGCTAGATAAGCCGCTGGGGTTGCTAGATAAGTCGCTAGGGTTGCTAGACAGCTTGCCCTCAGCACCCTGGCTGAGTTCCGCCAGACCCAGGCGTTCGCCCGGTACGTAGTAAGTCGCCGAGCCGCGCCCTCTTTGCGCCAACAACCCGATGTCCCGCAATCGACGCAAGGCCGCACTGGCACCCAGGCTGTCAACCTTGTTCAGGGCTCGGTAGGTTGCGTTGTCGATTGCGCCTGCCTCGCGTACGACGATCAGCGCCCTGGTGTCGTCGCTGCTCAGCTGCGCATCCTTGAACTGGGCCAGCCAGGCGATGTCTTCCGGACCCAAGAAGTGGTGAAAGAAATAGCGCGCCACAAACTGATCGCCGGCGCGGTCAGACTCGAACAGCGGCGGCGTCAGGCCGGCCTGCTCCATCGTCTCGCGCATCACCCGGATTCCGCTGCCCTTCGTCTCCGCAAAGCGGGTTTCGTGCAGCACGGCGGCGATGCGCGGGTTGCGCGGCTCCGAACCCGGCTCGCCCAGGTGTTCAGGCGACTTCAATGAAAAGCCCGGGTTGCGGATCTCCAGCCGGTTGGCGTACCGGATGATTTGCACCGGGCCGTGGCTGCGGTAGCTGCGGTGCATCAGTGCGTTGACAAGCGCCTCGCGTATCACGCGCTGCGGGATGACCGGCTTGTCCTGCCGTTGCAATTCGCCCTCGGGCAGGTTGAAGCCCTTGGGCAAGTCGTCCAGCACTGCCGCCTGGGCGCGGCGAATCAACCGGAACAGCGGGTCGCGCAGTTCCACCGTGTCGAAGCGGCGTTCGGGGTCGGGTACCCACTCTCGACCGGGTACGCGGATGTAGTCCACCCGCGTGAGCGGGAAGCAGCGGCGCAATGCCTGCGCCTGGCCGAACAGCACCAGCCCTGCCACGGTGGGCCGCCAGGTGCCCCCGGCGTCCTTGGCGACACAGCCCAGCGAGCGCAGCAGTTCCTCGTCGCTCCAGCGCAGTTCTTCCGCGTCGCGGTTGGTTTCGGCGCGTGCTTGGCGGTAATCGGCCAGGGCTTCGGGCGCCAGGTCATCCAGTGTTGCGTCGGGCACCAGCGCCGCGTCGAAGCTGTCGCGCTGGCGGCCCTGGTAGAACACTGCCAGATCGTCGTCGGTGCAGTGCTGGTCGGTGCTGCCAATGCGGCGCATCGCGCCCTTGGGCAATCCCTGGGACTTGAAGAAGATCGGTTTGTCCTGGGGTTGGGCTTCGGGAACGAAGGCCACCACCACAGCCTGGCCTCCCACCGGTTCAGTACTGATTTCCAACCGAACAGGCAGGTTGAAGACCTCGCGACATTGGGTGGCCAAGTCGGCGCACAGCTTGTCGGGCTGCGGCACGCCTTCCACCTGGTAACTGGGGAAGAGAGCCATGTCCTCGCGCACCACGCCCAGCAGCAGCCAGCCGCCACCCAGGCCCGGCTCGTTGGCGAAGGCGCACACCGTTTCCAGCAGCGACTTGCCCGCCTCGCTGGCGCGCTTGGCCTCGATGCGCTCGGTCTCGTCAAGCAGGTTCAGGCTTTGCAGCAGGTCCAGGGCCGTGGTCATGGCGCGCGCAGCTCTGCCGGTCTAAAGGTAACGTTGCAGGATGGCCTGCTTGCGCGCGGGCGCAGCGGCGATCACGGCCTGGGCTTCGGCGATCTTCTGCTCCAGTGCCTGCACCTTGGCCACCAGGCGCTTTTGCTCGGCCAGCGGTGGGACGGGAACCTTGATGTTGCGCATGACCGTAGCGTTGATGTTGGCCTGGTTGATCGACTTCGACGCCTTGCCCTTGGCTTCGGCCTGGAACGCTGCGGAGTTCATCATCAGCACCAGAAACTCCGGCAAAACCTTGGATGTGTCGGGAACCACCCGCACCAGGTACGACGCGAAGCAGTACTCGCCATCAAGATCGAACAAGCCGGTCTTGCCTACATGCTCGATGCTGTTGGTGCGATTGAAGAGCAAATCGCCTCGGTTCAGCTTGTACTTCGCGAACTCCTCGGCCGAGATGTCGGCGCACTTCATCTGCCCGCCATCGACCATGCTCCGCTGCACGATCTCGTTCATTCGGAAGATCTTGTAGCCGTGCCAACGGTCTTGCTGTAGCGCTGCCCTTGGGCGTGAAAGCCGAGGGCGGTGAGTGCAAAGGGAAGGTTTTCGATCGTGAGCATGGGTGCGACTTAGCGGCGTGAAGACTACGGTAGCGCGGCTTCGCGGAACGGCCCATTGTCGATGTGACGTGCAGCAGTCCATCCGGATGGCCATCAACCGCCGAACTGGGTGCAGGCCTAGCCAAGAACGAGAACCCCAGCCAGGGCGCCTTCGTCATCGACGAGCTGACCGAACTGGTGGAAGAAGCCGTGCTGCAGGAATTCGAAAAGATCGCCGAGCGCGGTGGCGTGCTGGGCGCGATGGAAACCGGCTACCAGC
>JAIXRN010000013.1 GCA_027485165.1 Rubrivivax sp.
CGATGTCTTGCTGCACCTCGCCGCCCAGCACCCACTCCACCACTTCCATGGTTTCTTCGTCGGTGACGCGCATGCCCTGGATGAAGGTACCTTTCTTGCCCAGGCGCGTCAGCGCTTCATCGATCTGCGGGCCGCCGCCGTGCACCACGATGGGGTTCATGCCCACCAGCTTCAGCAGCACCACGTCTTCTGCGAAGTCCTGCTGCAGCGCGGGGTCGGTCATGGCGTTGCCGCCGTACTTGATGACCAGGGTCTTGCCGTGGAACTTGCGGATGTAGGGCAGGGCCTGGGCCAGGATCTCGGCCTGGTCGCGCGGGGTGATGTGGCTCAGGTCGGGGTCGGTGGTGGTCATGGCGGTGGTGCAGGGGTCGCGACGGCTGAATTCTAGGCAGCCATGCCGACCTGCCGCCCCGGAACCTATCGACGACGGCGTGGTCTCACCGGGCTTGCGGCACACTCGCGCAGCAAAGGAACCCACCGCATGAAGCTCAAGCGCACCCTGTCCCTGTTGACCCTCAGCCTGGGGTTGCTGACGGCCGCCACCGCCTGGGCCCAGGCCAGCCTCACCGACGGCGAAGTCGTGAAGGTCGACAAAGGCGCCGGCAAGCTGACGCTGAAGCACGGCGAGATCAAGAATCTCGACATGCCGCCCATGACCATGGCCTTCCGCGTCAGCGACCCGAAGTGGCTGGACCAGGTGGCCGCCGGGCAGAAGCTGCGTTTCGTGGTCGAGAAGCTGAACGGGCAGTACACGATCACGCGGCTGGAAAAGTAGGCGGCTTAGCCCCGCCAGTGGCCGCTGCTGCGGCAACCCCCGCCACCGCTGAGCATCCGCCAGCCTGGCCCAGTCAGTCGGCCGACGGCATGGGCTGACCGCGGGGGTAGGGGGCTTCGGCTTTGGACGGCCGTCGCGTGCGGCCGTCGCGTACGGCCGTCGCGTACGGGACGCCGGGCCAGCAGCGCCGCGCCTACCATGCGGGGCTTCACGCCCTTCGCAGCCCCTGCCCCGTGCCCATGAACACCACCACCTTGTCCAGCCTGAAGAACCACCAGGTGCGCCTGGCCGCCCGTCCACAAGGCCTGCCCGGCCCCGAGTGCTGGCAGTTCACCGAAGAGCCCGTGGCCGAGCCGGCCGATGGCGGTGTGCTGGTGAAGGTGCTGGCCTTGTCCCTGGACCCCGCCATGCGCGGCTGGATGAACGAAGGCAAGAGCTACATCGCCCCGGTGGGCATCGGCGAAGTGATGCGCGCCGGTGGAGTGGGCGTGGTGCTGGCGTCGAAGCACCCGGGCTTCGCGGTCGGCGACCATGTCGCCGGTGGCCCGGGCGTGCAGGAATACTGGGCCGTGGCCGCAGACCAGGTCAAGCGCAGTGGCCTGGCGAAGATCGACCTGCGGCTGGGCAAGCTGTCGCAATGGCTGAACGTGCTGGGTATGCCCGGCATGACGGGTTACTTTGGCCTGATGGACGTGGGCCAGCCGAAGGCGGGCGAGACGCTCGTGGTGTCGGGCGCCGCTGGCGCCGTGGGCCAGACGGTGGGCCAGCTGGCGAAGATCAAGGGCTGCCGCGTGGTCGGCATCGCCGGCGGCCCCGACAAGTGTGACTGGGTGGTACGCGAACTGGGCTTCGACGCCTGCATCGACTACAAGGCCGGGCCGCAGTCGGTGCGGGAAGGGCTGAAGCAGCATGGCCCGGCTGGCGTGGACATCTACTTCGACAACGTCGGCGGCGACATCCTGGACACCGTGCTGGCGCGCATTAACCGCAAGGCCCGCATCGTGATCTGCGGCGCCATCAGCCAGTACAACAACACCACGCCGGTGCAGGGGCCGAAGAACTACCTGTCGCTGCTGGTGAACCGCGCGCGCATGGAAGGCATCGTCGTCTTCGACTATGCCGACCGCTACGCCGTGGCCGTGGCCGAGCTGGCCGGCTACCTGCAGGACGGCCGCATGAAGAGCCGCGAAGACATCGTCACGGGCGGCGTGGCGGCCTTTCCGGGCACGCTGCCGCTGCTGTTCAACGGCGGCAATTTCGGCAAGCTGGTGCTGCAGGTGGCCGAGGCCTGAAGCCCCGGCCGCCCTGGCCACGCCAGGGCTTAGAAGTGGATGCCGCGCATCAGCTGCTGCAGCGCCACGGCCTCGGCGCTCAGTTGGGGCTTGGCTGACTTGTCGCCGTCCTTTCCACCTTTCGCGGCCGACGAGTCAGGGAACATGCGGAAGCTGGTGTTCATGCCGATCTGCGCCACGCGCGGCATCAGCGCGTGCAGCAACTGGCCGGTGATCCCCAACCGGGTGGCGATGCGCACCGGCTTGGCGATGCAGGCCTGGGCGATCATGTCCGCCGCCTCTTCCGGCGCCAACGTGGGCACGTTCTTGTAGATCTGCGTCGGCGCGATCATCGGCGTGCGCACCAGGGGCATGTTGATGGTGGTGAAGGTCACGCCCACGTCAGCGAATTCGCTGCTGGCGCAGCGCGTCCAGGCGTCCAGCGCAGCCTTGCTGGCCACGTAGGCCGAAAAGCGCGGCGCGTTCGTCAGCACGCCGATGCTGCTGATGTTGACGATGTGGCCCTTCTTCTTCGCCGTCATGCCCGGCAACAGGCCCATGGTGACGCGCAGGCAGCCGAAATAGTTCAGCTGCATGGTGCGTTCGAAGTCGTGGAAGCGGTCGTAGCTGCTCTCGACCGCGCGGCGGATGCTGCGGCCGGCGTTGTTGATGAGGAAGTCCACACCGCCGTGGTTCTGGATCACCTCCTGGATGAAGCGGTCGCAGTCGGCCATGTCGGCGATGTCGGCGGCATAGGCCACGAACTCGTAGCCCTTGGCCTTGGCTTCCTTGCAGGCTTCGTCCAGCTTGTCCTGGTCGCGGCCGCAGATCAGGGTGATGGCGCCGGCTTCGGCGAACTTGTGCGCCGCCGCCAGCCCGATGCCGCTGCTGCCGCCCGTCACCAGCACCACCTTGCCGCCCACGGTGCCGCGCAGGCTGCGGTCGATGAAGAGGTCCGGGTCCAGGTGGCGTTCCCAGTAGTCCCACAGCACCCAGGCGTAGTCGCGCAGGTTCGGGCATTCGATGCCGCTGCCCTTCAGCGCCACGTCCAACTCGCGCCGGTCGTAGCGGGTGGGGAAATTGATGAAGGTGAACATGTCGTCGGGCAGGCCCAGGTCCTTCATCACCGCGTTGCGGATGCGGCGCACCGGGGCGATGGCCATCAGGCCCTTCTTCACGCTCTTGGGCACGAAGCCCAGCAACGCGGCGTTCACGAACACGTTCATCTTGGGCGCGTGCGCGGCGCGGCTGAAGATGTCCAGCACGTCGCCCACGCGGTAGCCCTGCGGGTCCACCAGATGGAAGCACTTGCCCTTCAGCTCGGTCTTCGAATGCGCGATGTGGTCCAGGCAGGCCACGACGAAGTCCACCGGCACGATGTTGATGCGCCCGCCCTCCAGGCCCACGCTGGGCATCCACGGCGGCAGGATCTGGCGCATGCGCTGGATCAGCTTGAAGAAGTAGTAGGGCCCGTCGATCTTGTCCATCTCGCCGGTCTTGCTGTCGCCCACCACCAGGGCCGGGCGGTAGACCGTCCAGGGCACCCTGCTTTCCTTGCGCACGATCTTTTCGCTCTCGTGCTTGGTCATGAAGTACGGGTGGTCCAGGCCCTCGGCTTCGTCGAACATGTCTTCGCGGAACACGCCTTCGTACAGGCCGGCAGCCGCAATGCTGCTGACGTGGTGCAGGTGCCCGGCGTCGATGGCCTTGGCGAACTCGCACAGGTTGCGCGTGCCTTCGATGTTCACTTGCACCTGGCTTTCCTCGTCGGCGCCCAGGTCGTAGACGGCGGCCAGATGGAAGACATGGTCGACCTGGCCCTTCAGAGCCTTGATGGCGTCTGCGGCCACGCCCAGCTTCTTGGCGGTCAGGTCGCCCGTCACTGGCAGGGCGCGGGCTTTGGCGCTGCCGTTCAAGCCCCAGTAGTCGTACAGCGCGGCCAGCTTGGCTTCGCTACCGGGGCGCACCAGGAAGTGCACGATGGCGCCCTTGCGCGCCAGCAAGGCCTTGACGAGACGCTTGCCGATGAAGCCGGTGGCGCCGGTGACGAAGTAGTGCATGGGTGGGTCCTGAAGCTGTGGCGGGGGGCCGGGAAAGGCGCTGAAGCGGCCGAAAGCATAGAGCCGGCTCACTAGGAAAATAGGCTGTGCTCCCCAGGGGTGAACCCTATATTCCGATCCACAGACAACTCCCCAGAGGAAGCCCCCATGGTCAAGAAGATGCACAGCAGCACCGGTTCTTTCAGCAACGGTTCTGCCAGCAAGGCCAGCACGAAAGCCGGTAGCAAGGCAGGCGCGAAGGCCAGCCGCCGCACGGCTGCAGCTGCCGCTGGCCTGCAGGACAGCGCACTGGCCAAGTCGGTGAAGGAATCGGCCCAGCACATCTGGCTGGCCGGCATGGGTGCCTTCAGCAAGGCACAGGAAGAAGGCACCAAGGTCTTCGAGGCCCTGGTGAAGGAAGGCCAGAGCCTGCAGCGCAAGACCCAGGCCGTGGCCGAAGAAAAGATCGGCGAAGTCACCGGCAAGATGACGGCCATGGCCGGCACCGTGCAGGCCAAGGCGAACCAGAACTGGGACAAGCTCGAAGGCATCTTCGAAGCCCGCACCGCCAAGGCGCTGAACAAGCTGGGCGTGCCCACCGCCAAGGACGTGGAAGCGCTGATCCAGCGCGTCGACGAGCTCGCCGCTGCCGTGGCCAAGCTGTCGCGCCAGGGCGCGGCCAAGGCTTCCGCCGCTGCCGACACAGCACCTGCCACCCGCCGCCGGCGCGTTGCCACGCCCGCCCAGGCTGCCGGCAAGACTGCCAGTGCGGCTGCCGTGAAGGCCGCCGGCAAGACGGCAGCGAAGGCCGATGCCGGCACCCCGGCCAAGGCCCCGGTGCGCCGCGCGCGCAAGACCGCGGCGAGCGCCGCCGCCTGATGGCTGGCCGGGCCGCCGGCACAGGCATCGGCCTGGCCCTGGCCGGCGGTGGCCCGCTGGGCGCGATCTACGAAATCGGCGCGCTCTGCGCGCTGGAAGAGGCCATCTGCGGGCTGGACCTGAACGCGCTCGACGGCTATGTCGGCGTTTCGGCCGGTGGCTTCGTGGCCGCAGGCCTGGCCAACGGCATGACGCCACGCCAGCTGTGCGACGCCTTCATCGGCAACGGCGGGCCGGCGCGCGACCGCATGCCGCCCAGCCTGTTCTTCCGCCCCGCCTGGGGCGAACTGCTGCGCCGCCTGGCCACGCTGCCGGCGCAGGCTGCACGCACCGGCCTGGCCTATGCGGTGCAGGGCCGTTCGCTGCTGGGCAGCCTGGAACAGCTGGGGGCCGTGCTGCCCACCGGCCTGTTCACGCAAGCACCGCTGCAGGCCCAGCTGCAGCGCATGTTCACGGCCCCCGGCCGCAGCGATGACTTCCGGCAGCTGCGCCAGCGCCTGGTGATCGTGGCCACCGACCTGGACAGCGGCGAAGCCGCGCCCTTCGGCCAGCCGGGCTGGGACCAGGTGCCGATCTCGCAGGCCGTGGCCGCCAGCGCGGCCCTGCCAGGGCTGTTTCCGCCTGTGGCCATCGACGGCCGTTGCTATGTCGACGGCGCGCTGAAGAAGACCCTGCACGCCCGCGTGCTGCTGGACATGCAGCTGGGCCTGGTGCTGTGCCTGAACCCCCTGGTGCCCTTCCTGGCCGATGCCGGCGGCGCGCGCCGCCACCGCGTGCTGGGTGGCGCGTCGCGGCCCATTCCGCAGCTGGCGCGGGGCGGCCTGCCGATGGTGCTGAGCCAGACCTTCCGCTCGCTGATCCATTCGCGCCTGGAACTGGGCCTGCAGGGCTACGCCCACAGCCACCCGGGCACCGACATCCTGCTGTTCGAGCCCGACCACCGCGACCCCGAGCTGTTCCTCGCGAACACTTTCGACTATTCGCAGCGCCGCCGGCTGGCCGAGCATGCCTACCAGCGCACCCGCGCCCACCTGCGCAGCCAGCGCGGCACGCTGGGCCCGCGCCTGGCGCGCCACGGCCTGAGCCTGGACGACGCGCTGCTGGACAACCCGCAGCGCCGCCTGCTGCCGCCTGCCAGCCGCCGGTTGGCACGCCCTGCCACGCACAGCGCCCAGGCATTGCAGCGGCTGGACGAAGTGCTGAACGACTTGCAGCGCACCTTGGCCACCCGCGGCTGAACCAGCCGCCTGGCGCGGCCCCGGGTGCCGATGACAGCGGCCGCCCCTGCCACCGCAGCTACCGCGGCACGGGCTGCAGGCCTTCGCTGCCTTCAGTTGGCAGCTGCGCGGCCGATACAGCGGTGACCGCTACTGCGTTGCTTGCCCATGCCATCGACATCACCCCAGGCGACCCCGGCTGAACTGGCCCGAGCCCGCGTGGCCGACCGCGTGCGCGGCCAGCTGATGCAGGCAGCGCTGAAGGAACTGCTGGACCAGGTGCGCGGCGCGCGTGCTGCGCTGCCGCACCTGGCAGCGCTGGAAGACGCGCTGGGCCGGCGCGGCGCCGCAGCCGTGGCCGAAGTGCCGCCGCAGTGGTTGGGCAGGATCATCACCCAGCTCAGTGGCTTGCCGCTGCGCGACGACGACCCTGAACTGCAGGACTTGCTTTCCCGCCTGTGCACGGCCCTGGGCCGACACCAGCAGCCGACGGCTCCGGCCCCGCAGGAAGACGCCCACCCTTCTGACTTCCACGACCCGGTGTGCCTGGAAGTGCGCGAGATCAGCCACAGCGCCTTTGCCGATGAATTCCCGACCCAGGCCGGGCGCCACCGCGTCACGCTGCCCGGAACGCCCCCGACCTGAAGTCCATCTGGGACGTCTCGGACGTCTCGGACGTCTGGGCCATCGGGGCCAACACGCGTTTCAGCCCAGGTAACGCGCTTCCAGGTGGGCCTTGAAGTGCGCGGGGTTCAGCGCTTCGCCGCTGGCTCGGGTGGCCAGGTCGGCGGTGTTCCAGCGGCTGGCCTGCAGCCAGATGTTGTCGCGCAGCCAGTCGAACACACAGGCCAGGTCGCCGCGGCCGATGCGGGCGTCCAGGTCGGGCATGGCGCGGCGCATCGCGGCAAACCACTGCGCGGCGTACATCGCGCCCAGTGAATAGCAGGGGAAGTAGCCGAACAGCGATTCCGGCCAGTGCACGTCCTGCATCGGCCCGTCCTGGTAGTTGCCTCGCGTGTCCAGGCCCAGCAGTTCCTGCATCTTCGCGTCCCACAGCGCGGGCACGTCTTCGACTTCGATATCGCCTTCGATCAGCGGCTTTTCGATCTCGTAGCGCAAGATCACGTGGGCCGGGTAAGTCACCTCGTCGGCGTCGACGCGGATCAGCCCCGGCTTCACGCGCGTCAGCAGCCGGTGCAGGTTTTCAGGTGCGAAGGCCGGCTGGTCGCCGAAGGCCTGGCGCACCAGGGGCGCCAATTGGTTCACGAAGCCCGGGTGGCTGCCCAGTTGCATTTCAAAGCTCAGGCTCTGGCTTTCGTGCAGCGCCATCGACCGTGCCTGCGCCACCGGCTGGCCCAGCAGGCTGCGCGGCAGGTTCTGTTCATACCGGCCATGGCCGGTCTCGTGGATGGTGCCCATCAGGCTGCCCAGGAAGTCGTCTTCGCGAAAGCGCGTGGTCATGCGCACGTCCTCAGGCACACCACCGCAAAAGGGGTGGGTGCTGACGTCCAGCCGGCCGGCTGAAAAGTCGAAGCCCAACAGGCGCATCACCTGGTCGCACAGCGCGCGCTGGGCGCCCAGCGCAAACGGGCCCACGGGTTCGCGCAGCGGCTGCCGGGCCAGGTCCGCGGCCTGCTTGTCGCGCACCTGGCGGATGAGCCCCGGCAGCCACTGCCGCACCTCGCCGAACACGCGGTCGACCTGGTCGCAGGTCATGCCGGGTTCGTAGCGGTCCATCAGCGCGTCGTACTTGCGCAAGCCGCTTTGCTGCGACAGCAGCGCGGCTTCTTCGCGTGCCAGTGCCAGTACGGGGCGGAAGTTCTCGACGAAGCCGGCCCAGTCGTTGGCCGGGCGCTGGGTGCGCCAGGCGTGTTCGCAGCGCGACGTGGCCATCTGTTGGCGCTGCACCAGGCTCTCGGGCAGGGCGTTGGACGCCTGCCATTCGCGCCGCATTTCGCGCAGGTTGGCGCGCTGCAGTTCGTCCAGCGGTTCCTGTTCGGCACGGGCCATCTGCTCGGGCAGTTGGGGGTCGGTGCGCATGCGGTGCATCAGCGCGGCCATCTCGGCCAGCGCGGCGGCGCGGGCTTCGTTGCCCTTCGGCGGCATGTTGGCGGCCTGGTCCCAGCCAGCGATGCTTTGCAGGTGGCCGAAGTGGTGCAGGCGCGTCCAGGTGCCGGCAAGGGCATCGTAGGCGGGGGTGGCAATGTGGCTCATGTCAGGCGGGGAAATCGTGTCGAAACATCGATTGTGGGCCGATGCCGCCCGCGCCGTCAGGCCCCGATTTGCCCGGGGAAAGCCCAGATCAGGCCGGCGGTCATCGTCAGATAGCGCAGGAACTTGCCCACCGCCATGTAAGCCAGGCAGGGCCAGAACGGCAGCTTCAGCCAGCCCGCCACGGCGCACAGCGGGTCGCCCACGCCGGGCAGCCACGACAGCAGGCAGGCCTTGGGGCCGAAGCTCTTCAGCCAGTCCAGCGCGCGCGCTTCCAGCTGTCGCTTCTGCGTGCGTTCGTACAGGGTCTCGGCGCCGTAGCCCATCCACCAGCTGATACCGCCGCCAATGGTGTTGCCCAGCGTGGCCACGGCCATGGCGGGCCAGAACAGGCTGGGGTCGAGCTTGACCAGGCCAAAGACGGCGAATTCCGACCCCACCGGCAGCAGCGTGGCTGACAACAGTGACACGACGAACAGGGTCGTCAGCCCGTATTGGGGCAGGGCCAGCGCGGCCATGACGGATTGCAACCAGGCTTCCATGAGTCGCCCCATTATTCGCGATGGCCCAGCGGCCAAGGCCCTGGTGGGCGCCGGTATACTCGCGCCTCATTTTTAAGCAGCGCCGAGCAGGCTGGCGGTCTGCCTGGCGGCCCCTCGCGCCCTGTTCCCCCTGCAGCTTCCGACCGTCCCTTTCCTCCTTTCGTTCTCCCTCCCGGTCACGCCCCCGCCGCGCCATGCACATCGGCCCCATTGAACTGCCCAACCGCCTTTTCGTGGCGCCCATGGCAGGTGTCACCGACCGGCCGTTCCGCATGCTGTGCCGGCGCCTGGGGGCGGGCTACGCGGTCAGCGAAATGGTGACCAGCCAGCGCGCGCTGTGGACGTCGCTGAAGACCTCACGCCGGGCCGACCACAGCGGCGAACCCGGCCCCATCGCGGTGCAGATTGCCGGCGTCGACCCGCATGAAATGGCCGACGCCGCGCGCTACAACATCGACCGCGGCGCGCAGATCATCGACATCAACATGGGCTGCCCCGCGAAGAAGGTGTGCAACGTCTACGCCGGGTCGGCCCTGATGCAGAACGAGCCGCTGGCGCTGCGCATCGTCGACGCCGTGGTGGCTGCGGCTGCCCAGCAGGGCGTACCGGTGACGCTGAAGATGCGCACCGGCTGGTGTGCCAGTGGCCGCAACGCCCTGGCGCTGGCGCGTGCGGCTGAGGGTGCGGGCGTGGCCATGGTCACCGTGCACGGCCGCACCCGCGAACAGGGCTACAGCGGCCAAGCCGAACACGACACGGTGGCGGCGGTGAAGGCCGCGTTGCGCATCCCGGTGGTGGCCAATGGCGACATCGACAGCCCCGAGCGCGCGCTGGAAGTGCTTCGCGCCACGGGCTGCGACGCAGTGATGATCGGCCGCGCGGCCCAGGGCCGGCCGTGGATCTTCCGCGAGATCGCGCACTTCCTGGTCACCGGCCGCCACCTGCCGCCGCCGCCCACACGCCAGGTGCAGGCCTGGCTGACCGAGCACCTGCAGGACCACTACAGCCTGTACGGCGAACACATCGGCGTGCGCAGCGCGCGCAAGCACATCGGCTGGGCCGTGCGGGCCTTGCCCGGCGGCGAAGCCTTCCGCGCCGTGATGAACACGCTGGACGACGCCCAGGCCCAGCTGCGTGCGGTGCAGGCGTTCTTCGAAGACCTGGGCAGCCGCCATGCACTGCTGCCCCAGGCCGCCAGTGCCCGCCTGCCTGTGCACAGCGAATCCGAAGCGATGGCGGCATGAGCAAGAAACAGATCGACGACTGCATCCGCGCCAGCGTGGAGCAGTATTTCAAGGACCTGCGCGGCGCCGAACCCGGCGGGCTGCATGACCTGATCATTGCCACGGTGGAAAAGCCGCTGCTCGATGTCGTGATGCGCCACGCCGAAGGCAACCAGAGCAAGGCCGCCGAATGGCTGGGCATCAACCGCAACACACTGCGGCGCAAGCTGCTGGACCACCGGCTGCTGAAGACCGACGACAGCTGACGCTGGCGTGGCCCAAGCCGGGCCAAGCACCGTTCCTGCGGCCGGCGCCACACCCGTCATCCGGTCATCCCGACCACAGACACTGAGATACCCCTCGCCCCATGCCTGCACTCACCGCCCTGCTGTCCGTGTCCGACAAGACCGGCATCGTCGACTTCGCCCGCGCCCTGGCGGCCGAAGGCGTGCGCCTGCTGTCCACCGGCGGCACGGCCCGGCTGCTGGCCGACGCCGGCCTGGCGGTCACCGAGGTGGCTGAAATCACCGGCTTCCCGGAAATGCTGGACGGTCGTGTGAAGACCCTGCACCCCGGCATCCACGGCGGCCTGCTGGCGCGGCGCGACCTGCCCGAACACATGGCGGCGCTGGCCCAGCACGGCATCGCCACCATCGACCTGCTGGTCGTCAACCTCTACCCCTTCGCCCAGGCTACGGCGCGGCCCGACTGCACGCTGGAAGACGCGATCGAGAACATCGACATCGGCGGCCCGGCCATGCTGCGCGCTGCAGCCAAGAACTGGACCGACGTGGCCGTGCTCATCGACCCCGCCGACTACCCGCGCGTGCTGGCCGAACTGCGTGGGGGCAGCGTGCAGCGCAGTACGCGCTTCATGCTGGCCAAGAAGGTCTACGCCCATACCGCCGCCTACGACGGCATGATCACCAATTACCTGACGGCCCTGCAGCCCGGCGCCGAAGACGCCACTGCCGCCGTGCCCGCGCGCGAACCTTTCCCGGCCGTCTACAACCTGCAGTTCACGAAGACACAGGACATGCGCTACGGCGAGAACCCGCATCAGGCCGCCGCTTTCTACCGCGACGCCGGCCCCGCCATTCCCGGCCTGCTGGCCGGCTGGGTGCAGCTGCAGGGCAAGGCGCTGTCGTACAACAACATCGCCGACGCCGACGCCGCCTGGGAATGCGTGAAGACTTTCGGCGAAGCCGCCTGCGTGATCGTCAAGCACGCCAACCCCTGCGGCGTGGCCGTGGCCGATGGCGCTGTCGCGGCCTACGTCAAGGCCTTGCAGACCGACCCGACATCGGCCTTCGGCGGCATCATCGCCTTCAACCGCGTGTTCGATGGCGCCGCTGCCGAACAGGTGGTCAAGCAGTTTGTGGAAGTCATCATCGCCCCGGCTTACACCGAAGAAGCGCGCGCCGTGTTCGCTGCCAAGCAGAACGTGCGGCTGCTGGAAGTGGCGGTGTCCAGCCACACCAACGCGCTCGACTTCAAGCGCGTCGGCGGCGGCTTGCTGGTGCAGGGCAACGACAGCCGCAACGTGACCCCGGGTGAACTGCGCGTGGTGAGCAAGCGGGCCCCGACGCCGGCGCAGCTGGAAGACTTGCTGTTCGCCTGGAAGGTGGCCAAGTTCGTGAAGAGCAACGCCATTGTGTTCTGCGCCGGTGGCATGACGCTGGGCGTGGGCGCAGGCCAGATGAGCCGCATCGACAGCGCCCGCATCGCGTCCATCAAGGCCGAACACGCCGGGCTGAAGCTGGCGGGCTCGGCCGTGGCCAGCGACGCCTTCTTCCCCTTCCGCGACGGCCTGGACGTGGTGGTGGACGCCGGTGCGACCTGCGTTATCCAGCCCGGCGGTTCCATGCGTGACGACGAAGTCATCCGAGCCGCCGACGAACGCGGCATCGCCATGGTCTTCACCGGCACGCGCCATTTCCGGCATTGATTCCCGCAGTGATATTCCCGGCACTGATCACACCGTACGGACCCCGCCATGCCCTTGCGTGAACGCGACGCTCCCGTCATCGACACGGTCGACCTGGCCGGGCCCTGGACCAAGTTCCGCGTCGACGACGCGCGCCGCTGCCTGGCCCTGCTGCGCGAACTGCGCATGGGCGATGTCGCGCTGGCCCTGGGGGCGCCGCGCGGGGCGGCGGCCCTGGTGACGCTGTGGGCCGTGGACGACCAGGCCGGCCGGCTGCACTTCAGTGCCGACGCCGGTGCCCCGGGCCTGGAAGCCCTGGTGGGCCTGCCCGAGCTGTGGGCCGCGGCCAACCTGTCCAACACCAAGCTGCAGTTCCCGGTGCATGGCCTGGTGATTGCGGAAGCGCCGCTGGCCCCAGGCCTGGGTGGCGATGCCCGCATCCGCATGCAGTCTGCCCTGCCCAGCCATGTGTACAGCCTGCCGCGGCGGCGCACGCTGCGCCAGCGCCAGGGCCGGCACCAGGGCCCCCAGCTGCGGTTCCGCCATCCGCTGGCACCTTCTACCGTGCTGTCGCTGGCGGCCATCGACATCAGCAGCGCTGGCTGCGCGCTGTGGAAGCCCGCCAGCGAACTGCCGTTGGCCCCGGGCGTGCGAATCGACGGCGTGGAAGTGCAGCTGGACGCGCAGACGGTGTTCTTCACCGACCTGCTGGTGCAGCACGTCACCCGCGCCAGCGACGACCCCGATGTGGGTGCCCGCGTGGGCTGCAGCTGGGTGAACACGCCCGACAGCGGGCGCGACACCCTGCTGCGCTGGCTGCAGGCCAGCAACGGCCAGGCTTCGCTGATCACGCTGCGCCTTGACTAGCCGCGCCGACCTGATGGGCTGGTTGCTGGCCTTCGTGGCCCGGCTGGTCACAGGCGCCCAGGGGCACTGGCAGGGCTGCCCGCCGAAGGCCGAGCAGCGCATCTATTTCGCCAACCACCAGAGCCACCTGGACTGGGTGCTGATCTGGGCCGCACTGCCGCGCGAACTGCGTGCGGTCACCCGGCCCATCGCCGCGCGCGACTACTGGACAGCCACCCCCTTCAAGCAGTGGATCACCACGGCGGTGTTCAACGCCGTCTACGTCAGCCGCACGCGCACCGAAGACCAGGACCCGCTGGAACCGCTGGTCGAAGCGCTGCGCAATGGCGATTCGCTGGTGATCTTTCCCGAAGGCACGCGCAGCAACAAGGGCGAGCCGCAGCCCTTCAAGAGCGGCCTGTTCCATCTGGCCGAACAGTTTCCGGACGTCACCCTGGTGCCGGCCTGGATCGACAACGTGCAGCGCGTGATGCCCAAGGGCGAGGTCGTGCCCGTGCCCATCCTGTGCACCGTCACCTTCGGCACGCCGGTGCAGCTGCAGCCGGGTGAAGACAAGCGCAGCTTCCTGTCGCGTGCGCGGGCGGCGGTGCTGTCAGCACGGCCGCACGCCGCCTAGCGGCTGGCGAAAGGGCAGGGGACAAGGGCATGCGCGCACTGCAGGACCTGTCGGCCGACCAGCAGGTCGGGCTGCTGTTCCTCATCCTCTTCGGGCTGCTGGCGCTGGCTTCCGTGGCGGTGGCCTGGCTGGTCGCCCGGCAGGACGCCGTCGACGCCATGGGCCACCGCCGCCAGCGCCTGCTGCGCGACCTGCGCGCGCTGTGGCTGGGGGCGCTGGTGTTCTGGCTGGCCTGGGTGTCGGGCCCGGTCGGCGCCACGCTGGCCTTCGGCGTGCTGTCGTTCTTCGCGCTGCGCGAATTCATCACCCTGGCCCACACCCGGCGTGGCGACCACCGCAGCCTGCTGCTGGCCTTCTTCGTGGTGCTGCCGCTGCAGTACCTGATCGCCGGCGGGCAGCACTTCGACCTGTTCTCGGTGTTCGTGCCGGTCTACGTGTTCCTGGCCATCCCGGTGGCCAGTGCGCTGGCCGGCGACCCTGAACGCTTCCTGGAACGCAACGCCAAGATCCAGTGGGGCATCATGGTTTGCGTCTACGGCCTCAGCCACGCGCCGGCCCTGCTGCTGCTGGGATTCCGCGGCCACCTGGGGCGCGGTGCCTTCCTGCTGTTCTTCCTGGTGATGGTGACCGTGGTGGCCCAGCTGGCGCAGGAAGCGGCCAGCCGCTGGCTGCGGCGGCGCCCGGTGGCGCGCCACATCGACCGCGACTTTTCTTACCGCGCCTGGGCTGCCGGGGTGCTGGCCGCGGCACTGGCCGGCGCGCTGCTGTACTGGATCACGCCCTTCAAGGCGGGCCAGGCGCTGGCCATGGCGGCGCTGGCCGGTGGCGCGGGCACGATGGGCGAATTCGTCATGAAGGCGCTGAAGAAGGACGCCGGCGTGCGCTACTGGGGCAACACCGCCAGCGTCACGGGCGCCGTGGGCCTGCTGGACCGCGTGGCGCCGCTGTGCTTTGCCGCGCCCGTGTTCTTCCATTCGGTGCGCTGGTATTTCCAGGTATGAACTTTCTCGGCTGGCCTGCGCATGCGCATCCTGGGCATTGACCCCGGGCTGCAGCGCACGGGCTTTGGCGTCATCGACGTCGAAGGCCAGCGCCTGGCCTATGTGGCCAGCGGCACCATCAGCACGCTGGAAGCGCCGCGTGGCGACCTGCCGGGGCGGCTGAAGATCATCTTCGACGGCGTGCGCGAAGTCGTCGAACGCTACGCGCCGCAGGCCTGCTCGGTCGAGATCGTATTCGTCAACGTCAACCCGCAAAGCACCCTGCTGCTGGGCCAGGCGCGCGGGGCGGCCCTGGCGGCCCTGGTGTCGGGCGGGCTTCCGGTGGCGGAATTCACCGCCTTGCAGATGAAGAAGGCCATCGTCGGCCATGGTTTGGCCAACAAGGGCCAGGTGCAGGAAATGGTGCGCCGGCTGCTGGCGCTGAACGCCTTGCCCGGCAAGGACGCCGCCGACGCCCTGGGCCTGGCCATCACCCAGGCCCACGCCGGGGCGTCGTTCGAAGCCATGGGCCGCGGCACGGCGCTGCAGCGGCGACAGCATGCGCAGTACCGCAAGGGGCGGACCTACTAGGAGTCTGCGCGGCAGAAATCGACACCCGCGCCGGGGCGGCCAAAGCCACTGGCGTAGGCGCGCCGTGCAGCCCGGGCTGGCCGCCCGGGCAAGCGGCGCAACGCCCGCCAGTGGCTTTGACCGCCCCGGCCCTTCGGGTTGAGCCCGTTTTGGGGCCC
>JAIXRN010000058.1 GCA_027485165.1 Rubrivivax sp.
CTTGGGTGGCCCCTGGAGCGAAGTCAAGGAGGAGCCAGCGCGGTGCCGAACAGAAATGCTGGCACGCAACGCGCTGGCGGGGGACATGAGCGGAAGGGGCCACCCAAGCCCCGCAGCCCCAGGGACCAAGCTGACAAGCCGAAGGGTCCAAGCCAACGACCGAAAAGGGCCGCAAGCCGCCATCGAACTCACGCAATCTCCTCGGCCAGAAAGCACGCCACCTTGTGCCCGGGCGTGATCTCCCGCAGGGGCGGCGTGCTGGCACGGCAATCGGCCCGGGCATGCCGGCAGCGGTCGGCAAAGCGGCAGCCAGGGGCCGGGGCGATGAGCTTCGGTACGGTGCCAGGAATCGTTTCCAGCCGCGCCTTGTGCAGCGCGGCCGTGTCGATGCGCGGGATGCTGCGGATCAGGCCCTGCGTGTAGGGGTGGCGCGGGCGCGCGAAAAGGCTGGCCACGGGTGCTTCTTCCACCACCTGGCCGGCGTACATCACCACCACGCGCTGGGCCACTTCGGCCACCACACCCATGGCGTGAGTGATCAGCAGGATGGCCATGCCAAGCCGGTCCTTCAGCTCGGCCATCAGGTCCAGGATCTGCGCCTGGATGGTGACGTCCAGCGCCGTGGTGGGTTCGTCGGCGATCAGCAGCTGCGGGCTGCAGGCCAGGGCGATGGCGATCATCACGCGCTGGCGCATGCCGCCGCTGAATTGGTGCGGGTAGTCGCGCACGCGCTTCTCAGGCGTGGGGATGCCCACCAGCTTCAGCATCTCCACCGCACGGTTCATGGCTTCGCGGCGGCTCATGCCTTCGTGCAGGCGCACGCTCTCGGCAATCTGCTCGCCCACGGTGTAGACCGGGTTCAGGCTCGTCATCGGTTCCTGGAAGACGATGGCGATTTCCTTGGCGCGGATCTTCTGCATCTCGGCCGGGCCCAGCGGCACCAGGTCGCGGCCCTTCCACAGCACCTGCCCGGCTACGATCTTGCCCGGCGGCATGTCGATCAGCTTCGTCACCGTCTTGGCGGTGACGCTTTTGCCGCAGCCGCTTTCGCCCACCACGCACACCGTTTCGCCCGCGGCTATGGCCAGGTCCACGCCGTCCACGGCATGCAGCCAGCCGTCTTCGGTCTTGAAGTGGGTCTTCAGGCCGCGGATGTCGAGCAGGGCCATGTCAGTCCACCCGTCGCGGGTCCAGCGCGTCGCGCAGGCCGTCGCCGATGAAGTTGATGGCCAGCACCGTGAGGAAGATGGCCAGGCCGGGGAACAGCGCCCAGTGCGGGGCGATGTCCAGATAGTCCTTCGCGTCGTACAGGATGCGGCCCCAGGTGGGGATGTCGGGCGGGAAGCCCAGGCCCAGGAAAGACAGCGTGCTCTCGGCCAGGATGGCGGCGGCCACGTCGATGGTGCCCGCCACGATCACCGGCCCCAGGCTGTTGGGCAGGATGTGGCGCCATACCGTACGCGGCGTGCTGGCACCCAGGGCGCGCGCGGCTTCGACAAATTCCTTTTCGCGCAGGCTGAAGAACTGCGCGCGTACCAGCCGCGCCACGGGCATCCAGCCGAAGCCGCCGATGACCAGCACGATGAGCAGGAACACGCCCACTTCGGGGCCGAAGGCGACCTTTAGCGTGTCGCGCAGCAGGTAGATCAGCAGCAGCAGCAAGGGCAGCTGCGGCAGGCTCAGGAACAGGTCGGTCACCCACATCAGCACCGCGTCCACCCAGCCGCGGCTGATGCCGGCCACCGCACCGACGAGCACGCCCACCAGCACGGCCATGGTCATCGCGGCCAGGCCCACGGCCAGCGAAATGCGGCCGCCGTACAGGATGCGCGCCAGCAGATCCTGCCCCAGGTCGTCGGTGCCCAGCGGGTGCGCGGCGCTGGGCGTGGCCAGCCGGGCGGTGAAGTCGATGTCGCTGATCGACACCTTGTAGAACAGCGGGCCCAGCGCCACGGCCAGCACCAGAACCGTCAGCACGCCCAGGCTGAGCACGGCCATGCGGTGGCGGCGGAAGCGCCGCCACGTTTCAGCCCAGGGCGACACCGGTGGGCGGCGCGTGGCGGCGGCAGGCGTGGTGACGGTGGTCGTGTTCATCGATAGCTGACACGCGGGTCGAGCCAGCCGTACAGCAGGTCGGCGATCAGGTTGAACAGCACCACCAGGCAGGCGAAGACGAAGGTGACGGCCATGATGACGGGCGTGTCGTTGCGCAGGATGGCGTCGATCAGCAGGCTGCCGATGCCCGGGATGCGAAAGATCTGCTCGGTGACGATGGCCCCGCCGAACACCGCCGGCATCTGCAGCGCCACCAGCGTGACGACCGGGATCATCGCGTTGCGCACCACATGCTTGATGACGACGGTGCGCTCGTTCAGGCCCTTGCTGCGCGCCGTGGTGACGTAGTCCAGCTTGATCACGTCCATCACCGCATTGCGCACGAAGCGCGTCAAGCTGGCGCCCTGGAACAGCCCCAGCACCAGCACCGGCATGATGCTCTGCTTGATGTGTTCCCACCACCAGGCCCAGCCGGTGGCGCTGATGTCGGCGCGGTACACAAAGGGCAGCCAGTCCAGCGTGATGGAAAACAGCAAGATCAGCAGCAGCCCGGTGAAGAAGGTGGGCAGCGAAAAGCCGATGAAGGCCAGGGTGTTGGCGATCTGGTCGAACACCGAATAGGGGCGCGTGGCGGCCAGCGTGCCGACGGGCAGTGCGATCAGGATCGCCAGCACCTGCGCCGCGCCAATGACGGCCAGCGTCACGGGCACGCGCTGCCAGATCAGCGTGTCCACGTCGACGCGGCTGATGAAGCTGAAGCCCCAGTCGCCCTGCGCCATGGCGGCCAGCCAGCGAAAGTAGCGCTGCCAGATGGGGTCGTCCAGGCCGAACTTGGCACGCAGCATCTGCCGCACTTCGGCCGGCACGTTGGGGTTGGTGGCCAGTTCCTCGAAAGGGTCGCCGGGCGCCAGCGCCAGCACGGTGAACAGCACCACGCTGATGCCCAGCAGGCTGGGAATGGCGATGAGCAGCCGCCGCAGGATGTACGGGCCCATGCCGTGGTCAGGCCTGGCGGTACCAGTCGTGGATCTGGTCCAGGCTCAGCCGCCAGGCCGAGATCGGCGCCACGAGTGACTTGGCGCGGGCTGTCACTTCGCTGCGCGCCACCACGGGGATGGTGTAGCCGTCGGCCACCAGCAGGTCGTTCATGCGCACCAGCAGGGCGGCACGCTTGGCGGGGTCGAGTTCGCTTTCGGCCTGCTGGTACAGGGTGTCGAACTCAGCGCTGCGCCAGCGGCCCAGGTTGTCGCCCTGCCACTTGTTGGCACGCGTGGCGATTTCGCTGCTGATGAACTGCCGCAGGTAGCTCTGGGGGTCCGGGCGGCCCAGGCTGTTGGTGTACATCTGCATGTCGGCGTAGAACTTGCCGTAGGTGTCGTTGTTCGCCACGTCGGTGCTGAAGAACACCGCACCCTGAACGGCCTTGATCTCGATGTCGATGCCCGCCTTGGCCGCGGCCTGCTTGATGACGGCCTGCGTCTTCTGGCGCGTTGCGTTGATGCTGGTCTGGAACAGCAGCTTCAGCGGTCGGCCGTCTTTTTCGCGCACGCCGCCGCGGCCTGGCTTCCAGCCGGCAGCGTCCAGCAGGGCAGCGGCGCGGGCGGGGTCGAAGGCGGGTGCAGGGCGGCTGCTGGCGAAGCGCGGCAGGTCGTTGACGATGTTGCCCGTCACGCGCCCGGTGCGGCCGTAGATGAAGTTCTGGATGCCCTGGCGGTCGATCAGCAAGCCCATCGCCTGGCGCACCGCCGGGTCGCTGAACAGCGGGTGGCGGGTGTCGCGGTGCGACCGTTCGCCGGCCACTTCCTTGCCCGGGTCGGTGTAGTTGAGCTGGATGAATTCCACTGCCCCGCCGGGCTGCAGCGTCACCACGCCCTTGCCTGCGGCTTCCAGCCGCTTCAGCACCTCGTCTTCCACCTGCAGGTTCCAGGCGAAGTCGTATTCGCCCGTCTGCAGCACCGCGCGTGCGGCGCTGACGGCGTCGCCCCCGCCTTTCAGTTCCACGGTGTCGAAGTGGGGGCGGTTGGGCAGGTGGTAGCCGGGGTTCAGCCGGCCGCGCACCAGGTCGCCGGGCTTGAAGTCGACGAACAGGTAGGGCCCGGTGCCCACGGGCTTCAGGTTGCCCGGCGCGTCGCGCGACTTGACGCCACTGTAGGCTTCGAACAGGTGCTTGGGGATCTGCAGGTCGGTGACGTAGGCCGTGGCCCAAAAGGGCGTGGGCCGATCGAACACCACGCGCACGGTGTGCGCGTCGATCTTCTCGACCGTCTTCACGCCGCCGTAGCTGCTGCTGCTGGTGGACGCGGTCTGCGGGTCGATGGCGTAGCGGTAGTTGAAGACCACATCGTCCGCCGTGAAGGGCTGGCCGTCATGCCAGTTCACACCCTTCTTGAGCTTCCAGACCACGCTCTTGCCGTCTGCTGCCACGCCGCCGTTGGCCCGGCTGGGTACCTCGGCCGCCAGCACTGGCAGCAGTTCGCCCTGCTGGTTCCACACCGCCAGCGGTTCATAGAACAGGCGGCTGCCTTCCTGGTCTTTCTGCCCGGTGGCGAAGTGCGGGTTCAGCAGGGTGGGGCCTTGCCAGAACAAGAGCTTCAGCGCCCCACCCCCGCCGCGGCGGGTGGGGGCATAGCCCGTCTGCGCGCGGGCTGCCGCGGGCAGCACTGCGCCCAGCGCAGCCAGTTGCTTGAGGAAGTGACGCCGCATGTCAGAAGAAGGCGATATTCAAACCAAGCTCCCCGCCGCGGGTCCGGCTTTGCCGGTCCGCCAGCGGGCGGCACCCTTGGGGGGTAGCGAGCGCCAGCGAGCTTGGGGGCTCACGTTCTATACCAATCGCGCAAGTTCCACATGTCGTTGTCCCAGCCCGACAGCGGCGCCACCAGCTTGGTGGCCACGCCGGCCACGCGCGGGCGGTAGACCAGGGGCACGATGTAGCCGTCGCCGCAGGCCAGGTCGTTGCAGCGGATCAGCAACGCTGCGCGCTTGACGGGGTCGAGTTCGCCTTCGGCCGCGCGGAAGGCCTTGTCGTATTCCTCGCTGCGCCAGCGGCTGATGTTGCGGCCCTGCCATTTGTTGGCCTTGCTGGACAACTCCCAGCTGACGTACTGGTCCAGGAAGCGCTCGGGGTCGGGCTGCGTCATGGTGGTGGTGTACATCTGCATGTCCGCCCAGAACTTGCCGTAGGTGTCCGGGTTGGCCACGTCGCTGCCGAAGAACACCGCGCCCGTGACGGACTTCAGTTCAATGTCGATGCCCACCTTGGCTGCTGCCTGCTTGATGACGGTCTGCGTCTTCTGGCGCGGCGCGTTGATGCTGGTCTGGAACAGGAACTTCAGCTTGCGCCCGCCTTTTTCGCGGATGCCGTCGCCGCCCTTCTTCCAGCCCGCGGCTTCCAGCACCGCGTTGGCCTTGTCCAGGCTGTGCTCGAACTTCATGTTCGGGCTGCGGAAGCGTTCGGGGTTGTTGACGAAGTTGGCCGTGGCCACACCCGTGCGGCCGTAGATGAATTCCTGCACGCTCTTGCGGTCCACCAGCAGGGCCATGGCCTGGCGCACAGCCGGGTCGCTGAAGATGGGGTGGCGCGAATTGGGATGCGCGCGCTCGCCATCGACTTCAGTGTTCGGATCGGCGAACGCCAGCTGGATGAATTCGATGTTGCCGCCGGGCGTGATGAAGGCCCGGCCCTTGCCGCCGGCTTCCAGCCGCTTCAGGATTTCGTCTTCCACCTGCAGGTTCCAGGCGAAGTCGTATTCGCCAGTCTGCAACACGGCGCGTGCGGCGCTGACGGCATCACCGCCGCCTTTCATTTCGATGGTGTCGAAGAAGGGCCGGTTGGGCAGGTGGTAGTTCGGGTTCAGTTCACCGCGCACCATGTCGCCGGGCTTGAAGTCGACGAACTTGTAGGGGCCAGTGCCCACGGGCTTCAAGTTGGTCGGCGCTTCGCGCGACTTGGCACCGCTGAAGGCGCCAAACAGGTGCTTGGGGATGATCTGCCCAGCCGTGCCCACGAAGGGCTCGGCCCAGAACGGCGTGGGCTTGGCGAATTCGATGCGCACACTGTGGGTGTCGATCTTGACGACCTTGATGTCCTTGTACGGGCCGATGGTGACGGCGGCCGTGGCCGGGTCGCGCGCGTATTCCCAGTTGAAGAGCACGTCGTCGGCGGTGAAGGGCGCACCGTCGTGCCAGGTAACGCCCTTCTTCAGCTTCCAGACCACACTCTTGCCGTCTGCCGCCAGCCCGCCGTTGGCGCGCGTGGGCACCTCTGCGGCCAGGATGGGCACCAGGTTACCGTCGCCGTCCCAGGCGGCCAGGGGTTCGTAGAAGATGCGCGAACCTTCCTGGTCTTTCGTGCCGGTGGCGAAGTGCGGGTTCAGCAGGGTCGGGCCCTGCCACCACAGCAGCTTCAGTGCGCCGCCGCCACCGCGCTTGGTGGGCGCATAGCTGCTGGCCGGCTGGGCTTGCGCTACGCCGGCGTGCAGCAGCAGCTGCGCGGCAATGGGTGCGCTCACACCCAGCCCCACCATGCGTGCCATGAACTGCCGGCGGGGCAGGGCGCCGGTGCGCACGCTGTCGATCAGGTGGCGGATGTCTTGTTCTTGCATGCTGACGGTCTCCTGGCGCGCTGCCGGGCGGCAGTGGGGTGATGCTGGGGTGGTGGCGGGCGGCGCTGCATGCTAGCGGCTGCCCCCGGGGCCACCATCCGGGTCGCCCCGGGTGGGCCAAGGGGGTGGAAGCAAGGAATCTGCCACGCCATCTGGCTGCGGCCGGCAGGCCCGACAGCGCCGATACTTCTTCGCCATGAACCCACCCGTCCTTGCCGTGCACGGCCCGCAGACACACGCGGGCGCTGCCCCCAGCAGCCCCCTGGTGCTGGACTCACCCCATTCGGGCTTCCAGATGCCGGCCGACTTCGGCGCCGCCCTGCCCGAAGCTGCGCTGCGCGATGGCGAAGACAGCTTCATCGACCAGCTCTACCTGCCGGCCACCGGGCGCGGCGTGCCGCTGCTGGCCGCGCTGTTCCCGCGCACTTACCTGGACCCGAACCGCCACGCCGACGACATCGACCCAGCCCTGCTGGACGCGCCCTGGCCCGGCCCGCTGGCCGACAGCGGCAAGTCGCGCATCGGCAAGTCCCTGATCTGGCGCACCATGATCGACAACGAGCCCATCTACGCCCGCCGGCTGACGGTGGCCGAGGTGCAACAGCGCGTGCAGCGCTATCACGCGCCCTATCACCGCACGCTGCAGCAACTGCTGGACGCTGCGCACGCGCGCTTCGGCGTGGTGGTGCACATCAACTGCCATTCGATGGGGCCGCTGTCCAGCGTGGCGATGGAAGGCGTGGACGGCCAGCCGCGTGCCGACATGGTGCTGGGCGACCGCGACGGCAGCACCTGCGCGCCCGAGATCACCGCGCTTGTGCGCAGCACCCTGGCCGGCATGGGCTACCGCGTGCAGGTGAACGACCCCTTCAAGGGCGTGGAACTGGTGCGGGCCTACGCCAGGCCCGCAGCTGGCCGCCACAGCCTGCAGCTGGAGGTGAACAAGCGCCTGTACATGCGTGACGATCGCATCGAAACCCATGCCGGCTTTGCCACCCTGCAGGCGCACCTGATGCAGCTGCTGCAGGTCGTCGAAGAGCACGTCCGCCACGCCTGACATGAGCAGCCCCATGACCAACACCGCCAGCCTGGCCCCAGCCGTTCGCGTGGAACTGCGCGCGCCCGATATCCGCCCCTGGCTGCCCTCCAGCACGGGCGTACCCGGCGTGCACGTGTTCGACAGCGGCCTGCCCGGGCCGAAGGTGATGGTGCAGGCGCTGACACACGGCAACGAGATCTGCGGCGCCATCGCGCTGAACTGGTTGCTGCTGCAAATCCAGCGCGGCGAATTCAAGCCGCTTTGCGGCAGGCTGACCTTGGCCTACGCCAACCTTGAAGCCTACGCGCGCTTCGACCCGGCCGACCCCTACCCTTCACGCTACGTGGACGAGGACTACAACCGCGTGTGGGCCGACGCCACGCTGGACGGCCCAGGCGACAGCGTGGAACTGCGCCGCGCGCGGCTGCTGAGGCCCTTCGTGGACGAAGCCGAACTGCTGCTGGACATCCACAGCATGGGCGAGCCCTGTCGCCCGCTGATGGTGTGCGGCCAGCTGGACAAGAACGCTGCCTTCGCCCGCGCCCTGGGGCAGCCGGCCGACCTGCTGGTCGACACCGGCCACCCCGCAGGCTTGCGCATGATCGAGCGCGGCGGCTTCGGCGACCCGGCCAGCCCGAAGAAGGCCCTGCTGGTGGAATGTGGCCAGCACTGGGAAGCCGCGGCCGAACACGTGGCCATCGACACCCTGGTGCGCTTCCTGGGGCTGGCGGGCCTGGCTCCCGCAGTCTGGGTGCAGGCGCACACGCGCATCGCGCTGCCCGCGCAGCAACGCCTGGTGCGCGTGACGGAGCCCGTGGTGGCGCGCAGCAGCAGCTTCCGCTTCCTGGTGCCGCCGGTGGGTCTGGGCGTGGTCGCCAAGGCCGGCACGCCCTTCGCGCAGGACGGCGAGCACGTGTTCACCACGCCCTACGACCACGCCGTGATGGTGATGCCAGGCACGAAGAACCTGAAGCCGGGCGGTACGGCAGTGCGGCTGGGGCGGTTCGAGGACTAGGTCTTGGGCTGGGCGGCTGCGCTGCGCAAGGCTGCGGCTGGGCGATGCCGCGAAGCGCCCCCGTGCCGCCCCCGCCGCCTAACTCGGGGGTTGTCTGGCGCCGGGCGCAGGTCGAGACTCCCTAAGTGCCGAAATCCGCCGTGCGGGGCTTGGCGCGCCATCACGTAACACTCCCCCAAGAGGAAATCCCCATGACTCTGCCGAAGGCAACCGTGCGCACCGTCTGTCTGGCCGCCTTGGCGCTGTGTGCCAGCGCCAGCCAGGCCGCCATCACCGAATACAGCAGCCTGGCTACCTTCCAGAGCGCCGTGCTGGTCACTGGAACCGACAGCTTCAACGACCTGACCCGTGGCGTGGTACTCCCCGGGCCCCTGAACCGCACGGCCGGTGCTTTCGGTTACGTCGCCAATGCCACCGTCACCGACGCTGGCGGCAACTTCGCCAACCCCTTCTACAACGTCGGCAGCGCCGCCGACACCTGGCTGTCGACCGACAGCGCACTGGCCACGATCCGGTTCACGGGCTTCGGTGCCAACGTCAACGCCATCGGTGGTGCGTTCTTCCCCACCAGCCTGGCAGGCGTCGTCACGCCGGCTTCGGTCACGCTGGTCGCGACCGACCTGGCAGGTTCCGTCACGCGCACCCTGGTGAACACGTCCGAGAGCAGCTTCTGGGGCTTCGTAAGCAACACCACCCTGGTGTCGTTGACGATGGTGGCGGTGAACAGCACGGGCACGACGACGACGAATTTCTTCCCCGCCGTCAACAACCTGGTGCTGGCCAGTGCGGTGCCAGAACCGCAGACCTGGGCACTGCTGATGGCAGGCGTGCTGGCCCTGGGCGCACTGCGTCGCCGGCAGGGCTGAACGCTGACGATTGCCGGCTGCGGTATGCCGCAGCTTGGCGGCAGCTGATCAAGGGCGCCTGAGGCGCCCTTTTTCGTGGCCGCCGTTTGCTGGCCGAAGGCGACGAATGGCTGATAAAAAAAGGGCGCCTTCCAGCGCCCCTTTTTATTCTGGCCGGCCCAGGCGGCGTTGCCGCTCAGGCCCCGGCGCTCAGTTGGTCGGCGTCGGTGCGCGGTACAGCTGCCACTGCGCGATCTGGCGCGCAAACTGGCCGGTCGTGAAGCTGTCCATGCAGGCGTCGTCGGTGTAGTCCATGAAGTTGAAGATCGGGTCACCGGTGCGCGACACCTGGCAGGTGTTGCGGCCGATCGGGCAACCAAACGCCGGCGAAGCCTCAGCAGCGGTGTCGGCCACCTGGTCGTTGGTGCGCGAGCAGCCACCTTGGAAGGTGTGGAACAGGCCCAGCCAGTGACCAACTTCGTGCGTGCCGGTGTCGCCGATGTTGTAGGGCGCCGCGTTGCCGCCAGGCAGAGACTGGTCGAGGACCACGACGCCGTCGCGGATCGGGTTGCCCGCGTAGTTCACGGGAAAGGTTGCGTACCCCAGTACGCCGCCCTCAGGCCGGCCGCTGTAGATGTTCAGCGCGTTGGCACCGCCCTGGCGCAGGGCCGTCTTGGCGGCGAGCTCCTGGGCAGAGCCGCTGACGATGTTGTACCAGGTGGCGTTGACCGTCCGGGTGATCGCTTGCAGCTGGAACACGAACGGCGAGTTGCCCTGCGCGTACGCGGCGTTCAACACGTTGATCTGTGCCGTGATCCAGCTGTCGGGGATGTTGCCCTGGCTGACCGCCGTGCCGCTGCTGAGCACGTGGAAGTACACCGGAATGACGATCTGCGACGCGCCTTGCGCCACGCTTTCGGGTTCCAGGGGCAGGCCGCGCGCCTGGCGGTCATTGCGCCAGCTGCGCATGGCCATTTCGTCCAGGATCATCTGCGCCGACGACAGGTCGGGCGTGGTGCAACGGGCGCCCGTGTCCAGATAGGCCTTCTGGCTGGCATAAGTCTGCCCCTGGAAGATGAACGGCACAGAGGCGCGTTCGCTGGCAACAGCCCTCTGGGGAACATTGGCCTGGGCATGGGCGCTGCTGGCGCCCGCCAACAGGGCGGCGGTAGTGACGGTGGCCAGTGCCAATCGGCGGACGGGGGCGAACAGCATGGATCGATCCTCAGGTAGTTCAGACGCGTCGATGAGGCTAGCAGGGCCCAGAGCGAAGTTCCATCCCGGGTTGGCACGGGGGCGCGCCTTTCCCCCTTGAACAGGGGGCGTGCCGGGCGGGGCAGGCCGGGCCGCGTTCAGCCTGCCGGCGCACCCAGACAAGACAGCACCGCTGCAGCAGTCTCGTCGGGACGTTCCATCGGGAACAAGTGGGTGCCTTCGACCCAGAGCAGGCGCTTTCGTACCAGCACACGCGTGGCAGCCATGCCGGCTTGGCGAAGTTCAGCCGACTGTGTGCCGGCGATGAAGTGCACCGGCCCTGGCGGCGGGTGGCGGCGCAGCAGCGCGCCCAGCCGGGTGGGCAGGGTGTCGTAGATGCGGGTCTCGACCTCGCGGCGAAAGGCCAGCCGCACGGCGCCAGGCGTGGCGTTGCCAGGGTCAGGCTCGGTGCCGCTGGCGATGTAGTCGCGCAGCACGCGCTCGTCCCAGCGCCCAAAGGCCGCCTTGGCCGCGTAGTGCTGCAAGGCCGCGTCGCGGTCGGGCCACTGGAAGCGGCGCTTCTCTGAAACACGCCCGGGCGAAAACCGTTTGAACAGCCCCAGCGCGCGGGCCATCTCGGCGCTGTGCGCCCGCCAGCCGCCGACCACGGGCGAGTCCAGCATCACCACCTGCTGCGCCAGGTCGGGCCGCCGGCAGGCCACCATCAGGCTCAGGAAGCCGCCCAGCGAATGCCCCACCAGCTGCACCTTCTGCCCCGGGGCCTGGGTGTCGATGAAGCGGGCCAGCTCGTCACGCAGGTGCGGCCAGTGGGCGGTGACGGGGAAGGCCGGGTCGTGCCCGATGCGGGGCAGCGCGATGACGCGCCAACCGGCGGCCTGCCAGGCGTCGAAGAGCACACGGTAGGTGCCCGCCGGAAACCCGTTGGCGTGGCTGAAGCAGATCGTGGGCTTCAAACAATCCGTTCGCCGGGGTGCGTGATCTTGCGCATGGGTTCATGGCGGTGCAGCGGGCTCATCAGCGGATGTGCCGTGTCGCCGCCGTCCCAGCGCGGGTCGTCGATGCTCTCGAACACTTCGCGCAGGCGCTGGCCCCAGGTGTCGTGGATCATGCGGAAGTACGGGTTGTGGTCGTCGATGCAGACGATCTGGTTGCACTGCAGCGTGCCTTCCTCGTACACCAGCAGGTCCAGCGGCAGGCCGACGCTGAGGTTGCTCTTCAGCGTGCTGTCCATGCTGACCAGGGCGCACTTGGCCGCTTCGTCCAGCGGCGTGCGCGGCGTCAGCACGCGGTCCAGAATGGGCTTGCCGTACTTGCTTTCGCCGACCTGGAAGAAACAGGTCTCGCGCGTGGCTTCGATGAAGTTGCCGGCCGAATAGACCAGGAACATGCGCATCGCCTCGCCCTTGATCTGGCCGCCAAAGATCATGCTGGCGTTGAAGTCGATGCCGGCAGCCTTGAGGGCGCGGCCGTCCTGGTCGTAGACGCGGCGCACGGCGCTGCCCAGCACGCGCACAGCGTCGAACATGCTCTTGGCGTTCCAGATGGTGATGGGCTCTTCGTCGCCGTTGTCGATCTTTTCCACCTGCAGGATTTCGCGCACGCTCTGGCTGATGCTCAGGTTGCCGGCCGACAGCATCACCATGAAGCGGTCATCGGCCTTTTCGTACACCATCATCTTGCGGAACGTACCGATCTGGTCCATGCCGGCATTGGTGCGGGAATCGGACAGGAAGACCAGGCCCGCATTCAAGCGGATACCAACGCAATAGGTCATGGCAGGGATGTGGCGGATGCTGGGCTGGTGAGCGTATCAGCACCGGCCGCAGCCTCGCGCTGGGCGCCGGTCAGTCGTGCCAGCGAAAGCGCGCCAGCGCCAGAGCGGCAAAGCCGGCCGCAAAGGCCAGCAACAGCCCGGCCGGCAGCAGCGCTGCGCTGAAGGGCAGGCCGCGCCAGGTCATGCCGTCCATGCCCTGCAGGGCCCAGTGCGTGGGCGTCATCGCCGACACCTGCTGAAGCCAGGGCGGGAAGATGAAGCTGGGCACCCAGGCGCCACCCAGCATCACCAGCACCAGGGTGGCCAGGATGGCCAGGCCGCGCGTGGCCTCTGCGGTGCGGCCCACCGCGGCCAGCATCAGCCCGAAGGCACCCGTCATCAGGCCGTAGGTCACCACCACCAGCGCCAGGCCGGCCGCGCTGCCATGCACCCGCACGCCGAAGCCGGCAATGGCCACCGCGAACAGCACGGCGAACACGCCGCTGGCGATCAGCGCGCAGCTGGCCATGCGGCTGCCCAGCAGCTGCAGCCGCGATAGCGGCGCCGCCCGCAGCCGCTTCCACAGCCCCTGCTGGCGCAGTGCCAGCAGGCCGATGCCGAAGTCCACGCCCATCAGCAAGATGAACTGCACGCCCATGCCGGCAAAGGCATGCGCATAGCTGTTGTAGCCGGCCCCCGGTGTCTGCACAGCGGCTTCCTGGGTACGCAGCGTGAAGGGCAGGGTCATCGTGCCGCCAGAGCCGCCACCGGGCAGGCCCTGCCCGATGGCGGCCATCACATGCTGGGTCAACAGCCCCGTCACCATCGGCATCATCGCCGCCTGCGAAGGGTCCACCAGCAGCGGCAGCTCGGGCCGCGCCCGGCCACTGAACAGGGCGCTGTGCGCCGCAGCGCCGAAGCCCGCAGGCACGGTCACCCAGGCGCGCACGTGGCCTTGCTGCACGGCGGCGCTGGCGGCCGCCGCGTCCAGCAGGCGCAGCTGGAAGGCCGGGTCGGCCTGCAGTGCAGCGGTGATGGCGCGTGCCGTGGCGCTGTCGTCCAGCACCGTCAGCGCCACCGGCACGCGGCTGGGCCGGCCGCTCTGGCCGTCGAACAGGCTGCCGAAGAAGGCTGCGATCGCGATCGGCGCCAGCAGCGTGATCACCAGCGCCCGGCGGCTGCCCAGGAACTGCAGGATGTCCTTGCGGACCAGGGCGTAGAAGGCGGACATGGCGGGCTTTCAGGCGGGGTCGCGCAGCTGGCGGCCGGTGAGTTGCAGGAACACGTCTTCCAGCGAAGCGCGCCCGCTGGCCAGGTGGCGCACGTGCCAGCCGGCCTGCTGCACGGCCTGCAGCACGGCCAGGGTGCCGTGGCCCAGGGCATCGTCGCCTGCCGGGGCGCCTGGTTGAGCCCGGTCGGGGGCATTGCCCAGCTGCAGCTGCCAGCGGCCGTCGGCATACACGGCCTGGCGCGCACCGGCCTGCAGCAAGAGCCAGTGCTGGGCCGCCAGCGCTGCGCTGTCGCCGGCCGGGCGGCCGTCGTCGATGCTGATGTCCAGCTGGCGCGTGGCCGGCAGGCCCTGCACCAGTTCGGCCAGCGTGCCCTGGGCCACCACGCGGCCGGCGTCGACGATGACGATGCGGTCGGCCAGCCTTTCCACTTCTTCCATGTAGTGCGTGGTGTAGACCAGGGCCTTGCCCGCGGCTTTCAGTTGCAGCAGCGTGTCGAAGATGGCATTGCGGCTTTGCGGGTCGACGCCGGCGGTGGGTTCGTCCAGCAGCAGCACGTCGGGGTCGTGCAGCAGCGCGCAGGCGATGTGCAGGCGCCGCTTCATCCCGCCGCTGAAGGTGGCGGGCTTGTCGCGCGTCCGGTCGGCCAGGCCCACGGCCTGCAGCACCGCGGCGCTGCGGGCCTGCAGGGCAGCGCCCTTCAGCCCGTACAGGGCGCCGAACAGCACCAGGTTTTCGCGCGTGGACAGGTCTTCGAACAAGGCCAGGTCCTGCGTCACCAGACCGATGCGCTGCTTGCAAGCGTGGGGCTGGCGCGCCAGGTCCAGCCCGGCCACCTGCACCTGCCCGGCATCGGCGGGCGTCAGGCCGCAGAGCAGGCTGATGAGCGTGGACTTGCCCGCACCGTTGGGCCCCAGCAGGCCCAGCAATTCACCGCCTTGCACCTGCAGGCTGATGCCGTCCACGGCAGTGCGGCTGCCGTACGACTTGTGCAGGGTGGTGGCCTGCAGCGCGGGGCTGCGCGTGGTCGTGGCGGGGGTGGGTGACATGCGGCGCATGCTGCGCCGGGGCACCAGCCGCGCCAAGCGGGATGCGACGGCTGACGGCCTGGCTTCGCCAACGGCGGCTGGCCTTCGCGGCTTGCGCCTGCCCGGGGCTGGGCACGTACCCGCCAGAGGCGAGTTCAGCGTGCGCCTTGCAGGGCCTTCAGCTGGTACAGCGCGGCCAGGGCTTCGCGTGGCGACAGGGTGTCGGGGTTGATGCCGGCCAGCGCCTGGTCGACAGCGCTGGGCTCTGGCTTGGGATGGGGCTCGGGGGCAGGCGCCGCAGCAAACAGGTCCACCTGCGCCCGGCTGGTGCTGGCCTGGCTTTCCAGGGCTTCCAGCGTGGCGCGGGCCTGGCGCACCAGGCTGGCGGGCATGCCGGCCAGGCGTGCCACCTGCACGCCGTAGCTGCGGCTGGCCGGGCCGGCTTCCAGCTGGTGCAGGAAGACGATGTCGTTGCCGCTTTCCACTGCCCCCACGTGCAGGTTCACGGCGCGTTCATGGCGCGCCGGGAACTCGGTCAGTTCGAAGTAGTGCGTGGCAAACAGCGTGAAGGCGCGGCTCTTGTCGTGCAGGTGGCTGGCGATGGCGCCGGCCAGGGCCAGGCCGTCGAAGGTGCTGGTGCCGCGGCCGATCTCGTCCATCAGCACCAGGCTGTGTTCGGTGGCGGCATGCAGGATGGCCGCGGCTTCGGTCATTTCGACCATGAAGGTGCTCTGCGCATTGGCCAGGTCGTCGGCCGCACCGATGCGGGTGTGGATGGCGTCGACGGGCCCCAGCCGGCAGGCTGTGGCCGGCACATGGCTGCCGATGGCCGCCAGCAGCACGATCAGGGCTACCTGGCGCATGAAGGTGCTCTTGCCGCCCATGTTCGGGCCGGTGATGACCAGCATCTTCGTCTTCGCATCCATGCGGCAGTGGTTGGCGATGAAGGCGCCGCTGCCGGCTTCCGCCAGGCGCGCTTCCACCACCGGGTGGCGGCCGGCCTCGATGTCGATGCAGGGGTAGGGCACGAACTGCGGCCGGCACCAGCCCAGGGTCTGCGCGCGTTCGGCCAGGCAGGCCAGGGCGTCCAGCCCGGCCAGTGCGCGGGCCAGGGCGGACAGCACGGGCAGCTGCGGCTGCAGCGCGTCCAGTAGCTGTTCGTACAGGAACTTTTCGCGTGCCAGCGCGCGGTCCTGGGCTGACAGGGCCTTGTCCTCGAAGGCCTTCAGCTCGGGCGTGATGTAGCGCTCGGCGTTCTTCAGCGTCTGCCGGCGCTGGTAGTCGGTCGGCACCTTGTCCACGTGCGAAGCCGTCACTTCGATGTAGAAGCCATGCACCTTGTTGAACTGCACGCGCAGGTTCGGAATGGCGGTGCGTGCCTTTTCGCTTGCTTCCACCGCCAGCAGGAAGGCGTCGCAGTTCTGCGTGATGCCGCGCAGTTCGTCCAGCGCGGCGTCGAAGCCCGGGGCGATGACGCCGCCCTCGCGCAGCAGCACGGCGGGTTCTTCGGCGATGGCGTGCAGCGTGTGCGCCAGTTCGGGCCCGGGCTGCAGCGCGGCCTGCCATTGCGCCAGCAGCGGCGTGCCCTGCGGCGCCGCGGCGCGCAGGGCGGGCAGCGCGGCCAGGGTCTCGCGCAGGCCGGCCAGTTCACGCGGGCGCACCTGGCGAAGCGCGATGCGCGCGGTGCAGCGTTCCACGTCGCTGACGCCGCGCAGCACATCGCGCAAGGCATCGAAGCCCTGGGCATGGCAGGCGGCGATGGCGTCCAGCCGCGCGCTGGCGGTGGCGCGGTCGCGTAGCGGGTGCGTCAGCCAGTGCCGCAGCAGCCGGCTGCCCATGCCGGTGCGGCAGGTGTCCAGCAGCGACAGCAGAGTGGGCGCGCTGTCGCCGCGCAGGGTCTGCACCAGTTCCAGGTTGCGGTGCGTGGCAGGCGGCAGGTCCAGCAGGTCGCTGCTGCGTTCCACCGTCAGGGTCTGCACATGGGCCAGGGCCTGGCCCTGGGTGTGTTCGGCAAAGCTCAGCAGCGCTGCCGCAGCGGCCTGCGCCGCGCCCAGGTCTTGTGCGTTGAAGCCGGCCAGGCTGGCCACCTTCAGCTGGGCGCAGAGCTTCTTCTCGCCCAGCGCGCGGTCGAACTGCCAGGCCGGCCGCGCCGTGCGCGCCGCGCGCGCCTGCAGCAGGGCGGCGGGCAGGCCGGCCACGCCGCCGTCGTGCAGGATCTCGGCTGGCTCCAGCCGCGCCAGCCAGCTGGGCAGTTCGGCTTCGCCGCATTCGGCCAGGCCCAGCTGCCCGCTGGCCAGGCCCAGCCAGGCCAGGCCCCAGGTGACGCGGGTCTTGTGCACGGCCAGCAGCAGGGTGTCGGCACGTTCGGCCATCAGTTCGCCGTCGGTCACCGTGCCGGGGGTGACGACGCGCACCACCTTGCGTTCGACCGGGCCCTTGGCTGTCGCCACGTCGCCCACCTGTTCGGCAATGGCCACGGCTTCGCCCAGCTTGATCAGGCGTGCCAGATAGCCTTCGACCGAATGCACCGGCACACCAGCCATCACCACCGGTTCCCCCGCGCTCTGGCCGCGCGTGGTGCGCGTGATGTCCAGCAGGCGGTTGGCCTTGCGGGCGTCGTCCCAGAACAGTTCGTAGAAGTCGCCCATCCGGTAGAAGACGAGCGTGTCGGGGAAGTCGGCCTTGATGCCCAGGTACTGGGCCATCATGGGCGTGTGCCCTGCTAAGTCCTTGTCGCGCAACGACTTTTCTTTATCTGACAACGACTTAGCTTCGTCTGGCATTGCAAGGAGTTGCAGCGGATGTCCGCAAAAGGGCAGGTTTTGCGGCTCTTCTGTAGCTAGGGCGTAGCTAAGTTGGTTGCTACAACCCTGCGACAAGGATGGAGGGCGAGCGCCCGTGAAGACCGTATTAGACAAGCGTTTCGTAGCAGACTGCCGCTTCGACGCGGTGCCTGAGTTCGACGAAACCGGCAAACTCGTTGGCACCAGTCCCAACCTGAAGGACCGCTTCTACGACGTGGGTGACCTCCACAAGGACGCACCAGTCGGCTTTGCCCTGCGGGTGAACAAGCGCTCCAAGACCTACATCGTCACCGCACGGCAGGGAGCTAGGGTCGTGACAGTCAAGGTCGGAGGTCACCCTGAATTGCTGATCGGCAAAGACGTGCCGCCAGAGCGTAACGCCAGACTGCTTGCGGCAGAGGTGCTGGCGCGCATCCGTCGAGGTGAGGACGTCAATCAGTCCAAAAGACAATCCAAGGCGGAAAGCCGGGCGACCAGAGCCACGCTGCGCAAGTTGTTCGCTGACTGGATGGAGGAGTACAGGTCCAGCTCCAAGCGAGTGCCGAGCCCCAACACCATCGACGCAGTTGAAAAGGCCATGAACCGGCTAGGCACCAAGCTGCTCGACAAGAACGCCGATGAGGTCAGCTGGAGAGACCTCGAGGAGTTCTTCACGACCAAGGCGACGAAGATGGGGCATCAGACGGCCGCAGAGCAAACCATTCGCTGGGTCAGTTCTGTCTATAACCGTGCCAACCATCGCATCACGCTGGATGCGCTCCAGTCGAAGGTGCAACCGACTCTCTACGTGAATCCGGCGACGATCTTCGTGCAGACCGGCGCATTGCGAGATGGCACGGAGCTTGAGCGGGACTACGACAAGAAGGGTGTGCGAAGGCCTCTCAGCAGTACTCGCGAGCACTTTCAAAAGTGGTTGGACTACGTGCTGAACGCTCGGCGTGACGGCTCGTCCCGAACTGGGGCTGACTACATGTTGACCACAGTCCTGATGGGGCTGCGCCGCGAAGAATCGTCCCAGTTGCTGTGGAACGACCGTCTCGACAAGCTTCCCCCTTTGAGTCATCAAAAGGCTGGCTACAACTTCGTCGACCTCAATAACGGTGTTCTGGTCCTCAACATGACAAAGAATCGCTACGCGCACCGTTTACCGGTGCCTAGCTTCTTGCTTGGGGTTCTGCGAGAGCGGCGCCTGCTCGTGGGCGGCTCTCCTTATGTTTTTCCGCGGGCGTCTCGATCCAAGATTGCAGTTGTCGAGTACTACTCTGACCCCCGGTCGTTTATGCAACAGGTGACCAATGCTATTCACGTCAAGTTCGGGGTGCACGACCTGCGCCGGACCTTTGGCAACGTCGTCACGGAGATGGAGCTGCCGGAGCGCTTGACAAAGCAACTGCTCAACCATCGAACTGGTGGCTCCACCCGTCGCTACACGGCGCTCAGCATTGAGCAGCTGCGTCCTATCATGGAGCGCATCGAAGCTGAGATGCTCAGCTACGCGACTGTTAACCCAAAAGCCGCTCAGCGGTCGAGCGATAGGGCGGTCTGATGCTTGCGCGAGCCACGAACAAAGTCTTCCGCGATTCGAGGCTCGAGCAGCTTCTGGGTGACGAGTTCTTGCTGAACGTTGACCAAGCCGCGCTCTACTTGTCGGTCTCGGCTTCTACCCTCAACCACTGGCGGTCGGACGGGAAAGGGCCCAAGTTCGTCAAACTGTCGGGAGCGACGAGGAGTGCGGTGCGCTACAGGCTGGCCGACTTGAGAGCCTACGTAGCTGCAAACACCTTCAGCAGCGTTGCAGAGGCAGAGCTGTCGGCTGCGATGTCGCGGGTGAGTCCCTTCGTTGACGATTGGCTGGCTTTGCACCCGTTTGTGATGCGTGGAAAGCACTTTGTGGTCGACTCGGCCCTGGCCGACAAGGAAACCTTTGAAGCTGTCCTGCAGGATCCCACAGCTCGAGTCGCCTGGCGGCGGCCCGCGCGGGCGTTGGAGCTCCCTTGGCTGAGGCACGACCGCCGGCAGAGCTTGCTTGCAGCTTATCTTTCCTCAGATGAAGGACGAGGCAAAGCTGATCAACTTGAGAATGCCTACCAACTCTCACTAGCAGGCATACCGGCGAGCCTGTGGGGCTCTCATCCAGACCTGACGGCAGAGACATGGCGCTCGACTCGGATTCTTAACACTCAATCGGTTGCGGAGTCGATCGAAGCTGGGTAGCGTTTTGCCCCGCCCAGGGTCAGTTAACGCAACTGCTGTTCGGCAAGCTCATCAAACTGCCACGACACCCATCTGACGAGCTCTTCTGCTTTCAGCAACTCAAGCCGCACATCCAGCCCCGCCATCACAGCCGCCCTCACGTCTCCTGCGCGCAAGTTGATGAACTTGTAGCCTCTTGAAGTCGTGAGGCTGAACTCATCGAAGTGGGCTTTGCTTGCAATCTCACTGAGCTGCTCAAACCGCTGCAAGAGTAGCGGGCCCTCCTGGGCAGAGGGGTCGAGTTTGCTTCCGACAAGCCAAACGCTGAGCATCGAGTAGTCAATCACCTGCAGACTCAGAAGCACCTTCGTCCTTGCAAACAAGATATCTTCGAACATCGAGCTCATTCGATGAAGCGCATCGAGTGCGAGCTTGAAGTCGTTGCTATTGTTTTCGAGCAAGACGCACGCAAGGTCGTGCGCGCTGACTACCGGAGTGATGTGTGCTGGGGTCGATGCGGAGATTGCTGCTGGCATGGCAGCACGGTAATGCGAGCTGGGCGTAATTGCAAACGACTCCGCGTCCGTGGGCATTGCAATGCCACGGGTCATTGCCGGAACCCTACCGCCCTGTTGTTCAATACAACACTCGACTGCTCCAAGCAGTGGATGCAGATCCCTGGCCGAATGTCCGTGGAAACACGATGCACCGGCCCTCGGCTGCAGACGGTCTGACCGGCCGGTGGAGGACGGGAAAGGGGGGGGGGGGGGGGGGGACAACCCCCCTCGGGGGGCTTGGGGGGGGGGCCTGTTTGCAGGGGCC
>JAIXRN010000076.1 GCA_027485165.1 Rubrivivax sp.
CAATCTGGTCGTAACCCTTGAACTCACCACCAAAGCGCTCTGCACCAACCTTCGTCAGCGCCGCCGTCAGCGTCGTCTTGCCGTGGTCAACGTGACCGATCGTGCCCACGTTCACGTGCGGCTTGGTGCGTTCGAATTTACCTTTTGCCATTTAGAGAGCTCCTGGCTTCAACAACGGATGACTGGAACCGGCGACAACACAAAGCCGACCACCTGAAGAGTGGTGCCCATGGCGCGGATCGAACGCGCGACCTCTCCCTTACCAAGGGAGTGCTCTACCACTGAGCCACATGGGCATCGTTACGGGCTTGCAGGCAACCGGCCCATCGGCCTGCAAACCCTTAACGACGCGATATCAAACTCATTCGGAGCGGCAGCACACTGGCGCCCCGATCACAGCCAATCATCCCCTCTAGCGCCGCTAGCGCCGCCAGAGCCGATGTCGACTCCAGCCACCACCGTGGAGCGGGAGACGGGAATCGAACCCGCGTCATTAGCTTGGAAGGCTAAGGTTCTGCCATTGAACTACTCCCGCCGAGGTGTCGGGGCTCTGAACCCCCACCACCGACCCAGGCCTGCCTCGCCCCATGGCGTCACGACAAACGTTCTCTGGTGGAGGAGGCTGGATTCGAACCAGCGTAGGCGTAAGCCAACAGATTTACAGTCTGCCCCCTTTAGCCACTCGGGCACCCCTCCCGGAGAGCCGGTGACTATAGCACGGCTGCAAGCGGGTTGAAACCCGCCGTCATGTCAGCTTCCACGGCATGACGCCGCGGCCGTTCGACGCCAGAAAGCGGCTGGCCTGGCCGAAGTGCCCAGAGCCCACAAAGGGCACCGGCCCGCGCCGCGCCGACAAGGGTGAAGGATGGTTGCAAGACAAGACCAGATGCCGCCCCGACGCCTGCGCCAAGCCGGCCCAGGCCTGGGCCTGCGCGCCCCAGAGCATGAACACGGTAGCCAGAGGCGACTCAGCCACAGCCGAGACAACAGCGTCAGTCAGTACTTGCCAACCCAGTTTGGCGTGCGCCCCTGGCTGGCCGTCTTCGACCGTCAGGCTGCTGTTGAGCAGCAACACACCTTGTTCTGCCCAGGCGGCCAGCGACCCCGATTCGGGCCACGGCTGGCCCAGGTCGCGATGCCATTCCTGCAGGATGTTGCGCAGGCTGGGCGGCCAGCGCTGGTCCGGCGCAACCGAAAACGCCAGCCCCTCGGCTTGCCCGGGGCCGTGATAGGGGTCCTGTCCAAGCAGCAGAACACGCACCTGCGCGCGCGGCGTGGCGACCAGGGCACGAAACACCTGGTCGGGATAGACCCGTGCGCCCTCCGACACGCGGGCGTCCACCGCCGCACACAGCGCCTGGCCGGCCGGGCTGTTGGCCACAGCCTGGACCAGGGGCGCCCAGTCGCCTGAAACCGAGTCGAACTGCGCGCGCAGCGGGGTGCGCAGGGCGTTGCTGGCTGGCGCCAGGGGCACCGCGCGCCGCATCACCGGGTTCAGGCGAAGAGTTCGGCCAGCGCCACGCCGGGCACGGGCGCGCGCATGAAGGCTTCGCCGACCAGGAAGCTGTGTACCCCGGCTGCGCGCATGCGCTGCACGTCGGCCCGGGCCAGGATGCCGCTTTCCGTCACCAGCAGCTTGCCGGCGGGCACGCGCGGCAGCAGGCCCAGGGTGGTGTCCAGCTTGACCTCGAACGTGCGCAGGTCGCGGTTGTTGATGCCCAGCAGCGGCGTCTTCAGCTTCAGCGCCCGGTCCAGCTCTGCGCCGTCGTGCACTTCCACCAGCACGGCCATGCCCAGCGCCAAGGCCGTGGCTTCCAGGTCGGCCATCTGCGCGTCGTCCAGGCAGGCGGCGATCAGCAGGATGGCGTCGGCGCCCATGGCCCGGGCTTCGACGATCTGGTAGCCGTCGACCATGAAGTCCTTGCGCAGCACGGGCAGCTGGCAGGCGGCACGCGCCTGCTGCATGTAGGCGGCGTTGCCCTGGAAGAAAGGCGCGTCGGTCAACACGCTCAGGCAGGCCGCGCCACCGGCTTCGTAGCTGGCCGCGATCTCGGCCGGTTGGAAGTCTTCGCGCAGCACGCCTTTGCTGGGGCTGGCCTTCTTCACTTCGGCGATGACCGCCGGCAGCCCGGCCGCCAGCCGGGCGCGCAGGGCGGCAGTGAAGTCGCGCAGCCCGCCCAGGGCTTCGGCTTCGGCCCGCAGGCCCACCAGCGGGCGGGCAGCGCGGGCGGCGGCGACTTCTTCGTGCTTGACGGCGACGATGCGCCGCAGGATGTCCGACATCGCGTGCCTGCCCTTCAGCCCAGCGGCCTGAACTGGTTCGTCACCTTGACGAACTGGCTCAGCTTGGCCAGCGCCCGGCCCGAGGCCACGGCCTCGCGTGCCTGGCGTACACCTTCGCTCACCGAACCCGCCTTGCCAGCGCAGTACAGCGCGGCACCGGCGTTCAGCAGCACCACGTCGCGCAGCGGCCCGTCTTCGTTGGCCAGCACGCGCTGGATGCATTGCACCGACTCGTCCTTGTTCGCCACGCGCAACACGCGGCTGTCGTAGACCGGCAGGCCGAAGTCGCTGGGATGGATGGTGTATTCACGCACCTCGCCATCTTTCAGCTCACCCACCAGTGTCTCGCCGGACAGCGAGATCTCGTCCATGCCGTTCATGCCGTAGACCACCATCACGTGTTCGCTGCCCAGGCGCTGCAGCACGCGCACCTGAATGCCCACCAGGTCGGGGTGGAACACGCCCATCAGCTGGTTGGGCGCACCGGCGGGGTTGGTCAGCGGGCCCAGGATGTTGAAAATCGTGCGCACGCCCAGCTCCTTGCGCACCGGCGCGGCGTGCTTCATGGCCGCGTGGTGGTTGGGGGCGAACATGAAGCCGATGCCGGTTTCCTGCAGGCAGCTGGCCACCTGTTCGGGCTGCAGCCCGATGTAGGCGCCCAGCGCTTCCATCACGTCGGCCGAACCGCTGGTGGACGACACGCTGCGCCCGCCATGCTTGGCCACGCGCGCGCCCGCAGCGGCGGCCACGAACATCGACGCCGTGCTGATGTTGAAGGTGTGCGACCCATCGCCGCCGGTGCCCACGATGTCCACCAGGTGCGTGCGGTCGGCCACCGCCACAGGCGTGGCGAATTCGCGCATCACCTGGGCTGCGGCAGCGATCTCGCCAATGGTTTCCTTCTTCACGCGCAGGCCCATCGCGAAGGCCGCGATCATCACCGGCGACATCTCGCCGCCCATGATGCGGCGCATCAGCGCCAGCATCTCGTCGTGGAAGATCTCGCGGTGGTCGATGATGCGCGTCAGCGCTTCAGTGTTGGTGATGCTGTTGGGCATGGCGTGCAGGTCTACAGGTGCTGGCGCAGCAGCGGGATGGCGCGGTCGATGTCGGCAGCAGACACGTCCAGGTGCGTCACCAGCCGCAGCCGGTACAGGCCTGTGCACAGGATGCCGGCCTCGCGCAGGCGGTCGACGGCGCCGGCGGCCTTTTCGGGCGCCAGGTCCACGAACAGGATGTTGGTCTGCGGGGGCTCTACCGTCACACCAGCCAGGCCCTGCAGGCCTGCGGCCAGCTGGCGAGCGTGGGCGTGGTCTTCGGCCAGGCGGTCGATGTGGTGGTCCAGCGCATACAGCACGCCCGCGGCCAGGATGCCTGCCTGGCGCATGCCGCCGCCAGTCATCTTGCGCCAGCGGTGGGCGCGGGCGATGAGCTCGCGGCTGCCGCACAGGGCTGACCCCACGGGCGCGCCAAGGCCCTTGCTGAAGCAGACCGAGACGCTGTCGAAATGGCTGGCGATCTCACGCGCGGCTTCGGTGTTCGATTGCCCTGGCCTCGCCCCGGCCACCGCGGCGTTGAAGAGCCGCGCGCCGTCCAGGTGCGTGGCCAGGCCCTTTTTGCGCGCCAGCGCGGTGGCGGCTTCGATGTAGGGCAGCGGCAGCACTTGGCCACCCCAGGTGTTTTCCAGCGTCAGCAGCCGCGTCTTGGCGAAGTGCGCGTCGTCGGGCTTGATGTTGGCTTCGATGTCCGATAGCGCGATCGACCCATCGGCCTGCTGCGGCAGCGGCTGCGGCTGGATGCTGCCCAGCACCGCGGCGCCGCCGCCTTCCCAGCGGTAGGTGTGGGCCATCTGGCCGACGATGTATTCCTCGCCGCGCTGGCAGTGCGCCATCAGCGCGCAAAGGTTGCTTTGCGTGCCGGTGGGCATGAAGAGCGCGGCTTCGAAGCCCAGCATCGCGGCGATGCGCGTCTGCAGGGCGTTGACGGTGGGGTCGTCGGCAAAGACGTCGTCGCCCACAAGGGCTGCGGCCATCGCGGCGCGCATCGCCGCAGTGGGCTTCGTCACGGTGTCGCTGCGCAGGTCGATGACGCTCATCTCACAAGCCTTGAAGAAAGTTTTTTAGCATCGCATGGCCGTGCTCGCTGAGGATGGATTCCGGGTGGAACTGCACACCTTCCAGCGGCGTGGCGGTGCCGGCCAGTTCGCGGTGGCGCACGCCCATGATCTCGCCGTCTTCCGACGTGGACGTCACTTCCAGCACCGCCGGCAGGCTCTCACGTTCGATCGCCAGCGAGTGGTAGCGAACCACACTGAAGCGTTCCGGCAGGCCTTGGTACACCCCGCGCCCGTCTGTGCGGATGGTGCTGGCCTTGCCGTGCATCTGCACCTGCGCGCGTACCACCCGGCCGCCCAGCGCCGCGCCGATGGCCTGGTGGCCCAGGCACACGCCCAGCAGTGGCAGCTTGCCAGTGAAGTGGCGGATGGCGTCCACGCAGATGCCGGCCTCGGCCGGGCTGCAGGGGCCCGGCGACAGCACCAGCTGGTCGGGCTTCAGAGCCGCGATGCCCTCGACCGTGATCTCGTCGTTGCGGAACACCCGCACCTCGGCGCCGAGTTCACCGAAGTACTGCACCAGGTTGAAGGTGAAGCTGTCGTAGTTGTCGATCATCAGCAGCATGTCGACCCCTCAGAAGCCTTCTTCGACCAGTTCCGCCGCGCGGATCAGCGCCCGCGCCTTGTGCTCGGTTTCCTTCCACTCCAGCTCGGGCACGCTGTCGGCCACCACGCCGGCCGCGGCCTGCACGTACAGGGTGTTGTCCTTGACGATGCCGGTGCGGATGGCGATCGCCACGTCCATGTCGCCGGCGAAGCTGAGGTAGCCGCAGGCGCCGCCGTAGATGCCGCGCTTCACCGGTTCCAGTTCGTCGATGACCTGCATCGCGCGGATCTTGGGCGCGCCTGTCAGCGTGCCGGCGGGGAAGGTGGCGCGCAGCACGTCCAGGCTGCTCAGGCCGGGCAGCAGCTGGCCTTCGACGTTGCTGACCAGATGCATCACATGCGAATAGCGTTCGACGACGAAGGCTTCCGTCACCTTCACGCTGCCGGTGGTGGCGATGCGGCCGATGTCGTTGCGCGCCAGGTCGATCAGCATCAGGTGTTCGGCGCGCTCCTTGGGGTCGCTGGACAGCTCGGCTTCGAGCTGCCGGTCCTGTTCTGGCGTGGCGCCGCGCGGGCGGGTGCCAGCCAGCGGGCGGATCGTCACCTTGGTGCCTTCGGCCGTGGCTTCCTGGCGCACCAAGATCTCGGGGCTGGCGCCGACGATCTGGAAGTCGCCCATGTCGTAGAAGTACATGTACGGGCTGGGGTTCAGCGAACGCAAAGCGCGGTACAGGCTGAGCGGGCTTTCGGTGTAGCGCTTCTTCAGGCGTTGGCCGATCTGCACCTGCATCATGTCGCCGGCGGCGATGAGTTCCTTGCTCTTGACGACCGCAGCCAGGTAGTCGGCCTTCTCGAATTCACGCTCGACCGCGTAGCTGGGCCCGCGCTTCACGGGCGGGGCGGTGACGCTGTAGCGCAGCTGGTCGGCCAGTTCGGCCAGGCGCTTCTTGCCCTTGAAGTAGGCCTCGGGCGCGCCCGGGTCGGCATAGACGATCAGGTACAGGCGCCCGCTCAGGTTGTCGATGACGGCCAGTTCCTCGGTCTGCAGCAGCAGGATATCGGGCGTGTCGATGCCGCCGGTCTTCCAGGTGCGCGCCAGCTTGGGCTCCATGTAGCGCACGGCGTCGTAGCCGAAGTAGCCCGCCAGCCCGCCGCAGAAGCGCGGCATGCCCGGGCGCAGCGCCACCTTGAAGCGCTGCTGGTACGCGGCTATGAAGTCCAGCGGGTTGCCTTCGGCCGTTTCCACCACTTGGCCGCTGGTGACGACTTCGGTGTGGAAGCCACGCGCCCGCAGCAGCGTCCGGGCCGGCAGGCCGATGAAGCTGTAGCGCCCGAAGCGCTCACCGCCCACCACGCTTTCCAGCAGGAAGCTCTGCGGGCGGCCGCCGGCCAGCTTCAGGTACAGCGACAGCGGGGTTTCCAGGTCCGCAAAGGCCTCGGCCATCAGCGGGATGCGGTTGTAGCCCTGTGCGGCCAGGCTCTTGAATTCGAGTTCGGTGATCATGGTGAAGCCCTTGTTCCTGTGGCCCCAGGCGTGATGCCGGGGCGATGGTCCGTGCCGGGGTTCGCGCCAGCGCCGCCCGTGGGCAACGCCCGCACGCCGGGGTTCAGCGGTGCAGGTTCAGGGTCGCCAAGGCCAGGCTCCCCGGCCGTGGGGGCCTGGGCAACGGGCGTCTGTTTCGTGGAAGCTCTTCATCATGCCGGGCGGCAGTCTAGCAGCGGCGCCCACAAGGCCGCACCTGCGTGGCAGACTGCGGCCCCTTCCAAAGAACAGGCTGGCGCCTGCTCCGCTGCAGCGCCCTCACCACGATGCGCAAGACCCTGATGGCCTGCCTGCTGGCGCTGGCCGCCGCGGGCACCGCCCTGGCCCAACCCGCTGGCAGCACCAGCCCGCTGGACGTTTCCGGCGTGAAGTACCCGCACCAGGTCAGCTTGGGCGGTAGCGCGCTGAAGCTGAACGGCGCCGGCATCCGCACGCGCTTCGTTGTGCAGGTCTACACCGCTGGGCTGTACCTGGCGGCCAAGGCCGAAACGCCCGAGGCCGTGCTGGCCGCGCCAGGCCCCAAGCGGCTGCACGTGGTGATGCTGCGCGACATCGACGCCAGCGAACTGGGCCGCCTGTTCACACGCGGCATGCAGGACAACGCGCCGAAGGAAGAGTTCAGCAAGTCGGTGCCCGGCACGCTGCGCATGGCCGACATCTTTTCGGAGAAGAAACGCCTGGCCAAAGGCGAAAGCTTCAGCGTGGACTTCGTGCCCGGCCTGGGCACCCAGGTGCTGGTGAACGGCAAGCCTGCCGGCGAACCCATCGTGGAACCCGAGTTCTTCCGCGCCCTGATGGCCATCTGGCTGGGCCCCAACCCGGCCGACAGCAGCCTGAAGCAGGCCCTGCTGGGGCAGCCCCTGCCGGCAGCCTATTCGCGCCAGCGCTGAGCCTGCAGCAGCAGCGCGGGCACTTCGGCCAGGCTGTCGACGACGGCATCAGGCCGCGCGCTGGCAGCCGGTTCGCCATGGTTGTAGCCATAGCTCACCAGAACCACGGGGCAGCCAGCAGCGCGCGCGGCTTCGCAGTCGTTGCGTGAATCGCCCAGCATCAGCGTGCGGGCCGGGGTGCTGCCCAGGGCCTTGCAGGTTTCCAGCAGGGGCAGCGGGTCGGGCTTCTTTTTCGCGAAGGCGTCGCCGCCGTAGACCGGTTCGAAGAACCCGGCCAAGCCCTTCAGCGCCAGCAGGGGCCGCGCAAAGTCGCCAGGCTTGTTCGTCAGGCAGGCCAGGCGCAGGCCCAGCGCGCGCAACGCCTGTAAACCTTCGACCACGCCCGGGTAGACGCTGGCATGCTGGCCGTTGATGGCGATGTAGTGGTGCTGGTAGTGCAGCCAGGCCTGCTGCAGCAGGCCCGCCGGCGCGCCCTGCTGCTGCAGGGCTTGCTGCAACAGGTGTTCACTGCCCTTGCCCACGGTGCGCGCGATGAAATCGCGCCCCAGCGGCGGCAGGCCCAGGTCGGCCAGGGTCAGGGCCAGGGCGGCTTCGAAGTCGCCCAGTGTGTCGACCAGGGTGCCGTCCAGGTCCACGATGGCGGCATCGAAGGCCAGGGTGGCCGACACGGCAGACGCGGCACTCATCGGGCCGGGCCAGCTTTCGGGCGCCGGGCGGGCAGGTCCTGCGCCTGCAGCCAGGCCAGGAATTCGCCGTACCACTGGCGTGAATTCTGTGGCTTCAGCACCCAGTGGTTTTCGTCCGGGAACCACAGCAGCCGTGCGTCCACGCCCAGTGCCTTCAGGGTGTTGTAGTAGGCCAGGCCGTTGCAGTCGGGCACGCGGTAGTCCTGCGCACCATGCACCACCAGGGTGGGCGTGCGCATCTGCGCGGCGAAGGCGTGCGGGCTCTGTGCCAGCACCTTGGGCAGGTCTTCCCAGTACTTGGCGGCCAGGTCCTTCGGCCGCACGGGCCAGGAATCGGCGCTGAAGGTGGCCACGCGGTCGAACACGCCGGCGTGGCAGACATAGGCGCGGTAGCGCGGATAGCGTGCGTCGGGCCCGGATGGCACATGCCCGTTCATCCAGGCCACCAGGAAGCCGCCGTAGCTGCCGCCGCTGGCGAAGACGCGCTTCGCGTCGGCCCAGGGCTGGGCCAGCAACCAGTCGGTGCCGGCTTCGATGTCCTGCAGTTCCAGTTCGCCCTGGCGACCCACCAGGCTGGTCTTGAAGTCGAAGCCGAAGCCGCTGGACCCGTGGTAGTTCACCTGCGCCACCACATGGCCCTGGCTGGCCAGCACGTGCGGGTTCCAGCGCCAGGAGAAGGTGTCACCGGACGCAGCGTGCGGCCCGCCGTGGATGACCTGCAGCAGCGCATGCTTGCGCCGCGGCGTGAAGCCGGGCGGGAAGGTCAGCCACATCTGCACCGGCGCGCCCTGGGCGCCGGTGATCGCGACTTCCTGCACCGCGCCCAGGGCCACCTTGGCCAGTTCGGTGTCGTTGAAGCGGTCCAGGCGGCGCGGGGGTCGTGCTGACTCGGCCGGGTGGACCTTCGGGTGCAGGTCGTGGGCGTGCAAGCGCGCCGGGTGCTGCTGACTGTCGGCCAGGGTCACCAGCGTGTTGCCGGCCAGGTCGAAGGCTTGCACCCAGCCACCCGGCACCAACCGTTCGGGCTCGGCCGCGCCCAGCGGCAGCCGCCACAGCGGGCAGCGGCCACGGTCTTCGGCGGTGAACAGCAGGCTGGCGCCGTCAGCAGCCCAGCGCAGCGGGGCGTTCACCTGACGGTCCCAGCCGGGGGCTTGCACGGCTGCAGGCGTGAAGACACCACCCCGCGGCAGCACCGCCAGCTGGCCCTGGGCGCTGTAGTGCCGGCCCACGTGCGCCGCCACCAGCGCCAACTGCTGGCCATCGGGGCTGTAGCAGGGTGCGCCCAGGTCCCAGTCGGCATGCACAGCCAACGACCTTGTCTTGCGCGTGCGCAGGTCGATTTCGCTGACCACACAGCGGTTGCCCAGCAGCGGCACGGTGGCCGGGTCGTGGTGGAAAGCCACATGGCGCCCGCCGGGGTGGACGTCGAAGCTGTCGCTGCCGCCGCCGTCGCGGGGCAGTTCCAGGCCGCTGCCTTCGAACAGATCGGTCACGCGGCCGCTGGCCAGGTCCAGCAGCAGCAGGTGCAGGCGGCGGCCTTGGGGCAGGTTGCGGTCCCAGTAGCGGTAGAAAGCTTCGCTGGTGGCGTAGCCGCTGTGCTGGCGCGCCTTGAAAGCCTTGTGCGCGGCGGCCTGGCCAGCAGCGCCGCGGGCGTCGGGCCAGACCCAGGCACTGAACACCAGGCCACGGCCGTCGGGCAGCCACTTGAAGGCCTCGATGCCCGGGGCGAACTGGCTGCGCCGCAAGGCTTCGCCGCCGGCGGCTGGCAGGGTGTACAGCTGGGGCGTCGCATCCAGCGCGCCACCCTGTTCGCGCCGGGCGATGAAGGCGATCTGGTCACCCTGAGGCGACCAGGCGGGCTGCCCGTCCTTGTCGCCGCAGTGCGTCAGCCGCCGTGGCGCACCACCGGCCACGGGCAGGCGCCACAGCGCCGTGCGGCCCTGGTTGCGGTCCATGTCGTAGCGGGTGACGGCGCACACCAGCTGCTGCCCGTCGGGCGACAGGCTGGGTGCGCCCAGGCGATGCAACTGCCACAGGGTGGCAACGTCCAGGGGCGGCTGTGCAGTGGCGGTCTTGGCGGGCATGGCCGGAGTTTCGCCGATCGTCTAGCGCCACACAGCCCCCGCTTGGCCGGCGCGGGGCCGGCCGTCAGCCGATGCTTTCCACCTGCCGGCTTTGCTGGTAAGCCCGGCCGAAGCGGTTGGCCAGGAAGTCGGGTAGGGCCACCTGTTCCTGGCGGATGAAGCCCTGCTGCGGCAGCTTGCCGGCGCGGAACAGGTCGACTGCCGCGCAGATGCCGGCCGCGGTGGTGATCTGGATGGCTGACAGCGGGTGGTGTTCGCTGCGGTCGGCAAAGATCTTGCGCGCAAACACTTCTTGCACCAGCGCCCCACCCTTCATGCCGCTGACGGTGACGAACACCAGTACCACGTCCTGCATGGTGCTGGGGATGCTCTTGCGCATGATGGCCTTCAGCGTTTCGGGGTCCTGGTTCAGCTGCAGTTCTTCCAGCAGCATCTTCATCAGCGCCTGGTGGCCGGGGTAGCGCACGCTCTTGTAGTCCAGGTTCTGCACGCGGCCGCGCAGGGTTTCGGTCAGCGTGCCCAGGCCGCCGCTGGTGTTGAAGGCCTCGTATTCGGTGCCGTCCAGGCTGAAGTGCTCCAGGCCTTCCAGCGGCAGTACTTCGATGTTGCGGCCTTCGCGGATCGCTTCGCAGGGGTGGCAGTACTCGTTGATGAGGCCGTCCACGCTCCAGGTCAGGTTGTATTTCAGCGCGTTGGTGGGGAAGGCGGGCAGCGCGCCGACGCGCATCTTCACTTCTTGCAGGCTGTCGAACTTCTGCGCCAGGTGGTGGGCCACGATGCCGATGAAGCCCGGCGCCAGCCCGCACTGCGGCATGAAGGCCGTGGGCGCGCCTTCGGCCAGGGACTGGATGGCGCGCGTGGCGGCCACGTCTTCGGTCAGGTCGAAGTAGTGGCAGCGGGCTTCGCGCGCGGCGGTGGCGGCCAGGGTGGCCAGGTGGTAGGGCAGCGCGTTGATGACGGCGTCCTGCCCGCGCAGCACGTCCAGCACAGTGGCGGCTTTGCTGGTGTCGGCCACGCGCGTGGCCACGCGCGGGCCGGTGGCGATCTTGGCCAGGGCTTCGGCGCTGCGGTCGACGACCGTGACGTCGAAGTCGCCGCTGTCGCCCAGCAGGCGGGCGATGGTGTGGCCGATGTGGCCGGCACCGAGCAGGGTGATGCGCATGGGGGCTCCTGAAGGCGGGTGAGTGGAAGCAGCAACTCAGCCCAGTCTAGGAAGCCTGGCGAACGAAAGAAAGAACGATTCCGTCAGCAAAGCGGCGGGTGCTGACGCTTCGTCAGCGCTTTCGGGCGGATCGTCAGGCCGCAGCGCGGCGGGTCTGCTTCAGGGCCTGCGCTTCGGCGCGCCGGGCGCGGGTTTCGGCGCGCTGGTAGGCGGCTTCGGCCGCGCTGCGCAGCGCCACGGCACGGGCCAGGGCGGCTTCGAAACGCTCGGGCGTGTAGGTGTTCTCGGTGCCGATGTAGATGGTGCGCCGCACCGGTGCGGCGCCGAAGCGCGGGATCAGCACCGCCAGGCTGCAGTCGCGCACGCGGCCGCCGCGGCGCACCCGCACCACCGGCCCGCTGATGCCCACCGGCAGCTGGCTGGCCTTGCCCTGGCTGGGCGCGCGCTGCAGCCGGGTGGGTGCCGGCAGGGTGGCGATGCGGCGCAGCAGTTCGCGCGTGGCCAGTTCCAGCGCGCGCGCCGCGCCACTGCCGTCGTTGCTGTGGTCGGAAAAGAGCTTGGTGCCGCCGTAACGCAGCTGCCAGCCATGGGTGGCGCGGTGGTCGATGCGCTGCACGCAGGGCGGCACCTGGAAGACCTGACCGCTGAAGATCACGACTTCGCGAAGTTTCATCTGTGGCCTCGAACGGGGCGGGCCGCAAGGCACCGTCTGGGCGGCCCTGGGCAGGTGAGCGCGCGGCCATGAGCGGGCCGCAGAGCGGGTTTGCGCGGCACTCTAGCCAGAACGCCCTGCGCGTGGACGCACCCCGGCGCAGGTTTCCGGCCAGGGCGCGACGACAATCACGAACTTGACCATGCCCACCGACGACCTGGACCGACAACTGATCGCCCTGCTGCAGGCTGACGCCCGCGCCAGCACGGCCGACCTGGCCCGCCGGCTGGGCGTGGCGCGCACCACCGTGCTGGCGCGGCTGCAGCGGCTGGAAAGGTCGGGCGTGATCCTGGGCTACACCGTGCGCCTGGGGCAGGACGAAGGCGAACGCGGTGTCGAAGCCTTCGTGGGCATCACCACCGACCCCCAGTCCGCCCGCGACCTGAGCCTGCGCCTGGCCAGCCTGCCGGAACTGCGGCAGCTGTGTTCGGTCAGCGGCGAGTTCGACTACATCGCCCTGCTGCGCGCCGATTCACCCGCCCGGCTGGACGTGCTGCTGGACGAGATCGGCGCCTTCACGGGCGTGCGCAAGACCACCACATCGGTGGTGCTGGCGCGGCGCATCGACAGAACAACCTGATGACCCCCACCCCATTCGCACCATTCGATTCGCTACCGCTGGCACCCGCCACGCTGGCCACGCTGGCCCAGCTGGGCTATGCGCAGATGACGCCCATCCAGGCCGCGGCGCTGCCGCTGGCACTGGCGGGGCACGACCTCATCGCCCAGGCCGCCACCGGCAGCGGCAAGACCGCGGCCTTTGCGCTGGCCCTGCTGGCGCGGCTGGACGCGCAGCGCAGCAGCGTGCAGGCCCTGGTGCTGTGCCCCACGCGCGAACTGGCCGACCAGGTGGCGCTGGAAGTGCGGCGCCTGGCGCGCGCGCAGGGCAACGTGAAGGTGCTGGTGCTGTGCGGCGGCACGCCCATCAAGCCGCAGACCGACAGCCTGGCGCATGGCGCCCATGTGGTGGTGGGCACGCCGGGCCGGCTGATCGACCACCTGGACCGCGCGACGCTGGACCTGACCGGGCTGCAGACCCTGGTGCTGGACGAAGCCGACCGCATGCTGGACATGGGCTTCATGGACGACATCGCCAGCATCGCCAGCCGCGCGCCCGAGGCGCGGCAGACGCTGCTGTTTTCGGCCACCTACCCCGAAGGCATCCAACAGCTGGCGAAGAAGTTCCTGCGCGAACCGAAGGAAGTGACGCTGACGCAGCGCCCGGGCAGCCAGCAGATCCGCCAGCGCTGGTACGAGGTGAAGGAAGAAGAACGCCTGCACGCCGTGGGCCTGCTGCTGAACCACTTCCGCCCGGCCAGCACCCTGGCCTTCTGCAACACCAAGCAGCAGTGCCGCGACCTGGTGGACGTGCTGCAGGCCCAGGGCATCAGCGCGCTGGCCCTGCATGGCGACCTGGAACAGCGCGACCGCGACCAGGTGCTGGTGCGCTTTGCCAACCGCAGCTGTTCGGTGCTGGTGGCCACCGACGTGGCCGCGCGCGGGCTGGACATCGCGCAGCTGGAAGCCGTGATCAACGTCGACATCACGCCCGACGTCGAAGTGCACACGCACCGCGTCGGCCGAACGGGGCGCGCGGGCGAAAGCGGCTGGGCCTTCAGCCTGGCCAGCCTGGACGAGATGGGCCGCGTCGGCCGCATCGAACAGCTACAGGGCCAGGCGCCCGAATTCCACCCGCTGGCGGAGCTGGTGCCCAGCGGCAGCGGCCCGCTGCAGCCGCCGATGGTGACGATCCAGATCCTGGGCGGGCGCAAGGAAAAGATCCGCGCCGGCGACGTGCTGGGCGCGCTGACCAAGGACGCCGGCATCCCCGGCGCGCAGGTGGGCAAGATCAGCGTCAACGACTTCAGCACTTATGTGGCCGTGGCGCGCGACGTGGCGCAGCGGGCTGAGGCGGCGCTGAACCAGCGCCCCGTGAAGGGCAAGCGGGTGAAGGCGCGCGTGCTGGCCTGAGGCCGGTGCGCCGGCGCGCCGGCACTGAGCCTGCGATGAATCAGGCCGCGAGCTCGCGGCGCATCGCGCCAATCACCGCCTGGTAGTCGGGCTGGCCGAAGATGGCGCTGCCGGCAACAAACGTGTCGGCACCTGCGTCGGCCACGCGGCGGATGTTGTCGGTCTTGATGCCGCCGTCCACTTCCAGCCGGATGTCGCGGCCGGTCTGGTCGATGAGCTTGCGCGCGCGTTCGATCTTGCGCAGCGCGCTGTCGATGAAGCTCTGGCCGCCGAAGCCGGGGTTGACGCTCATGATCAGCACCAGGTCGACCTTGTCGATGACGTAGTCCAGCGCGTCCAGCGAAGTGGCCGGGTTGAACACCAGCCCGGCCTGCTTGCCTTCGGCCTGGATGATCTGCAGCGTGCGGTCCACATGCGGGCTGGCGTCGGGGTGGAAGCTCACCAGATCGGCGCCGGCCCGGCAGAAGGCCTGGGCCAGGGCGTCAACGGGCTGCACCATCAGGTGCACGTCGATGGGCACGCGGCTGTGCGGGCGCAGCGCCTTGCACACCATAGGCCCGAAGCTGAGGTTGGGCACGTAATGGTTGTCCATCACGTCGAAGTGAATCCAGTCCGCACCGGCTTCGATGACCTGGCGCACTTCTTCGCCCAAGCGGGCAAAGTCGGCCGACAGGATGCTGGGGGCGATGCGGTAGCGGCGGTCTGGGTTCATCGCCAAGATTCTAGGAGCCGCTGCCTACAATGAAGCCATGAACCCACCCAAGGCCAAGGCACAGTTTCAGTGCAGCGTGCGCGTGCAGTACCTGCCTGAACAGTCCAGGCCACCGGAAGGGCCGTACGCCTTCGCGTACACCGTCAGCATCCGCAACAGTGGCGACATCACGGCCCAGCTGGTGGCCCGGCACTGGGTGGTAACCGACGACGACGGCACGGTCGACAACGTGCGCGGCCTGGCCGTGGTGGGCCACCAGCCAGTATTGAAACCGGGCGAGGAATTCGAATACACCAGCTGGACCCGCATCGCCACGGCGCACGGCAGCATGGCCGGCACCTTCTTCTGCATGACCGAAGACGCCCACCCCTTCGAAGCCGCCGTGGCGCCGTTCGAACTGGTGTTCCCCGGCTTGCTGCATTGAAGCCGGCCCGGCGCGCGCCGGGAGGCCTAGCCTCAAGGGCCAGCGACAGCGCGGGAACTTGTCCGACACGCCCGGCCCCTGCCCGCCGACAGGCGCAGCCCACCGCAGCGCAACCATAGGTCATGGCCAAAGACTGGGATATCACCGCCCTCATCAACGCCGCCGATCCGCAGGCCCCGCAAGCCGAGCGGCACCTGTGGCTGGTGCGGCTGACGGAATGGCTGCGCCATGCGCCGGCCGTGGCCAGCCCAGCCGTCGCGCCCGTCGTGGCCGACAGCCCGCGCACGCCGCTGCCCGTGCTGCGGCTACGCCATCTGCTGAACCTGCTGGACCGACACGATGCGTTGCGCGAAAGCGTGCAGGCGCTGTTGCGCGCCTTCTGGCGCGACATTGACGCCGCTTCGCTGTTTGCCGACTTCGGCTTCGGCGCACGGCTGTCCCTGGCCGGTGAAGTGCTGGCGCGCCTGCAGCGCCGCTGGCTGCCGGGCACCCCCGACACCGCCGACCTGGCGTCGCTGTTCGCGCTGCTGTTCGAAGCCGATGACGCCGCCTGGATCGACGCCATCGACGCCCCCACGCAGCAGCGCCTGGCCACCCTGCTGGCCGCTGGCCTGCCCGACTGGCGGCGCACCCTGCTGGACGCCATCACCATCCTGGTGAGCGCGGTGCATGCGTCCGGCTACACGCCGGCCCTGCGCCAGCGCATGGACCGCCAGCTGCTGGACAGCGACCCCTACCGCCAGCTCACGCGCAGTGCCGACGCGCTGCGCAGCGCGGTGATGGAAGACCGCCATGCCGACGCCCTGCGCGAAGCCGCCCTGCTGCGCGCCGTGCTGGGCGCCTGCCGCAGTGCCGCCGACAGCGTGACACCGCACCTGGAACAGTTCGGCATTTCGGTCAACATCGTCTACGAACTCGACCAGATGCGCGGCCGCACCTTGCGCATCGAACAGCTGCTGGACTGCGTGCTGGCGCCCGAGCCCCAGGCCGACTGGCTGCGGCTGATGCAGGCATTGCTGCAGTCGCTGGGCGAAGCCACAGGGCTGCGCGCCCTGCTGCGCCAGCACTATTCGCTGCTGGCGCGCCAGGTGGCCGAGCGCAGCGCCGAAACCGGCGCGCACTACATCACCCGCAACCGCAGCGAATACCGCGACATGCTGCGGCGCGCTGCCGGCGGCGGGGCCGTGATCGCCGGCACCACGTTTGCCAAGTTCGCCATCTCGGCACTGGGGCTGACGGCCTTCTGGACCGGTTTCTGGTCGGGCGCCAACTACGCCACCAGCTTCGTCATCGTGATGCTGCTGCACTGGACCGTGGCCACCAAGCAGCCGGCGATGACGGCGCCGGCCCTGGCCGCCACCCTGCCGGCCGGGGGCGAGGCCCAGCAGCAGGACATCGAGTCTTTCGTCGACCGCGTGGCCCAGCTCATCCGGTCGCAGGTGGCGGGCATCGTGGGCAACGTCGCGGCCTGTGTGCCCCTGGTGCTGGTGCTGCACCTGCTGTTCCAGTGGGTCACCGGTGCCCAACCCGTAGACGAAAAGGCCGCAGGCTATGTGCTGCACAGCGTCACCCTGCTGGGCCCCACCGCGCTGTTCGCTGCCTTCACCGGCGTGCTGTTGTTTGCCAGTTCACTGGTGGCGGGCTGGGCCGAGAACTGGTTTGTGTTTCATCGGCTGGACAGCGCCATCGCCTGGAACCCGCGCATCGTCGCGCGCCTGGGCCCAGCGCGCGCACGGCGCTGGGCGGCCTGGTGGCGGGCCAACATTTCCGGCCTGGCAGCGAATGTCTCGCTGGGCATGATGCTGGGCCTGGTGCCGGCCCTGCTGGGCTTTCTGGGCCTGGGGCTGGACGTGCGCCACGTCACCCTGGCCAGCGGGCAGCTGGCCGCGGCCGTGGGCACGCTGGGCTGGCAGACGGTGCTGACGGCCCCGTTCTGGTGGTGCGTGGCCGGCATCGCCGTCACGGGCGTGCTGAATGTCAGCGTCAGCTTTTACCTGGCCTTCAAGGTCGCGCTGCGTTCGCGCAATGTGCGCGTGAAGGACCGCAGCCGCATCGGCCAGGCGCTGCGCCGCCGGCTGTGGTGGCAGCCGCTGAGCTTCGTGTTTCCGCCGAAGGAATACGGCGGCTGATCAGGGCTTGTCTCTGTCGGGGCGGCGGTCCGGGCGCTGGTCCGAGCGCTGGTCCGGCGCGGCGTCCTCAGCGGTGTCGGCCGCTTCGTCCGCTTCCTGGCGCCGGCCGGAAAACATCGTCCACCACACGGCCCCGCCCAGCAGGGCCAGGGCGGCCAGGGCTTCCAGGATCAGCAGCCACATGCCTGGAGCCTGCCTTCAGGGCGCGGTGACGATGCGCCCGCCACCCTGCAGCTTGGCTTCCAGCCGGGCGGCGTGGGCCCGGTCCAGGGTCTGGGCCACGGTCTCGCCGGCATGGTGTTCAGCCAGCCCGCCGCTCAGTCCGACATGCACCACATGCGGGCCATGCAGGATGCGCAGCGCGCCCAGCTTTTCGTGCAGCCGTTCCAGGCCGCCGCGGGCCAGCGCGGCACGGGTGTCGGGCATCATCAACACGAATTCGTCGCCGGCCTGGCGCGCCAGCACGTCCGACACCCGCACCTGGCGTGCCGCTTCCTGCGCCAGCGCGCGCAGCACGGCGTCGCCGGTACTGCGGCCATGGGCTTCGTTCACGCCGCGCAGGTGGTCGATGTCGAGCACGGCAATGCAGAACGTTTGGCCCGAACGCACGCAGCGCTGGTGTTCCTGCTCGATCAGTTCTTCCAGGTGCCGGCGGTTGATCAGGCCCGTCAGTTCGTCGCGCGTGCTCTGCTCGCGCAGCCGCATCAGGGCCTGTGCCAGTTCGGCCCGGTGTTGGCGCGAACGCTGGCGAATGAGTGACAGCCGCGCCGCCAGGATGGACACCGCCGGCATCATCGTGGCCACCAGCAGGAAGTGGCCCAGTTCGACGGCCGGCGGGTAGCGCAGCGGCTGGCTGGCGGCGCACCAGGCCATCACCGCGCCGAACAGTGCCACGGCATAGAGGCTGACCCAGCGCATTTGCGCCGGCGTGGCCACGAACAGGCCGAACATGAAGATCACCATCACCACCGGAAACACCGCGCCGCGGCCGGCCCCCAGCAGCGCGTAAGCCACGGCGCCGCTGCTCAGCGCGAACAGCATCTGCGGCACCGTCAGCGAAGGTTCGGCCCAGCGCCGCGAATAGCCGCTGCGGATGAGCCCGTAGAACACCGCCATGCCCGCCAGCGTGACGCCGGACCACCACCACACGGCCAGCGCGTCGGCCTGCCCGATGGCGACGAAGTAGTGCATGGCCAGCACCCCGGCGGCCAGCAGCGCCATCGCCAGCAAGGCCTGCGACAGGCGTTCACGCTGCCGCGGGTCGTGGGTCAGCAGGGCGTCGACCAGGGGGCGCATGGGCAGCGGGTGCGGGTGGGCCAGGCGGTAGGGGCGGTGGACGGCATCTGCGCGTGAGGGTAGCGCAGTCGCCGCACCCCCAGCGCAGGCCACCCAGGCCACCGGGGCCTACCCCCCGGGCTTCAGGTGTCCCAGGGGCAGTGCGGCGCCGGCCTTCACCTCGCCCAGCGAAAACGCGGTGTGCAGGTCCTTCACGTTCGGCAGCTTGAACAGGGTCTGCATGGTCCAGCGCGAAAAGGCGTCCAGGTCGGTGGCCAGCACCTGCAATTCGAATGTGCCGGTGCCGCTGATGTAGTGGCAGGCGATGACCTCGGGCAGGGCGCGGATGGTGTCTTCCAGCGCACGCGTGGCATCAGCGTTGTTGCGCTCGGCGTCCACGCGCACGAAGGCCAGCACGCCCAGGCCGATCTTGCGGCGGTCGATCTCCGCCCGGTACCCGGTGATGTAGCCCTGCTGTTCCAGCCACTTCACGCGCCGCCAGGTGGGCGCAGCCGACAGGCCGATGCGCGCGGCGAGTTCCGTGTTCGACAGGCGCGCGTCTTGCTGCAGCGCGGCCAGGATGGCGACGTCGAACTTGTCCAGCTGCGGGCCCGCACCCGGATTGAGCGTTTTCCCTGATTCACTGGGATCGGGCACGATTTCTTCGTTTCTGGCCATGGCTTTGAATGGTCGTTGCGCGATGCAGTCTATTCCGCGCATCGAAAGCAAAGACATAAATCAGGTGCAACCCTAAACTGCCCGCGCAGCGCCACTGGAGCCCCACCACATGAATGCCCCCCTGCCCGAATCTGTCCGCAAGGCCCTGGAAACCGTCACGCTGGACGACAAGTACCGGCTCGAACAGGGCCGCGCCTTCATGTCGGGGGTGCAAGCGCTGGTGCGCCTGCCGATGCTGCAGCGCCAGCGCGACGCGCGCGCTGGGCTGAACACCGCCGGCTTCATCAGCGGCTATCGTGGAAGCCCCCTCGGGGGCTATGACCAGGCCCTGTGGGCAGCCAAGAAGCACCTGGCCGACAACCACGTCGTGTTCCAGCCCGGCGTGAACGAAGAACTGGGCGCCACCGCCGTGTGGGGCACCCAGCAGCTGGACCTGTTCCCCGAGAAAGCCAAGTACGACGGCGTGTTCGGCCTGTGGTACGGCAAGGGGCCGGGCGTGGACCGCTGCAGTGACGTCTTCAAGCACGCCAACATGGCGGGCACGTCGAAGCACGGCGGCGTGATCGCGATTGCCGCCGACGACCACGTCAGCAAGAGCAGCACTGCCCCGCACCAGAGCGACCACATCTTCAAGGCCTGCGGCCTGCCGGTGTTCTTCCCCAGCAGCGTGCAGGACATCCTGGACATGGGCCTGCACGCCTACGCCATGAGCCGCTTCAGCGGCGTGTGGAGCGGGATGAAGACGATCCAGGAAGTCGTCGAATCCAGCGCCTCGGTGGTGGTGGACCCGGAGCGCGTGAAGATCGTGATGCCCGAAGACTTCGTCATGCCGCCGGGCGGCTTGCACATCCGCTGGCCCGACACGCCGCTGGAACAGGAAGCGCGGCTGATGGACTACAAGTGGTACGCCGCGCTGGCCTATGTGCGTGCCAACAAGCTGAACTACAACGTGCTGGCCACGCCGAACGACCGCTTCGGCATCATCGCCACCGGCAAGGCCTACAACGACACGCGCCAGGCGCTGGCCGACCTGGGCCTGGACGACGACACCTGCCGCGCCCAGGGTATCCGGCTGCACAAGGTCAACGTGGTGTGGCCGCTGGAAGCCACCATCACGCGCGACTTTGCGCAAGGCCTGCAAGAGATCCTGGTGGTGGAGGAAAAGCGCCAGGTCATCGAATACCAGCTGAAGGAAGAGCTCTACAACTGGCGCGCCGACGTGCGCCCGAACGTGCTGGGCAAGTTCGACGAGCCTGAGGGCAACACAGACGGCGGCGAGTGGAGCCGCCCCAACCCCAGCGAAAACTGGCTGCTGCGCGCCAAGGCCGACCTGACGCCGGCGATCATCGCCAAGGCGATTGCCAAGCGCCTGAAGAAGCTGGGTGTGGGCAGCGACATCGCCGCCCGCATGGACCAGCGCCTGGCCATCATCGAAGCGCGCGAAAGACAGTTGTCCGAACTGAAGGTGGACACCGGCGAGCGCGCGCCCTGGTTCTGCAGCGGCTGCCCGCACAACACCAGCACCCGCGTGCCCGAAGGCAGCCGTGCCGTGGCCGGTATCGGCTGCCACTACATGGCCACCTGGATGGACCGCAGCACCGCCACCTTCACGCAGATGGGCGGCGAAGGCGTGCCCTGGGTGGGGCAGTCGCCGTTCACGAACGAAGAGCACATCTTCGCCAACCTGGGCGACGGTACCTACTTCCACAGCGGCCTGCTGGCCATCCGCCAGAGCATCGCAGCCGGCGTGAACATCACCTACAAGGTGCTCTACAACGACGCGGTGGCGATGACCGGCGGCCAGCAGGTGGGGGAACGCGCCGAAGGCCACACCGTGCTGCAGATCATGAAGAGCTTGGCCAGCGAAGGCGTGGCCAAGCTCGTGATCGTCACCGACGAGCCGCAGAAGTACCAAGGGGTCGCCCTGGAGAGCGGCGTCACCGTGCACCACCGCGACAAGCTGGACGAGATCCAGCGCGAGTTCCGACTCATCAAGGGCACCACGGCCATCATCTACGACCAGACCTGCGCCACCGAAAAGCGCCGCCGCCGCAAGCGCGGCAAGCTCACCGCGCCGGCCAAGCGCGTGGTGATCAACGAAGCGGTGTGCGAAGGCTGCGGCGACTGCGGCGTGCAGAGCAACTGCCTGAGCGTGGAGCCGGTGGAAACCGAATTCGGCCGCAAGCGGCAGATCAACCAGAACAGCTGCAACCTGGACTTTTCCTGCGTGAAAGGCTTCTGCCCCAGCTTCGTGACGGTGGAAGGCGGGCAGCTGAAGAAGCCCAAGAAGGAAAAGAAGGGCGACCTGAGCACGATGCCGCCGCTGCCCGAGCCCACCCTGCCGCTGGCTGAAAGCGCCTGGGGCATCGTGGTGGGCGGCGTGGGCGGCACCGGCGTCATCACCATCGGCCAGCTGCTGGGCATGGCGGCGCACCTGGAAGGCAAGGGCGTGGTGACGCAGGACGCCGGCGGCCTGGCGCAGAAGGGCGGCGCTACCTGGAGCCACATCCAGATCGCCAACCGGCCTGACGCCATCTTCACCACCAAGGTGGACACGGCGCAGGCCGACCTGGTGATCGCCTGCGACAGCATCGTCGGCGCGGCCAAGTACACGCTGACGGTGATGCAGCAGGGCCGCACCTATGTCGCGCTGAACACCCACGGCACGCCCACCGCGGCCTTCGTGCGCAATGCCGACTGGCAGTTCCCCGGCGGGCAGTGCGAAGCCGCCATCCGCGGCAGCGTGGGCGACGCCCTGGTGGGCGCCTTCGATGCCGAAGCCGTGGCCGTGGCGATGCTGGGCGACAGCATCTACACCAACCCGCTGATGCTGGGCTACGCCTGGCAACAGGGCCGTGTTCCGCTGACGCACGCCGCGCTGATGCGCGCCATCGAACTGAACGGCGTGCAGATCGACAACAACAAGGCCGCCTTCGAATGGGGCCGGCGCTGCGCGCACGACCTGGTGGCGGTGCAGAGCCTGTTTGCGGCACGGCAGGTGATCGAATTCGTGAAGAAGCCCAGCCTGGCCGAGACTGTGGCCAAGCGGGTGGAATTCCTCACCGGCTACCAGGACGCGGCCTATGCGGCCCAGTACCAGGCCTTCGTCGAGAAGGTGCGCGCGGCCGAACAGCAGGCCGTGGGCGACAAGGGCGGCACCGCGCTGACCGAAGCCGTGGCCCGCTACCTGTTCAAGCTGATGGCCTACAAGGACGAGTACGAGGTGGCGCGCCTGCACACCGACCCGGCCTTCCTGGCCAAGATCGACGCGATGTTCGAAGGCGACTACAAGCTGGTGCACCACCTGGCCCCGCCCGGTATCGCCAAGACCAATGCCCGCGGTGAACTGGTGAAGCAGCCTTTCGGGCCGTGGATCCGCAGTGCCTTCGGGGTGCTGGCCAAGATGAAGGGTCTGCGCGGCGGTGCGCTGGACTTTTTCGGCCGCAACGCAGAGCGCAAGACCGAGCGTGCGCTGATCACCGAATACCGCGCCTGCATCGAAGAGCTGCTGCGCACGCTGGACGCCGGCAACCGCGCACTCGCCGTGGACATCGCCCGCATCCCGGAAGACATCCGCGGCTACGGCCACGTGAAGGAACGCCACCTGAAGGCCGCCCGCATCAAGTGGGAAGCGCTGATGCAGCGCTGGCGCGGCGCGCTGGCGCCGGCACGCCAGGCCGCCTGAAATCGGGGTTCAGGTGGCCAAGCCACCTGAACGCGGCAGACAAACGGCTTGAACGCCCGGGGCAGCCCGGGCGTTCACACTTCTGCGGGTGATGAAGCGTCCTGTCCCCGCCTCTGGTTACCACCCCGTCAGCATGGCCCTGCACTGGTTGCTGGCCCTGTTGATCGTGGGGTCGCTGGCGGTCGGCCTGTACATGACAGGGCTGCCGTTTTCGCCCCGGCGGCTGCAGCTCTACAACTGGCACAAGTGGGCCGGGGTGGTGATCCTGGTGCTGTCGGCCACGCGGCTGCTGTGGCGCCTTGCGCAGCGCCCACCCGCCCTGCCCGCGATGCCGGCCTGGCAAGCACGGGCCGCACACGGCGCGCACCTGGCGCTGTACGCGCTGTTCTTCGCCGTGCCGCTATCGGGCTGGGCCTACAGCTCGGCGGCGGGCTTCCCCATCGTGCTGTTTGCGGCGCTGCCGCTGCCCGACTGGGTGCCAGTCAGCCGCGAGCTGGCGGAACTCCTGAAACCTGTTCACCACTACACCGCCTACGCCCTGGCCGCCGTCATCGCCCTGCACGTGGCCGGCGCGCTGAAACACCACTTCGTCGACCGCGACGGCCTGCTGCTGCGCATGCTGCCAGGCCGTAGCTGAACCCCACGCCACCCCAACACGACCATGTCTTCACGCACCCTCTTCAGCCTGACCCTGGCCATCGCCCTGCTGGCCGCCATCGTCCACCCAGGCACCGCGTACGCGCAGCCCAAGCTGGCGCAGCTGCAGGCTGCAGCCAGTGAGATCGCCTTCACCACGCGCCAGATGGGCGTGCCGGTGGAGGGCAAGTTCACCCAGTTCACCGCCCAGGTGGCGCTGGACCCGAAGAAGCCCGAGGCTGGCAGCGTGGCCTTCAGCATCAACACCGGCAGCGCCCGCTTCGGCAGCGCCGAGTTGGATGCCGAGGTACCCAAGCCCACTTGGCTGAACGCGCCCAAGTTCCCCCAGGCCAGCTTCCAGAGCAGCGCCATCAAGGCCGTGGGGCCCGGCAAGTTCGAAGTCACGGGCAAGCTGGCCATCAAGGGCACCACGCGCGACCTGGTGGTGCCCGTGCAGCTGGCACAGGCCGGCAGCGGCGCGGCCATCACCAGCACCGCCAGCGGCAGCTTCACCCTGAAGCGGCTGGATTTCAAGATCGGCGAAGCCGAATGGGTTGACACGTCGATGCTGGGCAACGACGTCGTCGTGAAGTTCAAGCTCGTGCTCACGGGCCTGGCGCCCCTGTAGCCGATCACCGCGCCGGCCCTTTCTGCGCGCCATTCATTGCCATCACTTTTCCTCCCCCACTTCCACAGAACCCCCATGAAAACCACGCTGATCGCCGCCGCCACCCTGGCATCGTTTCTGGCCCTGGCCGCACCGGCCAAGGCCCAGACCGGCACCTACAGCATCGACCCCACGCACACCTTCGTCAGCTTCGAGGTCTCGCACTTCGGCACGTCCACCGCGCGGGGCCGCTTCGACAAGAAGGAAGGCAGCATCCAGTTCGACCGCGCGGGCAAGACAGGCAAGATCGACATCACCATCGACATGGCCAGCATCAGCACCGGCGTCACGCCCTTCGACAAGCACCTGCAGAGCGCCGACTTCTTCAACGTCGCGGCCCACTCGAGCGCCCGCTTTGTCGCTGACGGTCTGGCCTTCGACGGCGACAAGGTCGCGCGCATCAACGGCACGCTCACGCTGCTGGGCAAGACCGGCCCCGTGGTGCTGACGGCCCAGCGCTTCAACTGCTACGACAACCCGATCTTCAAGCGCCAGGTCTGCGGCGGCGACTTCGAGACCACCATCAAGCGCAGTCAGTGGGGCATGACGTACGGCCTGCCGGGTATCCCGGACGATGTGAAGCTGGTCATCCAGGCTGAAGCCATCAAGCAGTAAGGGTTGCCGCTTGGCCTGAAGATCAGGCCATGCGAAACCTTCCTGTGCTCGGCCGGCTGGCGGCCATGGCCCTGCTGTGGGTAGCGCTGCCCGCTGCCACACAGCCGGCCGACTTTCAGCTCGTGCCCGAGCACAGCTTCGTGCATTTCGAAGTGCTGCACTTCGGCACCAGCACCACGCGCGGCCGCTTTGGGCCGCTGGCCGGGCAGGCCAGCCTGGACCGCGCAGCCGGCCGCGGCGAAGTCAGCCTGCGCGTGGTCACGGCCCGGGTCAGCACGGGCATTCCGGTATTCGACGCACGCTTGCGCCAGGCCGACCTGCTGGCCAGCGAAGAGCACCCCGAAGCCTTCTTTGTCGCCCGCGACTTCCGCTTCGAAGGCCTGCAGCTGCGCGAAGTGCGGGGCGAGTTCACGTTCCGCGGGCAGTCCCGCCCGCTGAGCCTGCGCGCGCTGGCTTTCAGCTGCCGCACCGACCCCACAGCGCGTCGGGAAATCTGCGGTGGCGACCTCGTCGGCGAACTGCTGCGCAGTGACTACGGCGCCACCTTTGGCCTGCCGTTCGTGTCGGACCGGGTACGCCTGCTGGTGCAGGTTGAAGCGCAGCGCTCGCTGCCTTGAGCCTGCGGTTCGCCGGGGCGATTGGGGCCCTGCAAGTCATAACTGAATGAACGCCAGCGTCGACGATCCGGGGCGCCGGCCCCGGGTTATGCCGACTTGCGGCGCCATGGGTCACTGCGCATAGTTTGCAGGTTGTTGTCCATGACAAGCCCGCTGGCGAGCCCACGGCTCGTGCCCGACATTTCACACCGCCCTAGCGCAGGAGACTTTTCCATGACCGAAGCCAAGAAGGCTGCACCTCGCCGCCAATTCCTCCACCGCGCCGCAGCCGGCGCCGTGGGCGCGGGCGCCTTGGCCGCCCCCGCAGTTTCCACGGCGCAGACCGTGAGCTTCCGCTTCCAGAGCACCTGGCCGCAGAAGGACATCTTCCACGAATACGCCAGCGACTTCGCCAAGAAGATCAACGACATGGCCGGCAGCCGGCTGAAGATCGAAGTGCTGCCCTCGGGCTCGGTCGTCCCGGCCTTCCAGCTGCTGGACGCGGTGAGCAAGGGCACGCTGGACGGCGGCCACGGCGTGGTGGCTTATCACTACGGCAAGAACACCGCACTGGCGCTGTGGGGTTCTGGCCCGGGCTTCGGCATGGACCCGAACATGCTGCTGTCCTGGCACTACTACGGCGGTGGCGAAGCCCTGCTGCAGGAGATCTACAAGGCCACCAACATCGACGTGGTGTCCTTCCTGTACGGCCCCATGCCCACGCAGCCCTTCGGCTGGTTCAAGAAGCCCATCGCCAAGGTGGAAGACCTCAAGGGCATCAAGTTCCGCACCGTCGGCCTGGCGGTGGACATGTACACCGACATGGGCGCCGCCGTGAACCCGCTGCCGGGCGGTGAAATCGTGCCGGCGCTGGACCGCGGCCTGATCGACGGCGCCGAGTTCAACAACGCCTCGTCCGACAAGCTGCTGGGCTTCCCCGACGTGGTGAAGAACTGCATGTTGCAGAGCTTCCACCAGAGCACCGAGCAATTCGAAATTCTCTTCAACCGCGCCAAGTACAACGCCCTGCCGGCCGACCTGAAGAAGACCGTCGACTACGCCGTGGAAGCCGCCAGCGCCGACATGTCTTGGAAGGCTGTCGACCGCAACTCCAAGGACTACACCGAACTGAAGAAGGCCGGCGTCAACTTCTACAAGACGCCCGACGCCGTGCTGCGCGCGCAGCTGGCCGCCTGGGACAAGATCATGGAAAAGCGCTCGGCCGAAAACCCGCTGTTCAAGAAGGTGCTCGACTCGCAGAAGGCCTTCGCCCAACGCGCCGGCGCCTGGCAGAACGACTATCTGGTCGACTTCAAGCTGGCGTACAACCACTACTTCGGTCGCAAGTAAGCCCAAGCGCTCGACCTGGGCCGCCGCCGGCTGGGAAATGCCCAGACAGCGGCGGCTTTTTTGCTGTCCTGACGGCCGCGCCGCGTTTTCGAAAGTCATTCCCGCATGCGTCAGATCCTGTTGGCGGTGGACCGCCTGTCCACCTGGCTGGGCCAGGCTTTTGCCTGGTGCATCGTTCTGCTGACCCTGGGCATCAGTGCCGAGGTGTTTTCGCGCTATGTCCTGAACAAGCCCCACGCCTGGGCACTGGACGCCCAGATCATCCTGTACGGCACCCTGTTCATGATGGCGGGGGCCTACACGCTGTCGAAGAACGGCCATGTGCGCGGCGACGTGCTCTATGGCTTCTTCCGCCCGCGCACCCAGGCCACGGTGGACCTGGTGCTGTACATCCTGTTCTTCCTGCCTGGCATCGTGGCGCTCACCTGGGCCGGCTGGACTTTCTTCCAGGAATCGCTGGCCATTCGCGAGCAGACCTTCTCGGCCGAGCCGCTGCCGCTCTACCCCTTCAAATTCATCATCCCGTTCGCCGGCGGCATGCTGCTGCTGCAGGGCCTTGTCGAGATCGTGCGCTGCATCCAGTGCATTCGCGACGGTGAATGGCCTTCGCGTGAACAGGACGTCGAAGAAGTCGACGTCGAAAAACTCAAGGCCATGGTCAACGTGAAGGACGAAGACATCGCAGCGCTCGACAAGTTCGTCGTGGCACAGGAACACGGCGCGAAGCCCGAGGTGAAGAAGTGAAGATCCGCAAAGAACTCTGGTTCGGCTTCATCCTGATGGCGCTCATCATCGCCGGCACGGCGGTGATGCTGCTGACGGCACCCAAGATCACCAACGGCCACCTGGGCCTGATGATGTTGTCCCTGGTGGTGGTGGCCATCATGATGGGCTTCCCCACGGCGTTCACGCTCATGGGCATGGGCATGGTCTTCACCTGGATCGCCTATGAAGAGAACACCAGCCTGACGCTGACACTGATGGTGCAGTCGGCCTTCAAGGTGATGGGCAACGACGTGCTCATCTCGATCCCGCTGTTCGTCTTCATGGGCTACCTGGTCGAACGCGCGAACCTCATCGACAAGCTCTTCCACAGCCTGCACCTGGCGCTGGCGCGGGTGCCGGGTTCGCTGGCGGTGGCCACGCTCTTCACCTGCGCGGTGTTCGCCACCGCCACCGGCATCGTGGGCGCCGTGGTCACGCTGATGGGCCTGCTGGCGTTGCCGCAGATGCTGAAGAACGGCTACGACGTGCGGCTGTCGGCCGGCGCCATCACCGCTGGCGGCTGCCTGGGCATCCTGATCCCACCCAGCGTGATGTTGATCGTCTACGGGGCCACGGCCGGCGTTTCGGTCGTCAAGCTCTACGCTGGTGCTTTCTTCCCGGGCATCATGCTGGCGGGGCTGTACATCCTCTACGTGATCATCGTCGCGAAGATCAAGCCCGAAATGGCACCGCCGCTGTCGGCCGAAGGCCGCTTCGTGCCGCTGCCACCGGCACTGAAGCAGCTGTCCGAAACCTTCAGCAACCGCGCCCTGCCGGCCCTGTTGCAGGGCCTGAAGGGCCAGCGCAATGCCGACATCACCACCACCTACCTGCTTAAGCAACTGGGCGTGGCCCTGTTGCCGGCCCTGGTGTTCGCGGCCTTCAGCTGGATGGCCTGGAACGCCAGCACGACCGCGGCGCCTGCCGCAGCCGTGATGTCCAGCGGCGGTCTGTCCGAACCGGGCAGCAGCGGCACGGTAGCGGGCGGCGTGAGCGAGCCGCCAGGTGCCAGCGCGGGCGGCCTGGCCGAACCTCCCGGTGCCGGCAGCGGCGGGCTCAGCGAACCGCCCGGCGCCACGCCGCCGGCGGCGGGCGGCGGCCTGTCGGAACCCCCGGGCAGCACGGCGCCTGCGGGCGGCGTGAGCGAACCCCCTGGCGCTGCACCCGCGGCGGGTGGCCTGGCGGAACCGCCTGCCGCACGCAACGGCGCAGCCGCCAGCACGGCGGCCGGCGATGGTGCGCGCGTGCCGGCGTCGCAGAGCTTCTGGATTGGTTTCGGCGTCGGCCTGGCCGCCCTGGTGGCCTTCTACGCCATCCTCAGCTTTCAACGGCTGGAAATCTTCAAGATGCTGCTGGCCAGCTTCTTCCCGCTGCTGATCCTGATCCTGGCCGTGCTGGGCAGCATCGTGCTGGGTCTGACCACGCCCACCGAAGCCGCTGCCGTGGGCGCACTGGGTGGCTTCGTGCTGGCCGTGGCCTACAAGCAATTCAACATGCGGGTGCTGAAGGAGTCGGTCTTTCTGACCGCCAAGACCAGCGCCATGGTGTGCTGGCTGTTCGTCGGCAGTGCCATCTTCTCGGCGGCGTTTGCGCTGCTGGGCGGGCAGGAACTGGTCGAGAACTGGGTCATGTCGATGAACCTGACGAAGACCGAGTTCCTGGTGCTCAGCCAGGTGATCATCTTCATCCTGGGCTGGCCGCTGGAATGGACGGAGATCATCGTGATCTTCATGCCCATCTTCATTCCGCTGCTCGACAACTTCGGTGTCGACCCATTGTTCTTCGGCTTGCTGGTGGCGCTGAACCTGCAGACCGCGTTCCTGAGCCCCCCAGTGGCCATGGCCGCCTTCTACCTGAAGGGCGTGAGCCCGCCGCACGTGACGCTGAACCAGATCTTCGCCGGCATGCTGCCCTTCATGGGTATCCAGGTGATCGCCATCATCCTGCTGTACCAGTTCCCGGCCATCGGGCTGTGGCTGCCGAGCGTGCTGTACAAGTAACTCGCCAACTGCCGGGCCTGTGGGGGCCCGGTCCGGCAAAACAAAACGGGCGCCGAGGCGCCCGTTTTTCATCCTGCCGGCCAGCGGCGGTGCGCCAGACTCAGCGCGCGAAAGACCGCCCGAAGGCGAAGACCGAGTTCGGTGCGCGCGAAGCCATGGGCTTGGGCAGCGGCTTCACCGCTTCGGCGCGGCGCACGGGCACGGGTTCGATGTTCACGCCTTTGGCCTGCTGTTCCTGCACCAGGCTGTGCAGCGACACCGTAGCCATCTGTTCGCGCATCACCAGGTTCAGGCGCAGCCACAGTTCGCGCGACGGGCCGTTGTCTTCCTGCGCGCTGCCTTCGGTGTCGGCAGCCAGTTCGTCGACGGCGCAAACGATGTCGGCGACCGAGATTTCCTCTGCCGGGCGCCCCAGCGTGTAGCCGCCGCCCGGCCCACGGGTGCTGACGACCATGCCCTGCTGGCGCAGGCGTGCAAACAGCTGTTCCAGGTAGGACAACGAAACACCCTGGCGTGTGCCGATGGCTGCCAGAGCCACGGGACCAGTGCTCTGGCGCAGGGCCAGGTCGATCATCGCGTTGACGGCGTAACGGCCTTTGGTGGACATGCGCATGACGTGCTCCTCAGGAAAAAAGGGGGGTGGACTTTTGGTCCAGGTGGATGAGGGATGTACAACGTTTGACAATGTAGGGTTGTAGCCACTGCGCGTAAATTCGCATTTTCAGGTTAGATCTCTTCGGTTTTCTCGAAGGGTTTGGCTTCCCACCACGCCTTGAAACGCCGGCACGGCACCCCAGCCATGAACTACAAACACCTGCATTACTTCTGGGCCACGGCCAAGGCCGGCGGCGTGACGCGCGCGAGCGAACAGCTGTTCACCACGCCGCAGACGCTGTCGGGCCAGATCAAGCTGCTGGAAGACCGCCTGGGGCGCAAGTTGTTCCGCAAAAGCGGGCGCGAACTGGAACTGACCGAAGAAGGCCGCATCGCTCTGGGCTACGCCGAGGACATCTTCACCCTGGGTGGCGAGCTCGAAGCCGCGCTGCGCGACCAGGTGGGCGAAGGCTCACGGCAGCTGGAATTCCGCGTCGGCGTGGCCGATTCGGTGGCCAAGCCCGTGGCCTACCGGCTGCTGGAGCCGGCGCTGAACCTGGCCGAGCCGGTGCGCATGGTCTGCCACGAATGGAAGTTCGCCGACCTGCTGGCCGAACTGGCGCTGCACAAGCTGGACCTGGTGATTGCCGACGAACCAGTGTCGCGCCGCATCAGCGTGAAAGCCTTCAACCACGCCCTGGGCAGTTCCAAGATGACCTTCTTCGCCGCGCCCAGCCTGTTCGAACGCCTTCACGGCCCGTTTCCGGGCTGCCTGAACGGCGCGCCCATGCTCATCCCCAGCCTGGCGTCTTCGGTGCGGGCGCAGTTCGACGCCTGGCTCAAGCGCCACCGCCTGCAGCCGCGCGTGATCGGCGAATTCGACGACGGCGCGCTGATGAAGGCCTTCGGCCGCGAAGGCCGCGGCGTCTTCATGTCGCCCAGCGTGGTCGAAACCCAGACGGCGCAGCAGTACGGCGTGCAGATCCTGGGCAGCAGCGAAGAGCTGGTCGAGAACTTCTACGCCATCTCGGTCGAACGGCGCATCACCCACCCCTGCGTGGCCGCCATCACGCAGGCCGCCCGCGGGCAGTTGTTCGGGCCCTGAGGCGCCCTCGGGGCGGGGGCCTCGCGCTGTACGTCACCCAACTGTCATCCGTCTGTCGACTGCTCGCGCAGCCTGTCAGACCCAGTCTGCGCCGCATCGTCAGCCCCTGGCAGCGCGGCAGTGGCTGCGTACAGTGCGCAGCATCGGTCGTGTTCAGCACGGCTTCTCTTCCTTCCCGCACCATCGCCCCGCACGTTCCCCGCCCTGCCGCTACAACGATGACCGCCATTCCAACTTCCAGCAGCCCGTGGCGCGCACGCTGGCAATCGTTTTCGGCCAGCGCGCTGCAGGCCTTCCACGCCTACGCCAACTGGCTGGTGGGCATCAGCTGGCGGCGCTTCTTCGTGCTGTCGCTGCTGCTCATCATCACCGTCGGGATCCTGCACGACCTGCCGCCGTTCACCTGGACGATCACCGAGCACATCGAACCCGCCGCGCCGCGCGTCGTGCGCGCCCCTGCTGCCCCCATGCCCGCCCAGCCGCCGGCCAGCCCTGCGCCTCCGGCTGCCCCAGGCGGGCCACGCAGCGTCGAACCCGCCCCGGGCGTGCGCATCGACATCCCCCCGGGCATCCGCCCTGGCGACGGCAGCGGGGTCGACATCAGCATCGGCAAGGACGGCGTGCGCATCACGGCCAAGCCTGCGGCCGACGCCGCATCTGCCGCCCAGGCGGCGGCATCTGAAGCAGCACGCGCCGCCGACGCGATGGCATCGGCCGCTTCGGGCCTGCGCCTGACCTTCCCCCCCGGGGTCGACAGCGCCGAAGTCCGGGCTGCAATCGAAGAAGCCAAACGCGACATGGCTGAGGCGGTGCGCGAAGCCCGTCGCGACGCCGAAGAAGCGGCACGCGACGCGCAGCAGGCGCGCCGCGACGCCGAACAGGCCCTGCGGGACGCCGAACAGTCGCTGCAGGACATGGCCGAAGACGCCGGCCGGCCGCGCACGGTCACCCGCCGCGTGGGCATTGGCGACCTGATGATGAACTTCACCATCGTCTGGGTGCTGGCTTCGCTGATCTTGAAGATCACCTACAAGGGCCGCATCGTGGCCGAGGTGAAGGCCGCGCAGGCCACCGAGACGGCAGAAGCCGAATCGCTGAAGCGCCAGGTGGTGGAAGCGCGCATGGCCGCCATGCAGGCGCAGGTGGAACCGCACTTCCTGTTCAACACCCTGGCCAGCATCGACCACCTCATCGAGACTGACCCGGCGCGCGCCAGCCAGATGCAGAAGAACCTGATCGCCTTGCTGCGCGCCAGCATGCCGACGATGCGCGAAGCCAACGGCCAGGGCGCCGCGGGTGGCACCCAGGGCGTACGCGACCTGGGGCGCGAACTGGCCGTGATCCGGCCTTACCTGGAAATCCTGAAGGTGCGCATGGAAGAGCGGCTGACGACCCAGATCGACGTGCCCGACGGCCTGCTGTCGGCCGAGTTCCCGCCCATGATGATCCAGACCCTGGTGGAAAACGCCATCAAGCATGGCCTGGAACCCAAGGCTGAAGGCGGCAGCCTGCGCGTGGCCGCCGAGGTGATGCACGGCAAGCTGGCGGTGACGGTGGCCGACACCGGCCTGGGCTTCGGCCGCGCGGCCACGGCCGGGACGGGCGTGGGCCTGGCCAACATCCGCGAACGCCTGCAGTTGCTGTTCGGGGCCCGCGCCAGCCTGACGGTGGCCGAAAACCAGCCCAGTGGCACGCGCGTCACCATCAGCGTGCCCTACAAGCCCGTCGAGGGCATGGCCAGCTGAAGCCCGGGATCACGGTAGCCCCAAAGCGGCCGTAAGCCCTGCAGCCCGAGCACGCAGACCCGCAGAACCGTCAACCCACAGACCCACAGACCCGCAGGAGCCCGAGCATGAACACGACCCTGGACGCCACGCAAAGCCCTCTGCCCCGCCGCCGTTCCCGCCGCTTCTTCCCGCGCCCGGCGCGCTGGCTGGCCGCAGGGCTGTTCCTGCTGGCAGCCGGCCTGGCCGTCTGGGGTGCGTGGTCCATCGGCCAGGCCTTCTGGGCCGGCGCGGCTGACGCAGCCGGCCTGCAGGGCGACTTCGACGTCGTCGTCAACGGCCAGCACTGGCCGCCGGGCGGCCAGGCCGGGCTGCTGGGCTGGGCGCTGGCGGCCGCGGTGGTGGGTGGCCTGCTGCTGCTGGCCCTGACCGTGCTGCTGCCCATGGCGCTGGGCGCAGTCTTCATCGGCGTGCTGCTGCTGTTGGGGCTGGTGGTGGGCATCGTCGCGCTGCCCGTGTTGCTGGTGCTGGCCCTGCTGCTGTCGCCGCTGCTGGCCCTGGGCGGGCTGGCCTGGATGCTGTTCGGCTGACCTAGGATCGCGCCATGAACGCACCCGCCGCACCGCTGAACCCCGCCCCGAACCCCGCCCGCCCGACCGCCGTGCTGGCCGACGACGAGCGCCTGATGCGCGACCAGCTGCGCGCGCGCCTGGCGGAGGTCTGGCCCGAACTGGACATCGTGGCCGAAGCCCGCAACGGGCTGGAAGCCGTGCAACTGGTGGACCAGCACCGCCCCGACATCGTCTTCCTCGATATCCGCATGCCGGGCCTGACGGGGGTGGACGCCGCACGCCAGATCGCCCAACTGGGCCCGCGCGAGGGCGAGGACGAAGACCCCCTGCTGCCCGAGATCGTCTTCATCACGGCCTACGACCAGTACGCCGTGGAAGCCTTCGAACAAGGCGTGGTCGACTACGTGCTGAAGCCGGCCGAACGCGAACGCCTGCAGCTGACGGCGCAGCGCCTGCAGCAGCGCCTGGCGGCGCGCCGAGACCCCGAGCACCCGGGCGAAGACGGCGCCGCCAGCCCGGCTGCGCCACTGCAGCAGCTGCTGCACCAGCTGTCAGCCCGCTTGAACCCCGGCAAAGCGGCCAGCTACCTGCAGTGGATACAGGCCACGGTGGGGCAGACGATCCAGATGATCCCGGTGGATGACGTGCTGTTCTTCGTCAGCGACGAGAAGTACACCCGCGTGCAGACTGCCCAGGTGGAAGCGCTGATCAGGAAGCCCATCAAGGAACTGGTCGACGAACTCGACCCGCAGCTGTTCTGGCAGATCCACCGCAGCACCCTGGTGGCGGTGAAGTCCATCGCCGGCGTCACGCGCGACTTTCGCGGCCGGCAGATCGTCAGCGTCAAAGGCCACCCCGAGAAGCTCGAGGTCAGCCGCAGCTACACCGGGCTGTTCAAGGGGATGTAGCCGTTGCAGGCGCTGCCGGTTCGACCACGACAGCGCTGCCCTGTTCGATCCAGCCGCTTTCCAGCACGCGCGCCGTCATGCCCCCCACGCACAGGCGCTGGTTCTTCAGCGCCAGCAGGTTGATACCGCTGACGACCAGGTTGCGCCGCAGGCACAGCGGGTCGACCACGGGCACGCGTGCTAAGGCAGCGATCACGGCCAGGTGTTCATGCTGGATCAGCGTCACCTGGCGCGTCGACAGTTCGGCTTCGCCCCGCTGTCCCAGCCGGTCGTCGGCCAGGCCGATGCGTGCCAGTGCCTGTGTGCCGGGCACCGCGCGCGTGGGGTCACGCGGGTGGCTGCGCACGATGATCAGCTCGACGCGACCGGCGACTTGCGGCGGTGCGGTCAGGTCGCGGATGGTGCGCATCGGCTTTGTCCTGTCCTTCAGGCCACCGGCGTGCCGGCGCCGGCCTTGGCGGCCATGGCGTCGCGCAGCTTCTTCAGGCGTTCGCGCGGGTCGCCCCTGTCCACGGCTTCGTCCAGCTTCATCTCGGCCACGAAGCGGCTGGGCACGCCCTGCACCGTGTCGCGGCCCTTCTTGCGCCGGCGCAGCGTGCTCACCAGCAGGGTCTGGCGCGCACGCGTGATGCCCACGTACATCAGCCGCCGTTCTTCTTCCAGGCGTTCTGGCGTCATCTCTTCGTCACCGCTCTTGAAGGGCAGCAGGCCTTCGTTCACGCCCACCAGCATCACGTGCGGCCATTCCAGGCCCTTGGCAGCGTGCAGGGTGGACAGGGTCACCACGTCCTGGTCGTCGCCGCGTTCGGCTAGGCTGATGATGACGCTGATGGTCTGCGCCACGTCCAGCACGCTCTGGCGCGGGGTCTCGAAAGTGCTGCCGGCGTCCTGTTCCGTCTGCCCACCGCAGCGCTTGGCGATCCAGTCCACAAAGTCCAGCACGTTGGCCCAGCGGGCGGCGGCCAGCTTTTCGCTGTCCTCGCCGTCGAACAGGTGCTGTTCGTAGCGGATGTCTTTCAGCCAGCCCAGCAGCAGTTCGCGCGCGGGTTCGGCACCGCTGGTGTGCTTCGCGCGCTGCTGCAGGTCGTTCACCTCGCGGCCGAACTGCTGCAAGCCGTCCATCGCCTTGCCTTTCAGCGCCAGGGCCAGGCTGGGGGCGAACAGGGCTTCGAACAGGCTGACCTTCCACTTGCCTGCGAATTCGCCCAGCGCGCCCAGCGTCTGGTGGCCGATGCCGCGCTTGGGCGTGGTCACGGCGCGCAGGAAGGCCGGGTCGTCGTCGGGGTTCACCAGCAGGCGCAGCCAGGCGCACAGGTCCTTGATCTCGGCGCGGTCGAAGAAGCTCTGCCCGCCAGACACCTTGTACGGGATCTGCGCTGCGCGCAGCTTTTGTTCGAACACCCGCGCCTGGTGGTTGGCGCGGTAGAGGATGGCGAAGCTGGACAGCGCGTTGTTGCCATCGTTGGCACGCAGCGCCTGGATGCGCGAGACCATGCGCTCGGCTTCGTGTTCTTCGCCGTCGCAGTGCAGCACGCGCACGGGTTCGCCGTCGCCGAACTCGCTCCACAACTTCTTTTCGAAGATCTTCGGGTTGTTCGCGATCACCGCATTGGCCGCGCGCAGGATGTGGCCTGTGCTGCGGTAGTTCTGTTCCAGCGCGATGACTTTCAGCTGCGGGAAGTCCTGCGGCAGGCGCTTCAGGTTGTCCAGCGTGGCGCCGCGCCAGCCATAGATGGACTGGTCGTCGTCGCCCACGGCCGTGAAGTGCCCGCGCTCGCCCACCAGCACCTTCAGCAGCTCGTACTGCACGGCATTGGTGTCCTGGTATTCGTCCACCAGCACATGGCCGAACTGCGCCTGCCACTTGGCGCGCAGCTCGACCTGCTGCTGCAGCAGCCGCAGCGGCAGCAGGATGAGGTCGTCGAAGTCCACCGCCTGGTAGGCCTGCAGGCGTTCCTGGTAGCGCTGCATCACCACCGCGGCCACGCGTTCGTCTTCGCTTTCTGCGGCGCGCGCGGCACCAGCAGCGTCCAGGCCCTGGTTCTTCCAGGCGCTGATGGCCCACTGCCAGCGGCGGGCCAGCGCGGCGTCGGTGGTGCCGCCGGCGTCCCGCATCACGCCCAGCACGTCGTCGCTGTCCAGGATGCTGAACTGCGGCTTCAGCCCCGCCGCCTGCCCGTCACTGCGCAGCAGGCGCACGCCCAGGCTGTGGAAGGTGCTGATGGCCAGGTCGCGCGCGGCTTTGCCACCCACCAGGGCCTTGGCGCGTTCGCGCATCTCGGCCGCGGCCTTGTTGGTGAAGGTGATGGCGGCGATCTTCTTCGCGTCCAGCCCGCTGGCGAGCAAGCGTTCGATCTTGTGCACGATCACCCGCGTCTTGCCCGACCCCGCACCCGCCAGTACCAGGCAGGGCCCGTGCAGGTGGCGCACGGCGTCCATCTGCGCGTTGTTCAGGGTGGCGGGCGGCGGCGGCATGGCAGCGCTGCATGTTAGCTGCCGCCCTGGTGGCGGCTGCGGCGCGGCGCAGGCCGCCCGTGCGGCCTGCCGATCAGGTCAGGTCATGAAGCCCAGGTTGCGCACGCTGGGGTTGAAGTTCGCCAGGTTCGGGAAGATGCCCAGCAGCTGGTTGTCCGACAGACCCATCCAGCGGCCCAGCGTGGCGCCCAGCTGGTCGACCGATGTCGTGGGCAGCAGCGACCCGTTGCCCAGCTGGTCGGGGCTGCCGTCGAAGTTGTTGTTGTTGGTGTTCTTCACCGACAGCACCGGGAAGTTGCCGAAGAACTGCCCGCCACGCACCGCCCCGCCCATCACGAAATGGTGCGCGCCCCAGCCATGGTCGGTGCCGTCGCCGTTGCTGGTGAAGGTGCGGCCGAAGTCGCTGGCAGTGAAGGTGGTGACCTGGTTGCGCGCGCCCAGGTTGCCCAGCGTGTCGTCGAAGTACTTCAGGCCCTGGGCCAGACGCGCCATCAGGTCGGCGTGGTTGCGGTTCTGGAAGTCGTGTGTGTCGAAGCCGCCCAGGCTGACGAAAAACACCTGGCGTGACGCGCCGCTCAGGCCGCGCATGCCGGCGTCGATCATGCGTGCCACCACCTGGAACTGCTGCGCCAGACTGTTGGCTGCGGTGGCGCCGGTCAGCGGGTTGTCGTAGCGCAGCTTGGGGTCGTTGTTCTGGCTGTAGTTGCCGCTGGTGGGGGGCGTGCCGAAGACCGGGTCGCTGGGCGCGCGCAGCGCAGTGCGCAGCACCAGTTCGGCGTCGATGGAACGCCGTGCCACCGCGGCCAGGTCGGCGTCGAAGGGGTGGGTGGACGTGGCCAGGCCCGTCAGCCGCTGCAGTGCGGTGCCCACGTCGGTGGACCCGAACAGCTGCCCGGCGGTGTTCACGCCCATCAGCACGGCGCCGTTGACGCTGACCTGGTACTGCTTGACGGTTTCGCCAGCCAGCCAGACGGCATTGCCGCTGGCCGAAATGGCCGTGAACACCGGCCTGGCGTTCTGGCTGGCCAGCAGGTCGCCCATCAGGCCTGCCCAGCCCTGGGTGGTGCCTTCGGGGCCCAGGGCCTGCCAGGTGTTTTGCTGGTCGTTGTGCGAAAACAGCCGGTCGGGCTTGGGGTGGCTGGCCATGGCGTACTGCGCCTTGGTCGTGGGCAGGATCAACGGGCCCACGTTGGGCAGCACGGCCAGCCGCCGGTCGCTGGCAAACAGGGTCTGCAGGCTGCCCATCAGCGGGTGCAGGGCATAGGGCCCGCTGCGCACGTTGCTGGGGGTGATGGTCAGCACGCCGCCCAGCCGCGCCGGCGAACCAGCCGCCGCCGTGGCCACCGGCGGCGTGCCAGGGCCTAGCAGCGCGATCGGGTCGGGCGCCTGCGTGCGGGTGGTGGTGTAGGCACGCCAGTTCGAACGTTCCAGCGGCAGCACCATGTTGAAGGCGTCGTTGCCGCCATACATGAACAGGCACACCAGGGCGCGGTATTCGCCCGCCGGCGCGCTCTGGGCCGCGGCCGTGCCCAGGGCGGCCAGGTTCAGGGCCAGCGGCGCGGCGCCAGTGCCGACCAGGGTCGACATGCCGGCAGCATGGCGCAGGAAGTGGCGGCGCGAGTGATTGGATGTGCGGGTCATGGCGGTCTTTCGGTGGGGCTTTCCGGGGGGCTTGCCGTGTAGCTACTTCGCAGCCAGGAATTCAGGCGATGCCAGCACCAGCAGCACGGCCGAGCGCACGCGGTTCAGCTTGGCGGTGTCGATGGCAGCCTGGTTGGTGCCTTGCGGGTTCAGCGCCGGGATGGCGATCTTGCCCACCGCCGTGGCGATTTCGCCCGTCAGCGTGGCGCTGGCGCGGCCGTACAGCAGCTTGTCGGCCACCGCCGCCACCAGCGCCGTGGGCTGAGTGGCCAGGGCCATTTCCGGTGCCCAGTTGCGCTGCAGGTCGCGCCGGTTCAGCACCACGCCGTTGACGGTGCCGTTGCCCTGCCCGACACCGCTGTTCAGGTTGTCGCGCATGTAATTCACCCAGCCCGAAACGCTGCTCTCGTTCACGAGCTGCATTTCCGGCGCCACCAGCCCGGCAGCGGCGGTCTGCGTGCCCGGGGGCGTGTAGCCGGGGCGGTAGAAGTTGAAGACCGAAGGCGAACGCAGCGGCGTCTGCCCCAGCGACCCGTTCGGGTTGTCGGTGTTGCCCACGCGCCACCAGCCGGTGTCGCTGCTGTGCGGGAAGGCGCGCAGGTAGGCCGACAGGCGCAGCACCGGTTCGCGCACCTTGGCACTGGCTGTGCCGGTGGCGCGCGCCTGCGGGTGCAGCAGGATGGCGCGCACCACCGCCTTCAGGTCACCGCGCTGGCCACTGCCGTTGTTGTCGAACACGGCCGCGACGTCGCGCACATAGGCCGGGCTGGGGTTGCTGGTGACCAGGCGCTGGATGAGCTGGCGCGACAGAAAAGGCCCGACGTTGGAGTGCGCGGCCAGCGTGTCCAGCGCCACGGCCAGGCTGGCCGCGGGGTTGGCCGTGGTCTGGGCTGGAATGGTGACGCCCAGGAAGCTCTTCACCGCCGTGCTGTGGTACTGCGGATAGGCCTGCATGCGCTTGAAGAAGCGGTCAGGGTCGGACACGGGCGTGGCGCCGCCCGTGTTGCCGTTGAAGAAGCAGTTGGCGCTGGTGTTGGCACAGGCGAAGCTGAAGCCGGTGAAGACCTGCGACAGGCCCGCCACGTCGGCCGGGCCATAGGTTTCCACCGGCTGGCCGTTCACCAGCATCGGCGTGCCGTCGGGTTCCAGCCGCAGCACGCCGATCGAGAACAGCTGCATCGATTCACGCGCGAAGTTCTGGTCCGGGATGCGGCCGGTGGCCGGGTCGGCCTTCTGGTTGCGGATGTGGGACAGGTAGTAGCCCATCAGCGGGTGCAGGGCCACGTCTTCCAGCAGCTGGCGGTAGCTACCGAAGGCATTGGCGCCCAGCATGTCCAGCCAGGCCGCCATGGCGCGGGGCTGGTCGCCCACGTTGCCGTCGATGGCCGAAATGACAAAGATCTGCGACAGCGCATAGGCCACGCGCAGACGCAGCTGGTCTTCGCTGTTCAGGGCCTGTTTCCAGAAGCTTTCCCAGACCTGGTCCTGCCCGGCGGTGGTGCCCGGGGTGGCCGTCTGGATCTGGGCGTCACGCGCCTCCCAGTGGGCGCGGTGCGACGTGGCCGGCAGGGTGAACTGGCGGTCGACCCAAGCGGTGTAGCCCAGGGCCATCAGCGCGTCGGTGTCGGTGGCGCTGGGGCCGAAGCTGGCGAAGCTCAGGAAGCGGGCGGCGTCGCCGCGCGAAGCCGGCAGGTCGACGCCGCGCGCAGCGGGCACGCGCGTCGCGGGGCGGGCGTTGGCATTGGCGTTGGCATTGGCATTGGCGTTGCCATTTGCGTTAGCACTGAGGCTGGTGCCGGCAGCCACCGGCCCCGCGGCCCCTGCAGGCGCTGCTGCGCATTGCGCCAGCAAGGCCAGGCCGGCCGTGAAGGTGGCCCAGGCCGGTGCTGGGCGGGGGGCCTGAGCCTCTTGACTGGCCGCGTGGCGCGCGGCATGCAATGCATCGATCACGGCAACTCTCCTGCTGTCTGGCCAGGCCGTCGAACCGGCTGGTGGCGGCATTTTCAGCAAGTTGCGTGAAAAGCTTCCCCGTTTTTTTGCTTATGTTTGTAAGCCGCTCGGTCCGCTGCAAGCGTCTGGCTTCAGGCGCGCAGGAAGCCCAGGTTGCGCGCCGCAGCGTCGAAGTTGGCACTGTTCGGGAAGATGTCCAGCAGCTGCGCTGGCGACAGGCCGAACCAGGCGCCCAGGGTCGTGCCCAGCTGGTCCACCGACGTGCCCGGCAGCAACGCGCCGTTGCCCAGCTGGTCGGGGCTGGCGTCGAAGTTGTTGTTGTTGGCGTTCTTCAGCGCCAGCGTGGGGAAGCGGCCATACAGGTCGCCACCGCGCACCGCGCCCCCCATCACGAAGTGGTGCGAACCCCAGCCATGGTCGGTGCCGTCGCCGTTGCTGGTGAAGGTACGGCCGAAGTCGCTGGCGGTGAAGGTGGTGACGTTGTTCAGCGCGTTCAGCCCGGAGAGCGTGGTGTCGAAGTAGCGCAGCGCCTGCGCCAGGCGCGCCATCAGGTCGGCATGGTTGCGGTTCTGCAGGTCGTGGGTGTCGAAGCCGCCCAGGCTGACGAAAAACACCTGGCGCCGCACGCCCGTGGCCCCGGCCATGCCGGCTTCGACCATGCGCGCCACCACCTGCAGTTGCTGGGCCAGGGCGTTGAAGCTGCGCTGGCCGGTCAGCGGGTTGTCGTACTGCAGCTTGGGGTCGGCGTTGGGGTTGTAGGTGCCGGTGGCCGGCGCGGTGCCGAACAGCGGGTCGCTGGCCGGCTTCAGCGCCGTGCGCAGCGTGGCTTCGGCATTCAGCGCGCGTTCGGTGACGGCGGCCAGGTCGGCCTCAAAAACATGTGGGCTGCGGGCCCGGGCGGTGATGCGGTCCAGCGCCGCGGCCAGGTCGGTGCTGCCGTAAACCCGGCCATTGCTGTCGGCGCCCACGCGGATGGCGCCGTTGCTGCCCACCTGGTATTGCTGCACCGTCTGCCCGGACAGCCAGACGGCATTGCCGGCCGCCGAGACCGAGGTGAAGACCGCGCGGCTGTTGCCGCTGGCCAGCAAGTCGCCCATGCGGCCGCCCCAGCCGCGCGTGGCACCTTCAGGCGCGCCGGCCTGCCAGGTGGTCTGCTGGTCGTTGTGGCTGAACAGGCTCGCGGGCTTGCGGTGGCTGGCCAGCGCGTACTGCGCCTTGCTGGTGGGTTGCAGCAGCGGCCCGATGTTGGGCAGCACGGCCAGCCGCCGGTCGGTGTTGAACAGGCCCTGCAGCGGCGCCAGGCTGGGGTGCAGGGCATAGCTGCGGCCCTGGGCGTTGACCGGCGTGATCGGCAGCACGCCACCCAACCGGGCGGGCGAACCCGCCGCCGCGCCAGGCACTGGCGCCGTGCCGGGAGCCAGCAGGGCGATGCTGTCGGGCGCCTGGTTGCGCACGCTGCTGTAGGCCTGCCAGCTGGCAGCGTCGGTGGGCAGCACCGTGTTGTAGCTGTCGTTGCCGCCGAACAGGAACAGGCACACCAGGGCGCGGTAGTCGCCCGCGGTCTGTGCCGCCGCGTGGCCAGCGGCCAGCAGGTTCAGTGCGGCAGGGGCGCCGACGCCGGTCAGGGCCGACATCAGGCTGGCCTGGCGCAGGAACTGGCGGCGTGAGGCCTGGCTGTGAAGGTGGGACATGGGCAGGCCTCAGGGTTGAACGGCGTATTCAGGTGACGCCAGCACCAGCAGCAGCGCGGCATTCACGCGGGCGCGGCGCGCGGCTTCCACCTGCGCAGCGTTGCTGGCGGTGGCTGCGGGCAGGGCGATGCGGGTGACGGTGTCGACGATGTCGCTGCGCAGGGCTGGCGCCGGTGCGGCCAGCAGCAGCCGGGCCAGCACGCGGTCGACCAGGGTGCCGGGGTTGTCGGCCACGGCCAGGTCGGCAGCCAGGTCGGGCTGCAGGTCGCGCCGGTTCAAGACCGTGCCGTTGATCGTGCCGTTGGTCTGGCCCACACCGGCGCTGACGTTGTCGCGCATGTAGTTGACGTAGCCCGCGGCGCTGGTCTCGTGCACGATCTGCAGCTCTGGGGCAGCCAGCGCGCGCGCTGCGCTGCCCGTGCCCGGCGCCACATAGGCCGGGCGGTAGAAGTTGAAGACCGACGGCGCGCGCAGCGGGGTCTGGCCCAGGCTGGTGCTGCTGCTGTCGGTGTTGCCGACGCGGAAGAAGCCGCTGTCGCTGCGATGGCCGTAAGCGCGCATGAAGCTGGCCAGGCGCAGCACCGGTTCGCGCACCTTGCCCGAAGTGGCCGACTGCACGCGTGCTTCGGGGTGCATCAGGATGGCCTTGACCACGGCCTTCAGGTCGCCGCGCACGCCGCTACCGTTGTTGGCGAACACGCGCGCCACGTCGCGCACATAGGCTGGGCTGGGGTTGCTGGTGACCAGGCGCTGGATCAGCTGCCGGCCCAGGAAGGGCCCCACGTTCGGGTGCGCCGCGAGCGTGTCCAGCGCCACGCGCAGGCTGGCCGCGGGGTCGGCCGGGCTCTGCGCCGGCACGGTCACGCCCAGGAAGCGTTTCTCTTCGGTGCTGTGGTACTGCGGGTAAGCCATCATCAGCTTGATGGCGCGGTCGGGGTCGCTGTTGCCGTTGGCGCTGCCGTTGAAGAAGCAGCTGTTGTCGGGCCATTCCGGGCAGGCCCAGGACCAGCCGGTGAAGACCTTGGCCAGGCCCGAGACGTCGGCCGCGGTGTAGGTCTCGATGCGGCCGTCGCTGGTGCCGCGCGCACTGCCGTCTTCGTTCAGTTCCACCAGGCCGATCGAGAACAGCTGCATGACTTCACGCGCGAAGTTCTCGTCGGGCACGCGGCCGGTGCGCGGGTCGGCCTTCTGGTTGCGCAGGTGGGACAGGTACAGGCCCATCATCGGATGCAAGGCCACCGACTGCAGCAGTTCGCGATAGGTGCCGAAGCCGCGTTCGCCCAGCATGTCCATCCAGGCCGCCACGGCGCGCGGTTCGTTGCCCACGCTGCTGTCGACCATGCTGACGACGAAGGTCTGCGACAAGGCATAAGCCACGCGCTGACGCAGCTGGTCGGGGCCGGTCAGGGCCTGGCGCCAGAAGCTTTCGATCACCTGGTCCTGCCCAGCCCGCGCGCCCGCCGTGGCAGCGGCGATGGTGGCGTTGCGGCTGTCCCACCAGGCGCGGTGCGACACCGCTGGCAGGGGCAGGGCCAGCTGTTCGTCGATCCAGGGGCCGTAGCCCATGGCCATCAGGCGGTCGATCTCGGCGTCGGTGGCGCCGAAGCTGGCCTGCGCCAGGAAGCGCGCCGCGTCCAGCCGGGTGGCCGGCCTGTCGACCACGGGCTGGGCGCCGCCACCGCCCGGCGCGCTGCCGACGGGCGTGGCCGCGCTGCCCGCGTCGCTGCCGCCCCCGCCACCGCCGCAGGCGGCCAGCATCAGGCTGGCCAGCAGGGCCAGCGGGGCCAGGCGATAGGGGCGCAAGAGGGTCGGCATGGGCAGCATTCCTGGCAGCAGATGGGCGGTTCCAACGGACGCCATCTTCCGGTCCGGGCCTGGCCCCGGTCTGCGAATTCCTGCACGGCCGAAACAGCGCTTACCGCTGGTCGCGACTGTTCACGCCTGGTGGTGCCGGCCACCAGCGGGTGTGCGCGCCCGGGCCTTTCAGGCGCGCAGGAAGCCCAGGTCGTGCGTGCTGGGGTTGAACTGGTTCAGGTCCGGGAACGTGTCCAGAAGTGCCGGGCCCGAGACCCCGAACCAGCGCCCCAGGGTGTAGCCGAGCTGGTCGACCCCGATGCTGGGCAGCATCACGCCGTTGGCCAGCAGGTCGGGGCTGGCGTCGAAGCCGTTGTCGCCAGGGTTCTTCGTCGCCAGCTGCGGCATCGCGCCATAGCTGCGCCCGCCGCGCACCGCGCCGCCCAGCACGAAGTGGTGCGCGCCCCAGCCGTGGTCGGTGCCGTCGCCATTGCTGGTGAAGCTGCGGCCGAAGTCGCTGGCGGTGAAGCTGGTCACACGGTCCTGCGCGCCCAGGGCGCCCAGCACGCCGTCGAAGTACTGCAGGCCATGCGAGAGCTGGGCCATCAGCCGCGCGTGGCTGCGGTTCTGGCCGCTGTGCGTGTCGAAGCCGCCCAGGCTGACGAAGAACACCTGGCGCTGCACCGCCGCGGTGTTGCGCAGCCCGGCGTCGATGAGCCGGGCCACCACCTGCAGCTGCGCGGCCAGGCGGTTGTAGGCGCTGACGCCGGTCAGCGGGTCGGCAAACTGCAGGCGTGGGTCTGCCTGCGGCTGGTAGCTGCCGCCGGGCGGGGGCGTGCCGAAATCGGGGTCGCTGGCGGGCCGCAGGGCGCTGCGCAGCAGGGCTTCGGCGGCGATCGAACGTGCACCGACGCCCGCCACGTCGGCTTCCAGCGGCAGGCCGCTGCGCGACTGCGACACCAGCCGCTGCAGCGTGGCACCGGCCACGGCCGAATCGAACAGCTGGCCGCTGGCATTCACGCCCAGGCGGATGGCGCCCTGGGTGTCGACCTGGTAGGGCCGCACGTTGGCACCCGCCAGCCAGACGGCGTTGCCGCTGGCCGAGACCGCCGTGAACGCGGGCTGCCCATTCAGGGCCTGCACCTGGTCAGCCAGGCGGCCGCCCCAGCCCAGGGTGCTGCCTTCAGGCGCGCCAGAAAGCCAGGTGTTCTGCTGGTCGTTGTGACTGAACAGGCGCGCCGGCCGCGGGTGCTGCGGGTCAGCGTACTGGGCCTTTGTGGTGGGCATTCGCAGTGGGCCGATGTTGGCCAGCACCGCCAGCCGGCCGGCCGCCGACAGGCCCGGCAGCGCCGACAGCTGCGGGTGCACGGCCAGCGGCGACGTGCGCGACGCGACGCTGCTGGGCAGCAGCAGCGTGCCGCCCAGCCAAGCCGGGCTGCCTGGCGGGGCAGCGGGGTTGGGCGGCACGCCCACGGGCAGCAGCGCGATGGGGTCGGGCCCCTGGCCGCGCGTGACCCGGTAAGCCGCCTGGTTGCTACGGTCGGTCTGCAGCACGGTGTTGTAAGCGTCGTTGCCGCCGTAGAGGAAGACGCAGACCAGGGCGCGGTAGTCGCTGGTCGTTCCACCGGCCCGGGCCGAGCCGGCCTTGAGGCCCAGGGCTGCAGCTGCGCCCAGCCCGGTCAGATGCAGCGCCAGCGGCGCGGCCGGGCCCAGCAGGGCGCCATAGGCCGCGGCCTGGCGCAGGAAATGGCGGCGGCTGGCGTTGGCTTCAAAGCTCATGGCTGCACCCCGAATTCAGGCGCCGCCAGTGTCAGCAGCAGCGCGATGCGCACGCGCTGGCGCAGCGCCTGGTCCACAGCGCCCTGGTTGGCGCCGCCGGGCTGCAGGGCCGGCAAGGGCGTGGCCTGCACGGCCTGCAGCACTTCGCTGCGGAAGCGGCCACGCCCCGGGTCGCCGTAGACCAGCCGGGCCAGCACATGGTCGACCAGGGCTTCCGGCGTGGCGGCCAGCGCCAGCTCGGGCGACCAGTCGCGCTGCAGGTCGGGCAGGAAGACAAGGTTACCTTCCACTTCGGCCAGCACTTCAGCGCCGAAGCCGCGGATCAACCCGTCACCCAGGTAGTTCACGTAGCCGGCCACGGTGGTTTCATTCAGCAGCTGCAGCTCAGGCGCGACCATGCCCGCGGCAGCGCTCTGCGACAGCGGCGCGGCGTAGCCCGGGCGGTAGAAGTTGAAGACCGAAGGCGAACGCAACGGCGTCTGGCCCAGCTGTTCGCCGGGCAGGTCGGTGTCGCCGATCTGCCAGCGGCCCGACAGGCTGGTGTGCGGGAAAGCGCGCAGGAAGGCCGCCAGCCGCAGCACCGGTTCGCGCAGCTTGCCGGCCTGCGGCGTGGCCAGGGGGCTGCGCGCTTCCGGGTGCAGCAGGATGGTCTTCACCACGGCCTTCAGGTCGCCGCGCACGCCCTGGCCGTTATCGGCCCAGACGGCTGAAACGGCGGCGACATAGGCCGGGCTGGGGTTGCTCATCACCAGGCGCTGGATGAGCTGGCGGCCGATGAAGGGCCCGACGTTGGGGTGCGCGGCCAACGTGTCCAGCGCCAGCTGCAGGCTGGCCTGCGGGTCGGCCGGGTTCTGGGCTGGGATGGTCACGCCCAGGAAGGTCTTCGGCTCGGGGCTGTGGAACTGCGGGTAGCCCCGCATCGGCTTGAATTCGCGGTCGGGGTCGGCCGCGCCGTTGCTGCCAAAGCCGCTGGTGAAGCACAGGTTGCTGGGGAAGGCGGGGCAGTCGAAGCTCCAGCCGGTGAACACGCGTGCCAGCTGCGTCACGTCGTCGGGCCCGTAGGTTTCCACCGGCTGGCCGTCGCGCAGTACCGGGCTGCCATCGGGGTTCAGCAGCACCAGGCCGATGGAGAACAGCTGCATGACTTCGCGCGCGAAGTTCTCGTCGGGCACGCGGCCCGTGGCGGGGTTGGCCTTCTCGTTGCGCAGGTGGGTGAGGTAGCGGCCCATCAGCGGGTGGCGGGCCACGTTTTCCAGCAGGCTGCGGTAGTTGCCGAAGACCTCAAGTGCCAGCATGTCCTGCCAGGCCGCCAGCGCCCGGGCCTGGGCCGTGACTTCGCCGTCCACCGCCGACAGCACGAAGATCTGCGACAGCGCGTAAGCCACGCGCAGGCGCAGCTGGTCGGGGCCGTTCAGCGCCTGCAGCCACCAGGCTTCCAGCACGCCGTTGGTGCCGGGGTCGTCGCCCGGGCTGGTCTGCGCCAGCAGCGCGGCCTGCGCGTCCCAGTAGGCGCGGTGCGACGTGGCGGGCAGGGTGAACTGGGCGTCGATCCAGGCGCTGTAGCCCACGCGCATCAGGTCCTGCAGCTGCGCTTCGTTGGGGCCGAAACTGGCGAAGGACAGGAAGCGGCGCGCCTCGGCTTCGCTGGCGGGCAGGTCGATGGGCTCGCCGCCGCCCCGCTGCCCGCCCTGGCCCGCGGCGGCCAGGGCCTGGGCGCGGGCGTCGGCCGAAGCCGCTGCAGCGGCGCTGTCGCGTTCGGCACCGCAGCCGGCCAACAGCGCGGCGGTGGCACAGACCAAGATGGCCGTCGAGGCGCGTGCCAGCAGGGCCGCCAGCGGTAGCGAGAAAAGCGGTGGGCGTTGCTTCACAGCCAGCCAATCGTTGTTCCAGGCCCGGATGATGGCCAGCTTTTCGTGCCTGGCGTATGTCAGGGCCCGGTCTGTCCGACCGCGCCCCCGCATTCAGCCGAGTGCAGGTGCAAGCAGGCGGCGCGCCAGGTCCTGCGCGATCTGCTCGCGCGCGGCCCAGTCTTCCACCTGGTCTTCACCGATGCGGCCCACGTTGAAGTAGCTCGCCTCGGGGTGCGCCATGTAGAAGCCGCTGACACTGGCCGCCGGCGTCATGGCCAGGCTCTCGGTCAGGCCCATGCCGATCTCGCCGCACTGCATGACGTCGAACATCGCGCGCTTGACGCTGTGGTCCGGGCAGGCCGGGTAGCCGGGCGCGGGACGAATGCCGCGGTACTGCTCGGCGATCAAGGCTGCGGTGTCCAGCTGCTCATCGGGCGCGTAGCCCCACAGGTCGGTGCGCACGCGCTGGTGCAGCTTCTCGGCAAAGGCCTCGGCCAGGCGGTCGGCCAGGGCTTTGAAGAGGATGGCGCTGTAGTCGTCGTGGTCGGCCTCGAAGATCTTCTCGCGCTTTTCCACGCCAATGCCGGCGGTGACGGCGAAGCAGCCGATGTAGTCGGCCTTCACGCCTTTGGGCGCGATGAAGTCGGCCAGGCTGCGGTTCGCCCGCTTCACGCCGTCCACCACCGGGCGCTCGGTCTGCAGCCGCAGCGGGTTCCAGCGCAACGCCACCGTGCTGCGCGTCTCGTCCGTGTAGACCTCGATGGTGTCGTCGCCCACGGTGTTGGCTGGCAGCAGCGCCACCAGGCCATTGGCCTGCAGCCAGCGGCCTTCCACCAGGCGCTGCAGCATGCGCTTGCCGTCGCTGAAGACGCGCTGCGCCTCGTGGCCCACCACTTCGTCGCGCAGGATGTCCGGAAACTTGCCGGCCAGGTCCCAGGTCTGGAAGAACGGGGCCCAGTCGATGTAGTTCGCCAGCTCGGCCAGGTCGTAGTTCTTGAAGGTGCGGCGGCCGATGAACTTCGGCACCGGCGGCGTGTAGGCGGCCCAGTCGATCTTCGTCTTGTTGGCGCGCGCGGCCGCCAGCGTCACCAGCGGCGTGGCCTTCTTCGCCGCGTGCAGGGTGCGCACCTGTTCGTAGTCGGCCTTCAGTTCGTCGATGTACTTCGCGGCGCGTTCGTCGCTCAGCAGGTCGCTGCACACACCCACGCTGCGCGATGCATCGGGCACGTAGACCACCGGGCCTTCGTAATGCGGCGCGATCTTCACTGCCGTGTGCACGCGGCTGCAGGTGGCGCCGCCGATCAACAGCGGCACCTTCTTGTTGCGGAAGTACGGGTCGCGCTGCATTTCAGCCGCGACGAACTGCATCTCCTCCAGGCTGGGCGTGATCAGGCCGCTCAGGCCGATGATGTCGGCGCCTTCTTCGCGTGCCTTGGCCAGGATGTCCTGGCAGGGCACCATCACGCCCATGTTCACGACTTCGAAGTTGTTGCACTGCAGGACGACGGTGACGATGTTCTTGCCGATGTCGTGCACGTCGCCCTTCACGGTGGCGATCACGATCTTGCCCTTGGCCTTGGCTTCGCCGCCGGCTTCCACCATCGCCAGTTTTTCGGCGTCGATGTAGGGCAGCAGGTGGGCCACGGCCTGCTTCATCACGCGTGCGCTCTTCACCACCTGCGGCAGGAACATCTTGCCCTGGCCGAACAGGTCGCCGACCACGTTCATGCCGGCCATCAGCGGGCCTTCGATCACGTGCAGCGGGCGGCCACCCTTGGCTTCGATGGCGCGCCAGGCTTCTTCGGTGTCGTCGGTGATGAATTCGGTGATGCCGTGCACCAGGGCATGGCTCAGGCGATGTTCGACGTCGTTTGCGCGCCAGGCCAGGCGGGCGCTGTCGTCCTTGGCCGCGCCCTTGGCGCTTTCGGCCACTTCGATCAGGCGTTCGCCGGCGTCGGCACGGCGGTTCAGCACGACGTCTTCCACGCGTTCGCGCAGGGTGGGTTCCAGGTCGTCGTAGACGCCCACCATGCCGGCGTTGACGATGCCCATGTCCATGCCGGCCTGGATGGCGTGGTACAGGAAGACGGTGTGGATGGCTTCGCGCACCGGGTCGTTGCCGCGGAAGCTGAAGGACACATTGGAAACGCCGCCGCTGACCTTGGCCCCGGGCAGGTTCTGCTTGATCCAGCGCGTGGCCTCGATGAAGTCCACAGCGTAGTTGTTGTGTTCCTCGATGCCGGTGGCGATGGCGAAGATGTTGGGGTCGAAGATGATGTCTTCGGGTGGGAAGCCCACTTGCTCGGTCAACACCTTGTAGGCGCGTTCGCAGATCTCGATCTTGCGCTGGTAGGTGTCGGCCTGGCCCTTTTCGTCGAAGGCCATCACCACCGCGGCGGCACCATAGCGGCGCACCAGGCGCGCCTGGCGCTTGAATTCAGCCTCGCCTTCCTTCAGGCTGATGCTGTTGACGATGCCCTTGCCCTGCACGCATTTCAGGCCGGCTTCGATCACGGCCCACTTGCTGCTGTCGATCATGATCGGCACGCGCGCGATCTCGGGTTCGCCGGCGATCAACTTCAGGAAGCGGTCCATCGCCGCCTGGCTGTCCAGCATCGCCTCATCCATGTTGACGTCGATGATCTGGGCGCCGTTTTCCACCTGCTGGCGCGCCACGCTCAGCGCGTCTTCGAAGCGGCCTTCCAGGATCATCCGGGCGAAGGCCTTGCTGCCCGTGACGTTGGTGCGCTCGCCGATGTTGGCGAACAGGCTGCCGATGCCGGGGGCGCCCAGGCTGACGGGTTCCAGGCCCGACAGGCGCATGGGGCCGGGGGCGGGGGCGGGGGCAGCTGCAGTGGCGGGGCTTGATGCGCTCATGGGGCTCAGTCCTTGTTCAGGGCTGAGCGCCGTTGCAGCCCGCCAGGCGGCCGGGGCGGCCAGGGCGGATGTCCGAGCCTGGCAGGGCAAGGCCCTGTCGCAACGCTCCTCGGAAACCCTTTAATTCTATCGGCTGTGGGAAGTCAGCTGGGCCAGCGGGGTGGCGGCGCTGATGCCCAATCCTGCACGCCGCGCGGCCGCCACCGGGGTGGGGGCCGGCAGGCCGGGCGCCAGCTCGGGCCCGGCTTCGTCCAGCCCGACGCTGGCCGCCGCCGCCAGCGCCGGCACCACCACGCCGCCGTCGCGGCCGCGGCGCATGGCCACGCCCACGGCCAGGATGTCGATCACCAGCAGGTGCAGGATGCGGCTGACCATGGGCAGCTGGGTGGCCACGTCCTCGACGTGGTCGACGATCAGGGCCACGTCGGCCTTCTTCGCCAGCGGCGAATGGCTGGCGGTGATGACGATCACGGCCGCGCCGCGTTCGCGCGCCACCTCGGCCACGGCCAGCAGGTCGTCCACGCGCCCGCTGCTGCTGATGATGACCACCACATCGGTGGGCCGCAGCACGTTGGCGGACAGCAGCTGCAGCCGGGTGTCGGTGATGGCTGCCGACGGCACGCCGAAGCGCAGGAACTTGAACTGCGCGTCGTCGGCCACTACGCCGTAGTGGCCGACGGCGAAGAATTCGATGCGTTGCGCCGCACTCAGCACGTCGATCGCGCGGCCCAGGGTGTCGCGGTTGAGCTGCTCGCGCAGCTGCAGGATGGCGCTGGCGGTGTTGCCCAGCACCTTCACGCCGAGTTCCAGCATGCTGTCTTCCACCGTCACCTGAGTGTGCGTGACAGGCACCGTGGCGGACAGACCCGAGGCCAGTCGCAGCTTGAAGTCAGAAAGGCCTTCGCAGCCCAGGCTGCGGCAGAAGCGAATGACGGTGGGCTGGCTGACCGCCGCGGCGCGGGCGATTTCGGCGATCGGTTCCGACAGCGCGGCTCGCGGGTGCGCCAGCACATGTTCGGCCACGCGCTTTTCGGCTGGCGACAGCTTGTCGCGCGAACGCCGGATCTGCCCCAGCAGCGCCGCGCCTTCGCCGCCCTGCAGCGCCTGCAGCTGCGTGGCCAGGATGGCCGAAGCGCCCAGGAAGGTGGCGTTTTCAGCCGTCACCACGAAGCTGGGGATGGCGCGCAGGTAATCGCTGAAGCGGCCCTTGTCTTCGAAGCGGGCACGGAAGGGGCTGCGGTCGAAATACTCGCCCAGCCGCGGCACGATGCCGCCGCCGATGTACACGCCCCCCAAGGCACCCAGCGTCACCGCCATATTGGCCGCGGCCGTGCCCAGCATGGCGCAGAAGGTGTCCACGGCTTCGGCGCACAGCGCGTCGCTGCCGTCCAGCGCGCGGCGTGTGATCTCGGGTGCCGGCAGGCCAGCGGCAGGCAGCCCGGCGCGGTCGCGCAGCGCGGCGTCGACCAGTTCCAGGCCTGGGCCCGAGAGCAGGCGTTCAAACGACACATGGTCGAAGCGCTGCAGCGCGTAGCGCAGGATGGCGATCTCGCGCTCGTCGCGCGGGGCAAAGCTGGTGTGGCCACCTTCGGTGCCCAGCGCCACCCAGCCGTCGCCGGCGGGGATCAGGCCACTGACGCCCAGCCCCGTGCCCGCGCCCAGCACGCCGATCACGCTGCGTTCCACCACCTGCCCGCCGCCCACCTGGCGGCGCTGGCCCGGCGCCAGCCGCGGCAGCGCCATGGCCAGGGCGGTGAAGTCGTTCACCACCACCAGGGTCTGCAGGCCCAGGCGCTGGCGCATCTGTTCGATGCTGAACTGCCAGTGGTAATTGGTCATGCGCACGCGGTCGCCTTCGACCGGGTTGGCGATGGCCACCGCCGCGTGTTCCAGCGCCTGACCCGAGCCCGCGCCCAGCGCCCCCGGCGGCAGGGCCTGCAGGTAGGCGCTGACGGCAGCATGGAAGTCGGCGTGCGCTGCGCAGCGCAAAGACGCCATGTGCGCCAACCGGCCGGGCGCCAGTTCCAGCGCGAAGCGAGCGTAGGTGCCGCCGATGTCGGCCAGCAGGCGGGGGCTGTCGAAGGCTGCGGTGGCGGCAGGATTCATCGCCGGGGATTGTGCCCGGGCCCGGGGCTTGCAGGGCATGTAGAGGGCCAGCGGCTGTAGCACGATTACATGCCCGCCCGACTGCGATGCGCCCCGGCCGACACCCCTTCGCACCCCGCTTTTCGGGCGTTCGTGGCTGCGGGCTGGCCTGACTTGTGAGCCCCATGTAGTTTTGCTACCGTCCCTTTATGCAGCCCTGTGAGACTGAAAGCCCGCGCCAGCCCCTCAGCCGCGTGGGTCTGGCCCGGCCCTGGTTGCTGGCGGACATCGGCGGCACGAATGCCCGCTTCGGCTGGCTGGACGACGGCGCCGCCGCCCCCAGCCATGTGCTGAGCCTGCCGGCAGCGGGCCATGCCGGGCCAGCTGCCGCGGCGCGCCACTACCTGGCCCAGCTGCGCGACCGGCTGGGCATCGCTTACTGCCCGCCCCGGGCTGCAGCCTGGGCCGTGGCCACGGCCGTGGCGGGCGACGAAGTGCGTTTCACCAACAGCGGCTGGTCGTTTTCACGCGCCGCCACGCGTGCTGAACTAGGGCTGGACGAACTGCTGGTGCTGAACGACTTCGAAGCACTGGCCCTGTCCTTGCCGCGCCTGCAGCCGCAACAGCTGCGCCGTTTCGGCGGGCCAGACCAGGGTTTGCCCGGGTCGTGCCTGGCCGTCATCGGGCCCGGCACCGGCCTGGGCGTGGCCGGGCTGCTGCCCACCGCGCAAGGTTGGGTGGCCGTGCCAGGCGAAGGTGGGCATGCCACCCTGTCGGCAGCCGACGACTTCGACGCCGCCGTGCTGGCGGCGGTGCGCCGCGAACATGCGCATGTGTCGGCCGAACGGCTGTTGTCGGGCATCGGCCTGCCGCTGCTGCACGCTGCCGTGGCCCAGGTGCTGGGCCAGGCTGCGGCTGCACCGCTTTCCGCCAGCGAAGTGGTCGACGGCGCACTGCAGACCGGCGACGCCCTGTGCCAACGCACAGTCGACAGCTTCTGCGCCCTGCTGGGCAGCTTTGCCGGCAACGTGGCGCTGACGCTGGGCGCCCGTGGCGGCGTCTACATCGGTGGGGGCATCGTGCCGCGGCTGGGTGACCGCTTCTTCTCTTCGCCTTTCCGCCAGCGTTTCGAAGCCAAGGGCCGTTTCCAGGCCTATCTTCAGGCCATTCCCACGGCGCTGATCACCGACACCCAGGCAGCGCTGACGGGTTCGGCATTTGCCCTGGAATTGCGAGGTCATTGAAAAACCTGTCAACCGCCGGCGCTGACGCGGCGTTGTACCGGCTGTCGACGCCAGCACAGCCGGTGGCGACAGGACTTATCCAACCCTGCTGAACTGAAAAGAGACTTTTCATGACCAAGACCCTCGCCGCCCTGATCCTGGCCGCCTTCTCTGCCGTGGCATTCAACGCTCACGCCGCCTCGCACGCCGGCAAGGCCGACGCCGCCGCCAAGCCGGCCAGCGCCGCCGAGAAGAAGATGGAAAAGAAGGCCGAAGCCAAGAAGGAAGAAGCCAAGAAGGAAATGAAGAAGGAAGAGCCGAAGAAGTAAGTTCTTCAGCGTCCGGTCGAAAAAGGCGGGTTTACCCGCCTTTTTTGCGTTCTGGGACCCTGTGGTCAGGACTCGCAGGGCTTCCCCAGGGTCAAGGCCGCCCCATGAGGAAGAGCAGCGGCACTTCCAGCCGCTGTGCCCAGGCGCGTTCGTTGTGGCCGGTGCCGTCGAACACGCGGCTGGCGCTGCTGGCGGCGGTGTAGCCGCGGTCGCGCACGATCTCGTCGACGAAGCGCTGGTAGGGCGCGTAGATCGCGTCCAGCTCGGTTGTGCCGTGGTCCATGTACAGCCGGTGCGTTGCGGGGTCGGCCAGGTGGTCGCGCAGGTAATTGAAGGCTGCCAGCGGCAACGCGGCATTGGGCTGGCCGCTGCCCACCCAGTGCGTGGACAAACCAGCGGCACCGCCGAAGACCTGCGGGTATTCGTTCATGGCGTAGATCGAAATCAGCCCGCCCATGCTGCTGCCCATGATGAAGGTGTGCTCACGCCCGGGCCGGGTGGGGTAGCGGCTGTCGATCAGCGGCTTGAGTTCCTCGACCAGGAAGCGCAGGTAGGCGTCCGCGCGCGGCTGGCCGCGCAGCGCCTGGCCGATGAACTGCGCGCGCAAGGGTTCTGCCACGAATGGCAGGAACTTCTGCGGGAAGTATTCGCTGTGGCGCAGCGGGCCGTTGTTCCACACCGCCACCACCAGCGTGTCGGGAACACGGCCTGCGTCGATCAGGCGCTGCAGCGTGACGTCGACATGCCAGGCCTGCCGGTTCCAGGTCGTGCGCGCGTCGAACAGCATCTGCCCGTCGTGCATGTACAGCACGTTGTACCGCCGCGCGGGCTGTGCTGCCGGGTCGTAACCCGCAGGCAGCCAGACCAGGACCTGGCGCGCATCCACATGGCGCCAGACCAGGCCTTCGACGCGCTGCAGCGTGCCCACCGTGGGCTGCGGCAGGGCGGCTTCAGCCGGCGACTGGGCGGCCACGGCCAGCGGCAGCACCGCGGCGAACAGGCTCAGGGCCTTCCAGATGTTCCAGGCAGGCGGGCGGTGTGTGGGCATGGCGGCTCGGTCGCAACAGGGTGGCAAATGAGGCAACAAATAGGGCGGAGCGCAGCTAAAGGTGCAACCTGTAGTTTGGCTACATCTTCATCCGAAAGCGTGAGATGACGCACTGCAGCGGTGCGCCCAAGGGCGGATGCTCCGGTATCTGTGCCATAGATACCATCCAAATGATGCGCAAACGCACCGATCTAGGGTTTACATCAGGAAGGAAGGAATCTAGTTTTGGTACAAACCCAGCGCCCAAACATGGATTTCAGGCTGGGCAGCTGGCCATGCAGCACGTCGCCCGCAGCCGCGCCCCCAGCCCACCGATGTCCGCAGGAGACCCGATGAAGCATTCCAAGACCCCGCACACCCCGATGCTGTGGCGCGCCACACCCGTGGCTGCAGCCGTTGCTGCCACCTTTGCCGCCGTGGGCGCCTGGCCCGGCGCGGCGCTGGCCCAGCAGGCCACGGCCCCGGCGGCCACCGTCACCATCACCGGCATCCGGCGTGGCATCGAAAGCGCCATCGCCACCAAGAAGGGGGCCGACGGCATCGTCGAAGCGATCTCGGCCGAAGACATCGGCAAGCTGCCCGACAGCAGCATTGCCGAATCGATCGCCCGCCTGCCCGGCATTGCCGCCCAGCGCGTGAACGGCCGCGCAACGGAAATCAACATCCGCGGCCTGTCGGGCGACTTTGCCAACACGCTGCTGAACGGCCGCGAACAGGTGTCCACTGGCAACAACCGCAGCGTCGAATTCGACCAGTTCCCTTCAGAACTGATCAACAAGGTCACGGTCTACAAGACGCCCAGCGCAGCCCTGGTGGGCCAGGGCCTGGCGGGCACGCTGGACCTGGAAACCGTGCGCCCGCTGTCCTTCGGCCAGCGCACCATTGCCATCAACGTTCGGGGTGAAAAGAATGGCGGCGGCACGCCTTTCAGCGGCGACGGCAACCGCGTCAGCCTCACCTACATCGACCAGTTCGCCAACCGCACCGTGGGCGTGGCCTTCGGCGTGGCGCGCCTGACCACGAAGACCGAAAAGTCGCGCAACGAGACCTACGACACGTCCAACACCGGCAGCTTTGCCAACGTCAACGGCGGCGCCAACTTCACCTTCAACCAGGGCTTCAAGTTCTTCGTCGACGAAACCGACGAGACCCGCACTGGCGCGATGGGTGCGATCGAATTCAAGCCCAACAAGGACGTGAGCAGCATCGTCGACTTCTTTTATTCGAAGTTCGACAAGGACGTCACCAAGCGCGGCCTGGAAATCCAGGTCAACGACAGCTGGAAGGGCGGCACCCTGGCCTACCAGTCGCCCACGCTGACGAACGCGGTGGTGACCAACGGCCGGCTGATCAGCGGCGTGTGGGGCAACGTGAACCCGCTGTCGCGCACCATCTGGGAACCGCGTGAAGACGACCTGAAGTCCTTCGGCTGGAACACGAAGTGGAAGTTCGCCGAAGGCTGGCAGGGCACGGTGGACCTGAGCACGTCCAGCGCCAAGAGCAAGGAACAGATCGTCGAGATGGAAGCCGGCGTCTACGACACGGTGAACAGCCGGCCCCTGCCGGGCAACGTGACGGTAGGCAACTACAGCAGCATCACCGCCTTCCAGTACGACCACGGCAACCCCGCCATCGTGCGCCTCACCGACCCCGAGAGCTGGGGCCAGAACGGCTACGACAAGATCATCACCACCGACGACAAGATCAAGGCCATCCGCCTGGGCGTGGAACGCGACCTGAGCGGCTTCTTCTCGCGCGTGGGTGCGGGCGTGAACTTCAACCAGCGCGAAAAGACCAAGGGTGCGGCCGAAAACTTCCTGCGCCTGCCGGGGCGCACGAACATCAGCAACGGCTTCCCCAACCCCGGCGGCGCACTGCCCGCCGGCGCCGGCACGCTGAACCTGCCGGGCAGCCCCAGCGGCACCATCAGCTTCGACCCCGCCGCCGCCTACCCCAGCAGCTATCGCCTGGACGCCAACGTCAACGGCGACATCCTGAACAAGGGTTGGACGGTGAAGGAAGACGTCAAGACCTTCTTCGTGAAGGGCGACGTTGACACTGAACTCTTCGGCCTGCCGGTGCGCGGCAATGCCGGCGTACAAGTGGTGAACACCGACCAGCGGTCCACTGCACCGGTGGTGGACAACACCAGCCAGGGTACCTTCACCCTGCGCACCGACGGCAAGAGCTACACCGACGTGCTGCCTTCGGTGAACCTGGCCTTCGAGCTGGGCAACGACATGTTCCTGCGCACCGGCATCGGCCGCCAGATGGCCAAGCCGCGCATGGACCAACTGCGGTCTTTCAGCCGCAGCGAGGTGAACGACCAGCGCCGCTGGACGGGCAGCGGCGGCAACGCCAAGCTGGACCCGTTCCGCGCCATGGCCTACGACCTGTCAGCCGAAAAGTATTTCGCAGGCAACAAGGGCTATGTGTCGGCCGCACTGTTCTACAAGGACCTGAAGAGCTACATCTTCGAGTTCAAGAACACGGCCTACGACTTCACCGGCTTCCCGAACCTGTCGGGCCGCGTGCCGGTGTCGAACATCGGCGAATTCACCCAGCCGGTGAACGGCAAGGGCGGCACGATCAAGGGCATCGAACTGGCGGCTTCCGTGCCACTGAACCTGCTGACCCCGGTGCTGGATGGCTTCGGCGTGCAGGTGAGCTTCTCCGACACCAAGAGCGCCATCCGGCCCTTCGGCGACGGCGACGTGCGGCCACTGCCCGGCCTGTCGCGCACCGTCACGCAGCTGACGGGCTACTACGAAAAGTACGGCTTCTCGGCACGTGTGGCCAGCCGCAAGCGGTCTTCGTTCATCGCCGAGATCGAAGGCTTCGGCGCCGACCGCGAATTCAAGTACGCCCGCGGCGAAACCCTGGTGGACGTGCAGCTGGGCTATGAATTCAGCAGCGGCTTCGCCAAGGGCCTGGGGGTGCTGCTGCAGGTGAACAACGCCACCAACGAACCCTATCGCGAATACGACACGGGTTCGGGCAACGACACCAAGCTGGACGAGAACGGCCGCACCATTTTGTTCGGGGTGAGCTACAAGTTCTGACCTGGCTTTGCCCGACAAGCCCTTGCCGGCCCGGCAAGGGCTTTTTCACTTTCGGACAATCCCCCTCACGCCCTCACCAGGAAGCCCCATGCAGCCTACCCACATCCAGCACATCGTCATCGCCGGTGGCGGCACCGCCGGCTGGATGGCCGCCGCGGCCCTGGCCAAGCTGCTGGGCACGGCCTGGCGTATCACGCTGATCGAAAGCGAAGACATCGGCACGGTGGGCGTGGGCGAGGCCACGATCCCGCTCATCAACGTCTACAACCAGGCGCTGGAACTCGACGAGAACGAGTTCATGCGCCAGACCAGCGCCACCTTCAAGCTGGGCATCGAGTTCGTCAACTGGGGCCGCCAGGGCGACAGCTACATCCATGGCTTCGGCCCGCTGGGGCCGGACATCGGGCTGACGAAGTTCCACCAGTACTGGCTGAAGATGCGTGCCCTGGGCCAGGCCAGCGGGCTGGAGGACTACAGCATCAACACCGTGGCCGCGCGCATGGGCAAGTTCCAGCGCGCGCAGCCCGAGATGGGCAAGAGCCCGCTGGGCGAGATTGCCCATGCTTACCACTTCGATGCCGGCCTCTATGCCGCCTTCCTGCGCCGCTATGCCGAAAAGCTGGGCGTGGTGCGGCTGGAAGGCAAGATCAGCGCGGCCACGCAGCGCGCCACGGACGGCTTCGTCGATGCGGTGGTGATGGACGACGGCCGCCGTGTCGAAGGCGACCTGTTCATCGACTGCAGCGGCTTTCGCGGCCTCTTGATCGAACAGACGCTGAAGACCGGCTACGAGGACTGGAGCCACTGGCTGCCGGCCAACCGCGCCTGGGCCGTGCCCTGCGAAAACACGGTGATGACGCCGTACACGCGCGCCACGGCGCGACAGGCGGGCTGGCAGTGGCGCATTCCACTGCAGCACCGCACCGGCAACGGCCATGTGTTCTGCAACCACTTCATCAGCGAACAGCAGGCCGCCGACACGCTGATGGCGAACCTGGACGGGCCCGCATTGGCCCAGCCGCGCATGCTGCAGTTCGTCACCGGCAAGCGCCGGAAGCTGTGGAACAAGAACGTGGTGGCCGTGGGCCTGGCCAGCGGCTTCATGGAGCCGCTGGAGAGCACCAGCATCCACCTGATCCAGAACACGATCGCGCGGCTGACGACCTTCTTCCCGTTCACGCGCTTCGACGAAGCCGACATCGCCGAATTCAACCGCCAAAGCGACTTTGAATTCGAGCGCATCCGCGACTTCATCATCCTGCACTACAAGGCCACGGAACGCACCGACACCGAGTTCTGGAACTACTGCCGCACGATGCCCATACCGGACACGCTGCAGCAGAAGTTCGACCTGTTCCGCAGCAACGGCCGCGTGTTCCGCGACGGCATGGAACTGTTCAGCGAAATCAGCTGGGTGGAAGTGTTCATCGGCCAGCACGTGCTGCCGCAGGGCTACCACCCGCTGGTGGACACGCTGCCCGAAGAACGCATCGCGCAGTTCCTGGACAACGTGCGCAGCACCATCCGCCGCTGCGCCGAAGCCATGCCGCCGCACCACGACTACGTGGCGCGCCAGTGCGCCAGCGGGCTGCCAGTGCAGCGCGCCGCGGCCCTGGCCCGCGCGGCCTGAAGGCGCGGCGGGCACGGTGTTCAACCCCCGGCCGCGCATCGAGCGCGTGGACGTGGGCGGTGGCTTCCACGCCTGGGTGGTGGACGACGCCCTGCTGGACCCGCAGGCCCTGCGCCAGCGCGCCATCGCCGAACGCGAGCGTTTCGAGCCTGCGCCCCACAACGCCTACCCGGGGCTGGAATGGCGCATGGAAGACGACGTCTCTGCGCCGTTGGCAGACTTCTTCCTGCTGCACTTGCGCGGCGTGCTCGGCGGCCGGCGCACCCAGGGCCTGTACAGCCGTCTGTCGCTGGCCACGCTGCAGCCGCCTGACCTGAGCCCGCTGCAGCGCCTATGCCACCGCGACCGCTTCGGCGCCACGCCCGATCAGATGGTGGCCGCCTGCACGCTGTACCTGTTCGACGACCTAGCCCTGGGCGGCACCAGCTTCTTCGTGCCGCGCCGGCCCATCGAGCAGATCAATGCCGACATTCGCCGCTGGCACACGATGGACAGCGAAGCTTTCACGCACGAGATCGGTAGCCCGCCGGGCTACCTGACCGACAGCAACGCGCATTTCGAACGCACGGGCCTGGTGCCGGCCGCCTTCAACCGCGCCGTGTTCTACGACGGCAGCCAGTTCCACAACAGCCACATCGCGCGGCCCGAGCTTTTGAATGCCGACCCGGCGCGCGGGCGGCTGACGCTGAACGGCTTCTTCATCTGCCGCCGGGCGGCGGGCTAGGGTGGTGCGCAAACTGCACTTGGGGTCACCGCCTGCCGCTTCGGCGTGATCGCGCACCCGTTTCCCCGGCTGTGGTTGACGGTCAGCAGTCGGCCCAGAGCGGCCGCAGGCCGCTCTGGGCCCAGGGGCCCGGATGCACCGCTCCCCCCAGCCCCCTCCAAGAGGGGGCTCCAGCGTGTTCGACACATCGGCCTGTCGGCCGCTCCAA
>JAIXRN010000089.1 GCA_027485165.1 Rubrivivax sp.
ACCAGGCCCGGGATGTGGATGATGTCGCTGATGCCGCCCACGGCGTTCTTCAGCACGTCGTTGGCGTGCGCGAAAGCCTGCTCTTGCGTGACGTCGTCGCCCATCACTTCCAGCAGCTTTTCGTTCAGCACGACGATGAGGCTGTCGACGTTGGCTTCGAGTTCGCTCACGCCGTCGTCGGCCTGTTTGCCGCGGCGGCGGCCTTCGAATTCGAAGGGCTTGGTCACCACGCCCACTGTCAGGATGCCCATTTCCTTGGCCACGCGCGCGATCACGGGTGCCGCGCCCGTGCCCGTGCCGCCGCCCATGCCCGCGGTGATGAACAGCATGTGCGCGCCGCTGATGGCGGCCTTGATGCGGTCCACGGCTTCTTCGGCCGCGTTGCGGCCCACGTCGGGCTTGCTGCCGGCGCCCAGGCCGGTGCCGCCCAGTTGCACCAGGGTGCCGGCGCCGCTGCGGTTCAGGGCCTGCGCGTCGGTGTTGGCGCAGATGAATTCCACGCCCTGCACGCCGTCGGCGATCATGTGTTCGACGGCATTGCCGCCACCACCACCGACACCGATCACCTTGATCTGGGTGCCTTGGTCGAATTCTTCGATCATTTCGATGGGCATGAAAGCCTCCTTGGGTGAGTTGATTGCAGTTGCCAGACGGTCAATTGGGAAAACGGGGCTTGCTTTTGTGTCGGTCGAATTTCCTGCCCCTTCAGAAATTGCCGAGAAACCAGTCCTTGGCGCGGCCGACGATGGTCTTCACAGACCCCGCCTGCTGCGCCGCCTTGTGCCCGCGGCTGCGGGCAATGCGTGCTTCTTCCAGCAGCCCCATCACGGTGGCGCTGCGGGGGTTGGCCACCATGTCGTACAGCGCGCCGTGGTAGGTGGGCAGGCCCTTGCGTACGGGCTTCAAGAAGATGTCTTCGCCCAGTTCCACCATGCCCGGCATCACCGCGCTGCCGCCGGTGATGACGATGCCGCTGGACAGCAGTTCCTCGTACCCGCTTTCGCGGATGACCTGGTGCACCAGGCTGTAGATCTCTTCCACGCGGGGTTCGATCACGCCGGCCAGTGCCTGTCTAGACAACATGCGCGGCGCGCGGTCGCCCAGGCCAGGCACTTCCACCTGCTCTGACGGGTCGGCCAGCAGCTGCTTGGCCACGCCGTATTCGACCTTGATCTCTTCCGCGTCCTTGGTGGGTGTGCGCAGCGCCATGGCGATGTCGCTGGTGATCAGGTCGCCGGCGATGGGAATGACGGCCGTGTGGCGCACGCTGCCGTCGGTGTAGATCTGCACGTCGGTGGTACCGGCGCCGATGTCCACCACGGCCACGCCCAGGCTCTTCTCGTCGTCCGTCACCACGGCCGCGGCGCTGGCGCTGGGGTTCAGCACCAGGCGTTCCACTTCCAGCCCGCAGCGGCGCACGCATTTCAGGATGTTCTCGGCCGCGCTCTGCGCACCGGTGACGATGTGCACTTTCACTTCCAGCCGGCTGCCGGACATGCCGATGGGTTCCTTCACCTCGTGCCCGTCGATCACGAACTCTTGCGGTTCCACCAGCAGCAGGCGCTGGTCGTTCGGGATGTTGATGGCCTTGGCGGTTTCGACCACGCGGTTCACGTCCACGGGCGTGACTTCGCGGTTGTCGCGCACGATCACCATGCCCGTGCTGTTCTGCCCGCGGATGTGGCTGCCGGTGATGCCGGTGTAGACGCTGCTGATCTTGCAGGCGGCCATCATCTCGGCTTCCTTCAGCGCCTGCTGGATGCTCTGCACCGTGGCGTCGATGTTCACCACCACGCCGCGCTTCAGGCCATGCGTGGGCGCCACGCCCAGGCCGGCCACGCGCAGGCTGCCGTCTTCCAGCACTTCGGCGGCTACCACCATCACCTTGGCGGTGCCGATGTCCAGGCCGAAGACCATGTCCTTGTATTCCTTGGCCATTGGGGTGTCCTCGTTTCTTCCAGTTCAGTTCAGCCGGGCCAGGGCCGCGCCAGGGGTGGCGGTGCGGGGTGTCGTGTTCAGCGATGTCGTCACGCCGCGCAGCCGCAGGGCGTAGCCGTCGGTGTGGCGCAGGTCGGCGTATTCCAGGGGCTGGGGCCAACGCGTCTTGACGTCGCCGAAGGTGCGCGCAAAGCGCTCGCTGCGCGCCACCACCTCGTCGTCGCTGCCACGGCCCAGTTCCAGCACGGCGCCGCTGTCGAGTTCGGCGCGCCAGGAACCGCGGTGCGACATCACCAGCCGCGCGATGTTCAGCTTCAGCGGGGCCAGCGCCGCGTTCACGCGCTGGTGCACGGCCAGCACCTGGGCAGCACTGCCTTCGGGGCCGGCCAGGCGGGGCAGGTTGTCGTCTTCGACATCGCCCACGTTGGCCTGGAAGACTTCGCCCTGCAGGTTCACCAGCCGGTCGGCCGCAGCGGTGCTGTCTTCGTCCACCGGGCCGTCCCACAGCGCGGCAGCGCGGTGTTCTTCCAGCTGCACCACCAGGGTGTCGGGCCAGACGCGGCGCACCACGGCGCGGCGTACCCAGGGCACGGTCTCGAACGCGTCGCGGCCCTTCTGCAGGTCGATGCTGAAGAAGTTGCCGGCCAGCAGCGGCGCGGCATTGGCGCGGATGGTGGGCAGGCTGTTGCGCGCCAGGTCGCCCTGCAGTTCGATCTGGCGGATGGGGAACACCGGCGAACGCATCAGCCAGGCCCAGGCGGCCACCAGGCTGCCCAGCACGGCCAGCGCGAAGACGGCATAGGCCACGGCATTGGTCAGGCGCACGTCCACCGGCAGCGCGGCTGGGGCTGCAGTGGAAGGGCTGGGGGCGGGGCGGCGGGCCATGGGCGTGGTGTCGGGTCGGGTCGGGTCGGGTCGGGTCGGGTCGGGTCGGGTCAGGGCTGGCTTCGGCCGGGGCGGCTAGCGTCCAGCGCGGCGCCCTGCAGCAGCTGCAGGCACAGGGCTTCGTAGGGGATGCCGGCGGCGCGGGCCGACATCGGCACCAGGGAATGGCTGGTCATGCCGGGGCTGGTGTTCATTTCCAGCAGGAAGATGGCGCGGTCGCTGTTACCCGGGCCGGTGCGCAGCATCAGGTCGGCCCGGCCCCAGCCGCGGCAGCCCAGGGCGCGGTAGGCAGCCAGGGTCAGGCGCTGCACTTCGGCTTCTTCGGCCGCGCTCAGCCCGCTGGGGATGCCGTAGCGCACCACGTCGGTGTAGTACTTGTTCTGGAAGTCGTACTTGCCTTCGGGTGCGTCGATGCGCACCACGGGCAGCGCGCGCGCGCTGTCGCCTTCGCCCAGCACCGGGCAGGTGAGTTCGATGCCGTCGATGAATTCCTCGCACAGCACGTCGGGGTCGTACTGCGCGGCCAGGGCCACGGCGTCCTGCATTTGCGAATAGCCCTGCACCTTGCTGATGCCGATGGAAGAGCCTTCGCGCGGCGGCTTCACGATCAGCGGCAGGCCCAGCGTGTCGGGCACGGCCACCACCTGTTCGCGCGCCTGCTGCCCCGCCACCAGCCACACCCAGCGCGGTGTGGGCAGACCTTCCGCCGCCCATACGCGCTTGGTCATGACCTTGTCCATGGCGATGCTGCTGGCCATCACGCCGCTGCCGGTGTAGGGGATGCCCAGCAGTTCCAGTGCGCCCTGCACCGTGCCGTCTTCGCCATGGCGGCCGTGCAGGGCGATGAACACGCGCGCAAAGCCTTCCTGCTTCAGCGCCAGCAGTTCGCGTTCTGCCGGGTCGAAGGCATGTGCGTCCACGCCCTGGCTCTGCAATGCCGCCAGCACGCCTTCGCCCGACATCAGCGACACCGGGCGTTCAGCACTGCGCCCGCCCATCAGCACGGCCACCTTGCCCAAGGCCTGGGGTGACAACAGGGGCGGGCTCATGCAGCTTCTCCTTGCAAAGGGGTGGGGCGGGCCGGCGCATGCCGCTGGGCCAGCCGGGCCGGCACACTGCCGATCGAGCCGGCGCCCAGCGTGAAGACCACGTCGCCGCCCCGCGCCAGCGCCTGGATAGCGGCCGGCAAGCCGGCGACATCGGGCACGAACTGCGCACCGGGCACCGCGGCGGCCAGGCTGCGGCCGTCGGCCCCGGGCAGGGGTGCTTCGCCGGCGGCGTAGACCTCGGTCAGCAGCACAGCGTCGAACTGCGCCAGCACGGCCGCGAAGTCGGCCAGACAGTCGCGCGTGCGGGTGTAGCGGTGGGGCTGGAACACGGCCACCAGGCGCTGGCCGGGGTAGGCGCCGCGCGCGGCGGCCAGCACGGCGGCCAGTTCCACGGGGTGGTGGCCGTAGTCGTCCACCAAGCTGTAGTGGCCACCGTCGGCAGCGGGCATGTCGCCATGGTGCTGGAAGCGCCGGCCGGCGCCGCCGAACTGCGCCAGCGCGGCCAGCATCGGGCCTTCGGGCTGGCGCAGCAGCCGCGCCACGGCGATGGCGGCCAGCGCGTTGCGCACGTTGTGCAGGCCAGCCAGGTTCAGCCGCACGGGCAGGTCGGCATGACCAGCCTGACGCGCCGTGAAGCGCATCTGCGCGCCTGGGCCAGCCTGCACGGCCACGGCCTGCAGGTCGGCACCGGCTTCCAGGCCGTAGCGCAACACCGGGCGCTGCAGGCGTGGCAGCACGGCGCGCACGCCGGGGTCGTCGCTGCAGACGATGGCCCGGCCGTAGAAAGGCGTGCGGTGGATGAAGTCGACGAAGGCCGTGTGCAGACGTTCCAGGCTGTGGCCGTAGGTGTCCATGTGGTCGGCGTCGATGTTGGTGACGACGGCCACCACCGGCAGCAGGTGCAGGAAAGAGGCGTCGCTCTCGTCGGCTTCGACCACGATCGCATCGCCCTGCCCCAGGCGGGCGTTGCTGCCTTGTGGGGCGGGGGCAGCGTCGCCGGCCGCGCGCGGGGGCAGCAGGTCGCCGCCGATCACGTAGCTGGGGTCGGCGCCCGTGGCCAGCAGCACGCTGGCCACCAGGGACGTGGTGGTGGTCTTGCCATGCGTGCCAGCCACGGCCACGGCCAGCTGGCCGCGCATCAGCTCGGCCAGCATCTGCGCGCGTGGCAGCACCGGCAGGCCACAGGCCCGGGCGGCCTGCACTTCGGGGTTGTCGGCTGCGATCGCGCTGGACACCACCAGCACCTGGGCCTGGCCGATGTGCGCCGCGTCGTGGCCCACGTGCACCGCCACGCCCAGGGCAGCCAGGCGCTGCAGTACCGGGCTGGCACTGGCGTCCGACCCCGAAACCTGCAGGCCCTGGCGCTGCAGCAATTCGGCGATCGCGCTCATGCCTGCGCCACCGATGCCCACCAGATGCACGCGCTGGATGAAGGCCTGCAGCAGCATCAGCGCGCCCCCGCCTTGTGCTGGCGCGCCCACAGCGCTTCGATCTCGTCGGCCACCCGCGCGGCGGCCTGAGGGCGGGCCAGCGCGCGCGCCTGCGTGGCCATGGCCAGCAGCTGGGGGCGGCCGAGCCCGGCCAGGGTGCGGGCCAGGCTGTCGGGCGTCAGTTCGGCCTGCGGCAGGTGAATGGCCGCGCCCTGCCCGGCCAGCCATTGCGCGTTGTCGCGCTGGTGCGACGTGGTGCTGACGATCAAGGGCACCAGCACTGCGGGCACACCCGCAGCGCAGAGTTCGCTGACGGTGATGGCGCCGGCACGGCACACCATCAGGTCGGCATTGGCCAGGCGCTGCGGCATATCGTCGATGAAGGGCAGCACCTCGGCATCCACCCCAGCGCTGGCGTAGGCGGCGCGCACCATGTCCAGCTGCGCCGGGCCGGTCTGGTGCGTCACCTGCGGTCGCTGGGCGGCGGGCAGCAGGGCCAGGGCCTGCGGCAGCGTGCCGTTCAGCACCTGCGCGCCCAGGCTGCCGCCCACCACCAGCAGCTGCAGCGGGCCGCTGCGGCCGGCCCAGCGTGCAGCGGGTTCGGGCAGGGCTTCGATTTCGGCGCGCACCGGGTTGCCGGTGACGACCGCGTTCTTTGTGCCCTGCGCCACCGGCCCGGCAAAGCCGAAGGCGATGCGGTCGGCCACTGGCAGCAGGCTCTTGTTCGACAGCAGCAGCGCCGCGTCGGCATTCACCAGCAGCAGCGGGCGGTTCAGCAGCGAAGCCATCATGCCGCCAGGAAAGCAGACGTAGCCGCCCATGCCCAGCACCGCGTCGGCACCGCGGCGGCGCAAGACGCGCAGGCTGTCCCAGAAGGCCTTGAGCAGCCGCACGCCACCGGTAGCGGCGTGCAGCAGGCCCTTGCCCCGCAAGCCGCTGAACGTCAGACGGTCCATCGCGATGCCGCTGCTGGCCTGCGGCGGCACCAGCTTGTTTTCCAGGCCGTGCGTGGTGCCCAGCCAGCTGACGGTCCAGCCCCGGGCCTGCATTTCGCGCGCCACGGCCAGGCCGGGCATCACGTGCCCGCCGGTGCCTGCGGCCATGACCACGAGATGCGGCATCACGCTGCACCCCGCCGCATCAGCGCACGCGTTTCCACGTCCACGCGCACCACCATGGCCAGGGCCACCAGGTTCATCAGGATGGCGCTGCCACCATAGCTCATCAGCGGCAGGGTCAGGCCCTTGGTGGGCAGCACGCCCAGGTTCACGCCCATGTTGATGAAGGCCTGCACAGCCATCCAGATGCCGATGCCCTGCACCATCAGCCCGGCGTAGACGCGTTCCAGTGCGATGGCCTGGCGACCGATCAGGAACACGCGGCGGATGAGCCAGAAGAACAGGCCGATGACCGTGGCCACGCCGAAGAAGCCCAGTTCTTCGCCGATCACGGCCAGCAGGAAGTCGGTGTGGGCTTCGGGCAGGTAGTGCAACTTCTCGACGCTGGCGCCCAGCCCCTGGCCGAACCATTCGCCACGGCCCAGGGCGATGAGCGAATGCGTCAGCTGGTAGGCCTTGCCCTGGGCGTAGTCGGGGTTCCAGGGGTCCAGGAAGGCCAGGATGCGCGCACGGCGCAGGTCGTCGAACGCCAGGAACAGCGCGAGCGTGCCGATCATCACCGCCGCGATCAGGAAGAACATGCGCGCGTTCACCCCGCCCAGGAACAGGATGCCCATGGCGATGGTGGCGATCACCAGGAAGGCGCCCACGTCGGGCTGCTGCAGCAGCAGCGCACCGGCCACGGCCACGGCAAAGACCATGGGCGTGACGGCGCGGAAGAAGCTGTCGCGCGTGTCCATGCGCCGCACCATGTAGTTGGCGGCGTACATGGCAATCGCCAGCTTGGCCAGTTCGCTGGGCTGGAAGTTCATCACCCCCAGCGGGATCCAGCGGCGCGAGAAGTTCACCACCTTGCCGAAGAACAGCACCGCCACCAGCAGCACCAGGGCGGTGACGAAGATCCAGGGCGCGTGCTTTTCCCAGAAAGCGATGGGGATCTGTACCGTCACCAGCGCAGCGACGAAGGCGATCACGATGGCCAGCACATGCCGCGCCAGGAAGTAGTGCGGCGTGTAGTTGCGGAACTTGGGGTTGTCGGGCAGCGCCACGCTGGCCGAATACACCATCACCACGCCCAGCAGCACCAGCACCGCGACCACGGCCACCAGGGCCTGGTCGAAAGCCATCAGGCGCACGGGGCGAGTGCCGGTGACGTTGATGTGGTCGCGCACCGGTAGCGGGCCGGTGCTGTCGCCACGGCCGGGGCGCCAGCCCTTGAAACTGACCAGCAAGGCCTGCAGCGGGGCCATCAGGCGCGCGGCGGATGCGTTCACACCAGCCCCCTTTCCGCCGCCAGCGCCTGCACGGCCTGCACGAACACTTCGGCCCGGTGGGCGTAGTTGCGGAACATGTCCAGGCTGGCGCAGGCCGGGCTCAGCAGCACGGCATCGCCCGGCTGGGCCTGCGCAAAGCACCAGGCCACCGCCGCTTCCAGCGTGGCGTGGCGCTGCAGCGGCAGGCCCTGCAGGGCAGGTTCGATGGCGGCTTCGATGGCGGCTGCATCGCGGCCCAGCGTGGCTACGGCGCGGGCGTGGCGCTGCAGCGGTGTAGCCAGGGGGCTGAAGTCCTGGCCCTTGCCGTCGCCGCCCAGGATGACGACCAGCCGGCCCGGTGCCTTGTCGGCCCCCAGGCCCAGCACGGCCGCCACGGTGGCGCCGACGTTGGTGCCCTTGCTGTCGTCGAAGGCCTCGACATCACCCACGCTGGCGACGAACTGCACGCGGTGCGCTTCGCCGGCGTAGTCGCGCAGGGCGTGCAGCAGCGGCGCCAGCGGGCAGCCGATGGCGCTGGCCAGGGCCAGGGCCGCCAGCGCATTAGCCGCGTTGTGGCGGCCGCGCACGCGCAGGGCGTCGGCCGGCATCAGCCGCTGCAGGTGGATGTCGTGCGCTTCGCCCTTCTTCAGCTTCACGGTCTCGTCCACCGGCGTGGCGCGCACCAGCCAGGCCATGCCGTTTTCCACCACCAGGCCGAAGTCGCCCGGGGCCTGCGGCGCGTCCAGCCCGAAGCGCAGCACCGGGCGTTCGGCTACGCGGTCGCGCAACTTGACCTTGCCGGCCGGCGCCGCGGGCTGGGCAGCTTCGACCAGCGCGGTGACGGCGGGGTCGTCGCGGTTCACCACCATCAACGTGCGTGGCACCACGCCGCTGGCGGCCACGCCAAACACGCGGCCCTTGGCGGCGGCATAGGCCGGCATGCCGCCGTGCCAGTCCAGGTGGTCTTGCGTGATGTTCAGCAGGGCCGCGGCGTCGGGCTCGAAGCCGCTGCTGGCGTTCACACCAAAGCCGCCGCCTTCCAGCTGGAAGCTGCTGAGTTCCAGCACCCACACCTCGGGCAGCGGCTGGGCTTCGCTTTCAGCGGCCAGTGCCGCGGCCAGCGTGTCCAGCAGGGTGGGGCCGATGTTGCCGGCCGTGACCACGCGGCGGCCGGCGCGCGCCACCAGCAGGGCCGTCATCGCCGTGGTGGTGGTCTTGCCGTTGGTGCCGGTGATGGCCAGCACGCGCGGAGCGTAGTCGCGCGTGGCGCGCAGGTCTTGCAGGGCGCGGCTGAACAGGTCGATCTCACCCAGCACGGCAATGGCGGTGGCGCGCGCTTCCTGCAGCAGCGGGGCGATGCGTGCGTCGCTCGGCGCCAGACCCGGGCTTTTCAGCACCAGCTGCACCCCAGCCAGCATGGCCACGGGCAGGTCGCCTGTCACCAGCTGCACGCCGGGCCGTTCGGCCTGCAGCGCCGCAGCCTGCGGCGGCAGTTCGCGCGAATCCCACACCGTCACCTGCCCGCCCTGCGCAGCGCACCAGCGCGCCATGGCCAGGCCGCTGTCGCCCAGGCCGAGCACGAGGATGGACAAGCCGTTGAGGAAGTTCATCGGCCTATCTCAGCTTCAGGCTGGCCAGGCCCACCAGGCACAGCAGCATGGTGATGATCCAGAAGCGCACCACCACTTGCGTCTCGGTCCAGCCCTTCTTTTCAAAATGGTGGTGCAGCGGCGCCATCAGGAAGATGCGGCGGCCGGTGCCGTAGCGCTTCTTCGTGTACTTGAACCAGCTGACCTGCAGGATCACGCTCAGCGCTTCGGCCACGAAAATGCCGCCCATAATGGCCAGCACGATTTCCTGCCGCGTGATGACGGCGATGGTGCCTAAAGCGCCGCCCAGCGCCAGCGCGCCCACGTCGCCCATGAACACCTGCGCCGGGTTGGCGTTGAACCACAGGAAGGCCAGGCCGGCGCCGGCCATGGCGGCGCAGAACACCAGCAGTTCACCAGCGCCGGGGATGTAGGGGAACAGCAGGTACTTGCTGAACACCGAATTGCCCGTGATGTAGGCAAAGATGCCCAGGGCGCTGCCCACCATCACCACCGGCATGATGGCCAGGCCGTCAAGCCCGTCGGTGAAGTTCACGGCGTTGCTGGCGCCGACGATGACGAACCAGGTCAGGAAGATGAAGCCGTAGACACCCAGCGGGTAGCTGATGGTCTTGAAGAAGGGCACCATCAGGTCGGCCTGCGGCGGCAGTTCGTTCGAAAACCCGCTGGTGACCCAGCGGATGAAGAGCTCGGCCGTGCGCAGCGCATTGGTTTCGCTCACGCTGAAGGCCAGGTACAGCGCCGCGATCAGGCCGATGACGCTCTGCCAGAAGAATTTCTCGCGGCTGCGCATGCCTTCGGGGTCTTTGCGCACCACCTTGCGGTAGTCGTCGGTCCAGCCCACGGCACCGAAGCCGAAGGTCACCACCATCACCACCCAGACGAATCGGTTGGCCCAGTCGAACCACAGCAGCGTGGCCACGCCGATGCCGATGAGCACCAGCACGCCGCCCATGGTGGGCGTGCCGCGCTTGCCCAGGTGGGTCTGAACCCCGTATTCGCGGATCGGCTGGCCGATCTTCATTTCCGTGAGCTTGCGGATCACCCAGGGCCCGAAGGCCAGGCCGATGAGCAGGGCCGTCATCGCCGCCATCACGGCGCGGAAGGTCAGGTACTGGAAGATGCGCAGGAAGCCCAGCTCTTCGGGGTAGGCCTGCATCAGCAGCTGCGACAGGCTAAGCAGCATGGCCGGCCCCCTGCGCTGGCGCCAAGGCTTGCACCAAGGCCTGCACCACGCGTTCCATCTGCATGAAGCGCGAACCCTTCACCAGCACGGAAGCCGCCGCAGGCCCCTGCGGCAGCGCGGCCAGCAGATCAGGCACGCTGTCGAAGTGACGGTGCGCGCTGGCATGCGCACACAGCTTGCCCACGGCCCAGACCTGGTCGATGCCGCTGGCGCGCGCATGCGCGCCCACTTCGGCGTGGAAGGCCGGGCCCTGGCTGCCCACTTCGCCCATGTCGCCCAGCAGCAGCCAGCGCGGGCCGGGCAGGCTGGCCAGCACGTCGATGGCGGCGCGCACGGAATCGGGGTTGGCGTTGTAGCTGTCGTCGATCAGCGTGACGGCCTGGCCGCCGCGCTGCAGGCGCAGGGTCTGCGAACGGCCGGCCACAGGCCGGAAGGCCGCCAGGCCCTGGGCCACGGCCAGCAGCGGCGCACCGGCGGCCAGGGCACAGGCCGCCGCCGCAGCGGCATTGGCCACGTTGTGCCGGCCGGCCAGGGCCAGGGTGGTGTCGGCCGCGCCGCCGGGGGTGTAGAGGTGCAGCACCCAGGCGGCTTCGTCGGCCTGCCACTGCGCCTGGGCGTGCACGTGCAGGGCGCTGGCGTCGGGCAGGGGCTGCAGGCCGAAGGTCCAGACGCTGCGGCCTGCGGCCAGGCTGCGCCACAGCGGCAAGTGGGCATCGCCCGCCGGCAACACGGCCACGCCCTGCGGGCCCAGGGCGCTGATGACGCTGCCGTTTTCCGCCGCCACGGCGTCCACGCTGGCCATGAATTCCTGATGTTCGCGCTGGGCGTTGTTCACCAGGGCCACGGTGGGCCGGGCCAGGGCGGCCAGCAGGGCGATTTCGCCCGGGTGGTTCATGCCCAGTTCCAGCACGGCCGCGCGGTGCTGGCCCGGCCGCAGGCGCAGCAGGGTCAGCGGCACGCCGATGTGGTTGTTGAAGTTGCCGGCGGTGGCCAATGCGGCGCTGTCGGGCCCGCTGCCCAGCCAGGCGCGGAAGATGGCGGCCACCATCTGCGTGACGGTGGTCTTGCCGTTGCTGCCCGTCACCGCCACCAGCGGCCCGCTGTAGCGCAGCCGCCAGGCCGCGGCCAGCTGCTGCAGCGCGGCCAGGCTGTCGGCCACCTGCAGGCAGGGCAGGCTGCAGCCGGCGGGGACGCGTTCCACCAGCGCGGCCACGGCGCCCGCGGCCTGGGCCTGGGGCAGGAAGTCGTGCGCGTCGAAGCGTTCGCCGCGCAGGGCCACGAACAGGTCGCCGGGCTGCAGGCTGCGCGTGTCGGTGTGCACGCGCTGGAAGGCTGTGGCGGGGGCGTCGGGCGCGTCTGGCGCACCGGGCGCGGCGCCGGCCAGCAGCTGGCTGCCGGGCAGCAGCGCCTGGGCCTGGGCCAGCGTGAGCATCATGCTGTCACCCCCGCGCGCAGGCGCAGGGCGGCACGGGCTTCGGCCAGGTCGGAAAACGGGTGCTTCGCGCCGGCGGTTTCCTGGTAGTCCTCGTGCCCCTTGCCGGCCAGCAGCAGCACGTCGCCGGGCTGTGCGCTGGCCACGGCCTGGGCGATGGCGCTGCGCCGGTCGGGCACCACCTGCGCGGCGGCGGGGCGCGCCAGGCCGGCCACGATGTCGGCCAGGATGGCTTCGGGCGCTTCGAAGCGCGGGTTGTCGCTGGTCAGCACCAGCGCGTCGGCTTCGCGTTCGGCCACGGCGCCCATCAGCGGGCGCTTGCTGGCGTCGCGGTTGCCACCGCAGCCGAACACGCACACCAGCCGCCCGCCACGCGCCTGCGCCAGCGGGCGCAGGGCCTGCAGCGCTTTTTCCAGCGCGTCGGGCGTGTGGGCGTAGTCGACGATGACTTCGACGTCGCAGCTGCCCGCCGGCAGCGCACGCTGCAGCCGCCCGGGCACGGGGCCCAGGCGCGGCAGCAAACTGGCGACCTGGGCCAGCGGCAGGCCCAGGGCACGCAGGCCAGCGGCCACGCCCAACAGGTTGCTGAGGTTGTAGTCGCCCACCAGGGCGGTGCTGACGGCCACGCGCTGCGCGCCTTCCACCAGGTCGAAGTCCAGCCCGCTACGGCCTGGCCGTTGCTGCTGCGCCTGCAGCCGGGCCGGGCCCAAGCGCGACACCGTCCACAGATCGGGCTCGCCGCCTTGCAGTTCGGCGGCCAGGGCGGCGCCCTGCGGGTCGTCGATGTTCACCACCGCCGCCCGCAGCCCGGGCCAGCTGAACAGGCTGCGCTTGGCGGCCCAGTAGGCGGCCATGCTGCCGTGGTAGTCCAGGTGGTCGCGCGTGAAGTTGGTGAACAGCGCCACCGCGATGCGAACGCCCGCCAGCCGGTGTTCCACCAGGCCGATGCTGGACGCTTCCAGCGCGCAGGCCACATGCCCGGCGTCGACGAAGTCGCGCAGCGCGTGCTGCAGGCTCAGCGCATCAGGGCTGGTCAGCCCGGTGGGCTGCACGTCGGCCAGGGCCTGGGCTTCGTCGGCGCCGGGCGCGGCCGGTCGGCCCACGCCCAGGGTGCCCACCAGGCCGCAGGGCCGGCCGGCAGCGGCCAGGGCCTGCGCCAGCCACCAGGCGGTGCTGGTCTTGCCGTTGGTGCCGGTGACGGCCAGAACGTCCAGCCGGGCGCTGGGCTGGCCCAGCAGTTGGTCGGCGATGGCGCCGGCTGCCGCCTTCAGCCCCGGCAGGGCAGCCACACGCGGGTCTGCGGCCACGGCGCCCAGCGTGCTTTCGGCGCCTTCGGCTTCCACCAGGCAGGCGGCTGCGCCAGCGGCCAGGGCCGCGGCGGCGTGGCCACGGGCGTCGTGCTGGCGGCCGGGCCAGGCGAAGAAGGCGTCGCCAGGCCGCAGCGCGCGGCTGTCGGCCTGCAGGCGGGCAGGAGCAGCCGGTGCAGCAGGCCAGCGCGCGGCCAGCCAGTCGGCGGCCTGGGCAGGGGTGTGCAGAAGCTGCATGGGCGCTAGATGCTTTCCTGCTCGGCCACCACAGGAGCGCCGGTGATCTGGGGCTTGAATTCGATGTCCGGGGCCACGTTCATCATGCGCAGGGTCTGCTGCACGACCTGGCTGAACACCGGCGCGGCCACGGCACCGCCGTAGTACTGGCCCTTGCTGGGCTCGTCCACCATCACCGCCACCACGATGCGCGGCTGGCTCACCGGCGCCAGACCCACGAACCAGGACCGGTACTTGTTGCTGTAGCTCTTGCCGATCTGCTTGCGCGCGGTGCCGGTCTTGCCCCCCACTGAATAGCCCATGGTCTGCGCCTGCGGCCCGGTGCCGCCCGGGCCGGCGGCCAGGCGCAGCATCTCGCGCACCTGCTGCGCGGTCTTGGCCGACATCACGCGCTGGCCGGCCACAGGCGGCGCGCCTGCGGGCTGGGCCTGCAAGGTGGCGGGGATGAGCTCACCGTCACGCGCAAACACGGTGTAGGCGCGCGCCAGCTGGAACAGGCTGGTGGACAGGCCGTAGCCATAGCTCATGGTGGCCTGCTCGATCGGCTTCCACTTCTGGTAAGGGCGCAGCCGGCCGGTGACGACGCCCGGGAAGTCGAGCTGCGGCTTCTGGCCCAGGCCGATCTGGGTGTACATCTCCCACATCTCGCGCGCGGGCATCTGCAGCGCCATCTTCACGGTGCCGACGTTGCTGGACTTCTGGATCACTTCGGCCACGCTGAGCAGGCCATGCGGGTGGGCGTCGGTGATCGTGCTGCCGGTGATGGTGATGCGCCCCGGGGCGGTGTCGATCATCGTGCTGGGCGTGACGCGCCGGGTCTCGATGGCCAGCGCGGCGGTGAAGGGCTTCATCGTCGAGCCCGGCTCGAAGGTGTCGGTCAGCGCCAGGTTGCGCAGCGGGCGGCGTTCGCCCTTGGCCTGGCTGACGCGTTCGCCGGGGTTGTAGCTGGGGTAGTTGGCCAGGGCCAGCACTTCGCCGGTCTGCGTGTCCAGCACCACCACGCTGCCGCTTTGCGCGCCATGCGCCAGCACCGCGTCGCGCAGGCGCTGGTAGGCGAAGAACTGCACCTTCGAATCGATCGACAGCGTGACGTCGCCGCCCTGCTGCGGGTCCACCGGTTCGCCGATGTCTTCGACCACGCGGCCCAGGCGGTCGCGCACCACGGTGCGCTGGCCGCCGCGGCCCTGCAGCTGAGCCTGGAACTGCTTTTCGATGCCTTCCAGGCCGACTTCGTCTTCGATGTCGGTGAAGCCCACCACATGGGCAGCGGCTTCGCCTTCGGGGTAGCGGCGCTGGAATTCGCGGATCGACTGCACGCCCTTGAGCTTCAGCGCTTCCACCTGCTGCCAGGCCGCTTCGTCCACATGCCGGCGCAAGGTGACGGTGTTGCCGCCGCTGTCCAGCCGCGCCTGCAGGGCCACAGGGGTCAGGCCCAGGGCCTGGCCCAGTGCGCGGCGCTGCTGCACGTCGGCCGCGAAAGTCTTCATGTCGACCTGCACCGAAGGCATGGCCACGCTGGTGGCCAGGGGCAGGCCGTTGCGGTCCAGGATGCGGCCGCGGCTGGCCTGCAGCGCCTGCTTGTGCACGAAGCGCTTTTCGCCCTGGGCCTGGTAGAAGTCGGTGCCGATGATCTGCACATAGGCCGCACGGCCCAGCAGCAGCAGGAAGGCCGCCGCCACCAGCAGCACGATGAAGCGCGAACGCCAGGGCGGCGTCTTGCTGGCCAGCAGCGGGCTGGTGGCGTAGTTGACGCTGCGCACGCTGGTGGCGCCGACGGGGATCTTGCGGCTCATGGGAGTACCTCCGTGCTGCGCACGCCGGAAGAGCCCTTCGGGCGGCTCAGCGCGCTCATCGCGCTTCCTTCATCTGGGGGGCTACCGTGCTCGCAACCTTGGCGCTGCCGGCGCCGGCCACGGCCGTACTGTCTTCTACGCGCTCGATCACACCCGGCAGCGGGGTGCGCATGCGCAGTTTTTCGCGCGCCACCTTTTCCACCCGCAGGTGGGTGGCCTGGGCCTGGGCTTCGGCGTCCAGGCGCTTGAATTCAGCTTCCAGCCGGCGCTGTTCGGCGCGCGCGCGGTCGAGTTCAGCGAACAGGCGGCGCGATTCGTAGCTGGTGCGCACCAGCAGCAGGCTGCTGCCCATCAGGGCCAGCACCAGCACGACCAGCAGGCGGGCCTTCATCGCGCGCGCTCCTGCACCCGCGCGGTCATCGCGCGGACTCCTGGTACCCGGCCGCCAGCGGCACCGCCGTGCGCTCAGCCACCCTCAGCACGGCCGATCGCGCACGGGGGTTGGCGCGCACTTCGCCCACGTCAGGCTTGATGCGCGCCAGCGCCTGCAGCTTCAGCGGCTGCGCCGGCGCGAAGGGCGCGCGCCGGTCGTAGGCTTCCTTGCCGTGGCGGGTGATGAAGGTCTTGACGATGCGGTCTTCCAGCGAATGGAAGGCGATCACCACCAGCCGCCCGCCCGGCGCCAGCAGCGCCAGCGCGGCTGCTAGGCCCTGTTCGAGCGCTTCAAGCTCGCCGTTGACGTGAATCCGAAGAGCCTGAAATGTGCGCGTTGCAGGGTCCTGGCCCGGCTCGCGGGACTTGACGGCGCCAGCCACGAGCGTGGCCAGTTCGCCAGTGCTTCGCACGGGCGCCCCGCCTTCGCGGCGAGCGACAAGCGCCTTTGCAATCTGAACAGCAAACCGTTCTTCGCCATAGTCACGAATCACCTCTGCGATCTGCCGTTCGTCGGCATGGGCCAGGAAGTCGGCCGCGGTTTCGCCGCGGGTGGTGTCCATGCGCATGTCCAGCGGCGCGTCGAAGCGGAAGCTGAACCCACGCACGGGGTTGTCGATTTGCGGGCTGCTGATGCCCAGGTCCAGCAGCACGCCGTCCACCTGCCGCAGGCCCAGCGCCGCCAGTTCAGTGGCCATGTCGCCGAAGCTGGCGTGGCACACGGTCACGCGGGCGTCGGCCGCGGCCAGGGCCTGGGCTTCGGCCACGGCCTCGGGGTCCTTGTCGAACACCACCAGCCGGCCGGCCGGGGCCAGACGCGCCAGCACCGCGCGCGCATGCCCGCCGCGGCCGAATGTGCCATCGACATAGGTACCGGCAGGCTGCTGCACCAGGGCTTCCACGGCTTCGGCCAGCAGCACCGTGGTGTGGCCGAATGGAGCCCCTCGCCCGACGGATACGTCGGTCGATCCCCCGAGGGGATGCGGGCCGGCTTGGGGCGGCCCGGCGCTCGGCCCGCCCGGCCTCGATCGCAAGCCCTTCATCGCACCACCAGGTTGCGCACCTGCTCGGGCTGGCCGGCGGCGATGGCCGCGACTTCGCGCGCGTCGTAGCGGGCGCTGTCCCACAATTCGAAGTTCGAGCCCACACCCATGAACTTCACCTGCCCTTCCAGGCAAGCCCAAGCCCGCAGCTCGGGCGGAATCAGCACGCGCGAACCGCTGTCGATGTCGACCTCGGTGGCCGAGCCGATGTACACGCGGCGCCAGGCGTCGGTGGACACCGGCAGCTTCAGCAGTTCGGCTTCGAAGCTTTCCCACACCGGCAGCGGAAACAAGGACAGGCAGCCGTCGGGGTTCTTCGCAATGATCATGTGGCCCTGGCAGATGGCCAGCAGCACGTCGCGATGGCGGGCCGGGACGACAACGCGCCCCTTCCCGTCCAGCGACAGCACCGGCCCACCCCGAAACACCACATTACCCACGTTTGCGCCCCAAACCCACACAATCTCCCACCGAGGCGACTTTACCCCTGCGCCTGGGGGTGGTCAATGCGGCGTACTGGGTAAAAACTCAGCCAGATCAATGACTTAGGCGTCGATCGTGAAGCAGTTGACGAGCAAAAAAGTCTTGCGCATGAACGACTTGGCAGTCTCTGTGAAAGTGCTTTGTCAGCGCGCACGGGGTGCCGACCGGCACCCCTAGGCTGAAAAAAGTTTCGCCCCGTCACCATGCTGGACAACGACCCGCTCTGGAAACTGCGCCACGCCCTGGCCGGCCTGGCCCTGGCCCTGCTGGTTTCGGTGTTGCTGGCGGCCTTTTTGGGGGCTTTTGTGGGAGACCTGTTCGGCGACAGCTATGGCCGCCGGGTGGCCGTCTACAGCGCGCTGCTGTTGTACGTGGTGGTGGGCGCGGTGGTGCTGTTCTTCAAGGTCGCGCAGCACGAAAAGCGGCCGCTGTCGGCCGGCCGGGTGCTGCTGTGGACCGCCAGCCTGTGGTCCTGGCCCTTGCTGCTGGGCGTGCGGCGGCGCGGCTGATGCCGCGCGGGCGTGCCGTTCAGTTCGACTGCAGGATGCGCCGGCCCGCGGCGTTCTGCACCGGGCGCGCATTCATCGGGTAGATGCGCGAAAAGATGTCGATCTGTTCGGGCGTGGCCGACACCGGCTGGCGCATCACCAGCCACTGCACGCCTTCTGAACACGGCGGCGTGGTCAGCGACCCCATGTAGGTGTAGTAGCGCCGGTCCTGCGGCAGCAGTTCAGCCGGGTCCAGGGTGGCGCGGGCCTTCACGTCCTGGTGCTTTTCCAGCGGCAGGTTGTTCCACACCGTCTGCACGGCCGACTGGGCCGCGCCCTTGCCCAGCAGCACGGCCACCACGGCCAGGCGGCCTTCGGTGTCGCGGTGCACCAGGTGCACCGACAGTTCGAACTGCCGGCCGTCGATGCGTTCTTCCGACGGGCGGTGGAAGTGGAACTGCAGCAGTTCGAAACGCCGGCCACCCACCTCGATGGTGTTGCCCGGCGCCAGGTTCACCTGCACGGTGTGGCCGTTGTCGATGACGGAAAAGCCGCTGGGCTGGTAGCGGAACTGCACCGGCTCCAGGTCGACGGCGATGCCTTCGCGGATGTCGATCGGGCTCTGGCGTTCGCCCTTGGCGCACAGGCCGAATTCCGGCCGCAGGCCGCCCCAGGCCTGGGGGCCGACTTCACCGCTGTAGGACCAGTGGACGCTGCCCCGCGTGCTGCCATGCCTGCTGCCATGGGCGCCGCCGGCCCCATGGGCACTGCCCGGGCTGCCGCTGCGGGGGCGCGCCGCCGGGGCCGCGGCAGCAGCCGGACGCGGCAGCGCTTCGGCTGGTACGGCGCTGCCAGCGGGGGGCAGGTTCACCACGCGCAGATCCACGGCACTGCCGCTGGGGTTGCTGCGCACGCCGGCCAGGCGTTCGGCCAGGCGTTCACGCAGGCGGTCCACCGGGTCCACGGCCGCCGGCTGCGCCGCTGCGGCGGCAGCGCCGGCGCGCGCGGCTGGCGCCGCAGGCTGCGGCTGTCCTGGTGCGGCGCCTGAGGACTGTCGCGGTGCAGCGCCCGAACGCCCGGAAGGGGCGCTGTGGTCGGCTCGGTCGGCACGATCGGCACGGTCGGGTTTGCCCACCGGGTTGCCGCGGGAAGCCGGCCCGGGTGCCGCGGTGTCGCTGGCCGTGGCCGCTGCGCCGCCCAACAGGCCAGCGCTCATCAGGCAGGCCAGCAGGCCCAGGCGGGTGCGGAACGACGGGTGCAGGGGTCGCAAAAGGGTCATGGCAGGGCCAGCGCGAAGACGGGGGCCGGCGGAAAACCGGACGGTGCTGACCGGTGTATCGGCCCCGCGCGGCCTGCACTTGAGCGCTGGCGCCGGGCTTCCGCCGGCAGCTGCCGGCAGAAGCCCGTCAGCCCGTCGGTCTTTCAGCCAGACTGCAGCTGCAGCTGCGGCTTCACCCACAGCCAGGCCAGGATGCCGATGCTCATGAGCCCGGTCGACGCCAGCGCCAGCCCGAGCGGCGAATGCATGACCAGCGGCGCCAGCGCCCCGGCCACGCCGGCATTGGCCAGGCTGCCGACGCAGGACTGCACCGAAGACGCCATGCCCCGGCGTTCAGGCACCAGGTCCAGCACCATCAGCGTGACCACAGGCACCATCAGCGACCAGCCGAACGCGAAGATCGCCACCGGCCACATCGACCACCACACAGAAGGCTCGAAGAAGGCATTCAGCGCCACATTCAGCAGCGACACCAGCAGCATGATGAGGAAGCCGTGCCGGATCTGGTGCCGCGGCTTGATGCGCCCGGCCAGCCGGCCCGACAGCCAGGCGCCAGACATGATGCCGCCGATGGTCAGGCAGAAGAACCAGAAGAACTCCGTCGGCCCCAGCTTCAGATGCTCGCCCAGGAACACGGGCGCAGACAGCACATACAGGAACATGCCGTTGAAGGGCACGCCGCTGGCCAGCACCAGGGCCATGAAGCGCGGGCTCTTGGCCATCTGCCAGTAGCCGCGCAGCAGGTGCCTGGCGTCGAAGGGCTGGCGCGCCGGCGGGTCCAGGGTCTCGGGCAGCCAGCGCCAGTTGGCCGCCAGCAGCACCGCACCTATGGCCGCCAGGAACCAGAAGATCACGTGCCAGTCGGCATGCACGAACAGGAAGCCGCCGACCAGCGGTGCCACGGCCGGGGCGATGCCGAAGTAGATGGTCACCTGCGACATCACGCGCTGCGCGTCGGCCGGCGGAAACATGTCGCGGATGATGGCGCGCGACACCACCATGCCGGCCCCGGCGCTCATGCCCTGCACGGCGCGCCAGAACACCAGTTCGCCGATCGTGCCCGACAGGGCGCACCCCACCGACGCCACGGTGAAAACCAGCATGCCCGCCAGCACGATGGGCCGTCGGCCCAGGCTGTCCGACAGCGCGCCGTGGAACAGGTTCATGACCGCAAAGCCCACCAGGTAGCTGGACAGCGTCTGCTGCATCTGCACCGGCGTGGCGCCCACCGACTGCGCGATGCCGCTGAAGGCCGGCAGATAGGTGTCGATCGAAAACGGCCCCAGCATGCCCAGGCAGGCCAGCAAGAAGGCCAGCGTCCAGCGGGGTCCGGGCCAGAGCGTGGCGGCGTTGGGGTTCATGGGTTCCGGGGAAACCCTGAAGTCTAGGGGTGATGCGCGGCCGGTGCTTCAATCGCGACATGCCCAACATCCACAACCGCCGCCGCTTCATCCTGGCCGCCGCCGCCTGTGGCCTGGGCGTGCCCGCCCTGGCCAGTTCGCGCCGCAGCCTGCCGCAGATGACCGAAGGACCTTTCTACCCGCCGCGCGCCTGGCGTGAACGCTGGGAAGACTGGGACGCCGACCTGAGCCGCGTGCAGCGCGGCGGGCAGGTGCTGACGGCGCGCGGCGAAGCACTGGGCCTGGAAGCCAGCGTGGTCGACACAAACGGGCGCATCGTGGACAACGCCGAAGTCGAGATCTGGCAGTGCGACGCCATGGCCGAATACCGCCACCCCAGCGTGGCGCAAGCGCCGGGCCGCTTCGACCCCGGCTTCCAGGGTTTCGGCTCGGCGCGCAGCGGGGCCGATGGCCGGGTGCGCTTTCGCACCATCAAGCCCGTACCCTACCCGGGGCGCACGCCCCACATCCACGTGCTGTTGCGGCACGCCAGCTTTGGCGAACGGGTGTCGCAGCTGTTCATCGCCGGCGACCCGGGCAACGAGCGTGACTTCCTGTGGCGCCGCGTACGCGAGGATCTGCGCCCCGCGCTGGACATGCAGCTGCAGCCGGCACCGTCCGACAGCGGCCTGCGCTGGCAGGCCCGTCATGCGCTGGTGGTGCCCGCCTGAGCGCAACGCCTGAGCGCCGCGCCTGAATCAAAAGTGTGAAGCAGGCCGATAGGCCGGATTCTGTGCAACGCCCTGCCTTGCGGCAGCGCGCCGTGACCGCCATTCCTCTGGGCCGGGGGTCGCCCACCCGGCTCGGTGCCACCTACCCGCCAGCTCCGCGGGCCGCATCAACGCTGGCCTACTTGGTGTTGCTGCACGTAGAGATTGCCCGTTTCACTCGAACCGGGGCTTTGCCCCGGTTCGAGTGGCTGTTCGGTTCGGGCTTGCGCCCGAGGTGACCTCGGCTTACGCCTCGGCCACCCGCCAGCTTGCGCTGGCGCCTCACAGACCACCCGTTGCAGGGCCCTGGTCCGACTCGTCTCTGTTGCTCTGATCCTCACCTTGCGGTGGGCAGCCGTTAGCTGCTACGCCGCCCTGTGCAGTCCGGACCTTCCTCCAGTGCCGTGTTTCCACGCTCGCACCAGCGGCGGTCTGGCCTACTTCACAACGTGGATTATCCCCGGCACGCCACTTGCGTCCTTCGGCGCATCGCCAAGAGGGCCCGGGCGGGTTAAAACCACTACGTCGACAAGCACCACCGGGACACCATGGACCTCACGCCGAGAGAGAAGGACAAGCTCCTGATCTTCACCGCCGCCTTGCTGGCCGAACGCCGCAAGGCACGCGGCCTGAAGCTGAACGTGCCGGAATCGATCGCGCTGATCAGCGCGGCCATCATGGAAGGCGCGCGCGACGGCAAGCCCGTGGCCCAGCTGATGGGCGAAGGCAAGACCGTGCTGACACGTGCCGACGTGATGGACGGCGTGCCCGAGATCGTCACCGAGATCCAGATCGAGGCCACCTTCCCCGACGGCACCAAGCTCGTCACCGTGCACCAGCCAATCTGTTGAGCCCAGGAGAACGCACCATGACCCCCGGCGAACTGCTCGTCGACGACGGCGAACACGAACTCAACCCCGGCCGGCCCACCCTGACGCTGACCGTGGCCAACACCGGCGACCGGCCGATCCAGGTCGGATCGCACTACCACTTCGCGGAAACCAACGCCGCCCTGCACTTCGACCGCCAGGCCGCGCGTGGCATGCGGCTGAACATCGCCAGCGGCACGGCCGTGCGATTCGAACCCGGCCAGGAGCGCACCGTCACGCTGGTGGCCTACGGCGGCCTGCGCCAGGTCTGGGGCTTCCGCAGCCTGACGAACGGAGCAATCTGATGACCCCCAAGCTCACTTCGTTCGCTACCCCCCGAGGGGGCGCGCTGCCCCTTGGGAACGGCCCGGCGGTGCAGCGATGACCAAGACCATCGGCCGGCGCGCCTATGCCGAGATGTACGGCCCCACCGTGGGCGACCGCCTGCGGCTGGCGGACACGGGCCTCGTCATCGAAGTGGAAAAAGACTTCACCCTTGCCGCCGGGGGCTACGGAGAGGAAGTGAAGTTCGGCGGCGGCAAGACCATCCGCGACGGCATGGGGCAGAGCCAGGTCGTCAACGGACCGGGGCATGGCGAAGCGGCCGACTGCGTCATCACCAACGCGCTGATCGTCGACCACTGGGGCATCGTCAAGGCCGACATCGGCATCAAGGGCTGCCGCATCGCCGCCATTGGCAAGGCCGGCAACCCCGACGTGCAGCCAGGCGTGGACATCGTCATCGGGCCGGGGACCGAGATCATTGCCGGCGAAGGCATGGTCGTGACGGCCGGCGGCATCGACAGCCACATCCACTTCATCTGCCCGCAGCAGATCGACGAAGCCCTGGCCAGCGGCGTCACCACCATGCTGGGCGGCGGCACCGGGCCCGCCACAGGCACCTTTGCCACCACTTGCACGCCAGGGCCGGAAAACATCCACCGCATGCTGATGGCCGCCGATGCCTTCCCGATGAACCTGGGCTTCCTGGGCAAGGGCAACGCCACGAAGCCCGAGGCCCTGAGCCAGCAAATCGCCGCCGGTGCCATCGGCCTGAAGCTGCACGAAGACTGGGGCAGCACGCCCGCGGCCATCGACAACTGCCTGACGATGGCCGACGTCACCGATACGCAAGTCAGCCTGCACAGCGACACGTTGAACGAGAGCGGCTTCGTCGAAGACACCATCGGCGCCACCAAGGGCCGCACACTGTGCGCCTTCCACACCGAAGGCGCCGGCGGCGGGCACGCGCCCGACATCCTGCGCGTGGTGGGCGAAGCCAACTTCCTGCCGAGTTCCACCAACCCCACGATGCCCTACACCGCCAACACGGTGGACGAGCACCTGGACATGCTGATGGTCTGCCACCACCTCGATGCATCGATCGCCGAGGACCTGGCCTTCGCCGAAAGCCGCATCCGCCGCGAGACCATCGCTGCCGAAGACGTGCTGCACGACCTGGGCGCCATCAGCATGATGAGCAGCGACAGCCAGGCCATGGGCCGGGTGGGCGAAGTCATCATCCGCACCTGGCAGACGGCGCACAAGATGAAGGCGCAGCGCGGTGCGCTAGCGGGCGACAGCGAGAGAAACGACAACACGCGCGTGAAGCGCTACATCGCCAAGTACACCGTGAACCCGGCCATTGCCAACGGCATCAGCCACGAGGTGGGCAGCCTGGAAGTGGGCAAGTGGGCCGACATCGTGCTATGGCGCCCGGCCTACTTCGGCGTCAAGCCCAGCCTGGTGCTGAAGGGCGGCTTCATCGCGCTGGCGGCCATGGGCGACCCGAACGCCAGCATCCCCACGCCGCAGCCGGTGCACTACCGGCCGATGTTCGGCAGCTTTGGCGGGGCCATGACAGCGACGTCGCTTACCTTCGTCAGCCACAGCGCGCTGGACGGCGACATCGGCGGCGAACTGGGGCTGAAGAAGCGCCTGTCGGCCGTGCGCGGCTGCCGCGGCGTGAAGAAACAGCAGATGGTGCACAACGGCTATCTGCCGGTGATGGAGATCGACGCCCAGACCTACACCGTGCGCGCCGATGGCCAACTGCTCACCTGCGAACCGGCCACGGTGCTGCCGATGGCGCAGAAGTACTTTCTGTTCTAGGCGCGTTGGCGCCCCTTAGCGCTTGATGCAGTGCTGGCGCAGCCAGACGGCGAAGGCGGGTTCGTCCAGGCTGCCGGCGGCCACCGCGAACATGGTGAGGGTGGCGTCGGCCTGGGTTGTCTGCAGGCGATAGCCGTTCAAGGCCAGGAACAAACCGACTGCCAAGAAGGCCGCACGCTTGTTGCCGTCGACGAAAGCGTGGTTCTTGGCCAGACCGACACCGTAGGCAGCCGCCAGCTCGAAAACATCGGGCTCGCCATAGGCGGCCAGGTTCAGTGGCCGGGCCAGGGCCGATTCGAGCAAGCCTTCGTCGCGCAGCCCGGGCGCGCCACCATGCTCGGCCACGCTCTCGTCGTGCAGCAGGCACAGTGCCTGCCGGCTGATCCAGCGCCAGCTCATTTGGCCAGCTGGTGGAAGGTGTCCCGGTACTCCTGCATGAACTCACGCCCGGCCCGGATCTGTTCGTCCAGCGCCGGGTCGTAAGGCGTCAAGGTCACGCCATTGGCCGCATCGGTCACAAACACCGTGTCCCCCTTCTCCAGCTTCAGCCGGGCCAGGATTTCCTTCGGCAGGATCACGCCCACGGAATTGCCGATCTGGGTGAGCTTGAGTGCGGTCATGGCGGGCTTTCGATGCGTTATTACGAACGTTATACTAATGCTCACCTCCCCGCCGCCACAAGACCCCGCCGGACCTGCCCCATGCTCACCGTGAACAAACTCATTCCAGGCGCGCGCGGCCTGGCGCCCGTGCTGCTCAAGCGTGCTGCTGAAGTGGCATTGGACTGGGACGTGCGCCAGAAGAGCCGTTTCGACGCCACCGACAGCCAGGGCCGCGCGCTCGGCGTCTTCCTGCCGCGCGGCACCGTGGTGCGCGGCGGCGACTGCCTGGTGGCTGAAGACGGATCGCTCATCCGCGTGCTGGCTGCGCCGCAGCCCGTGCTGGTGGTGCGGCACTGCCCGGAACACGGCAGCGCCTTCGACCTGGCCCGTGCCGCCTACCACCTGGGCAACCGCCACGTGGCGCTGGACCTGCGCCCCGACCGCCTGCAGCTGGAGCCCGACCACGTGCTGGCCGACATGCTGCGGGGCATGCACCTGATCGTCAGCGAAGAGCAGCAGCCCTTCGAGCCCGAAGCGGGTGCCTATGCGGCTGGCGGTCATGGCCATGACCACGGACACGAAAACGGGCACGAACACGCCCCGGCCACCCCCGCCAAGCGGCTGGTGTCTATCCCTGTGCGCGCTGCCCCCGCCCCCCACGTGCATGGACCCGGCTGCGGCCACGACCACGACCATGACCATGACCATGACCATGACCATGGTCACGGCAATCCCCACTGACGCCCCGGCCAGCGCCGCCACCCTGCTGCGGCTGATGTGGCTGGCCTCACCGGCCTTGCCGGTAGGCGGCTTCAGCTATTCAGAAGGGCTGGAAAGCGCCGTCGACGCCGGCAGTGTGGCCAACGAAGCCAGCACCGCCGCCTGGCTGGTGGACCAGCTCGAACTGACCCTGGCCCGCAGCGACCTGCCGCTGCTGGCGCAGGCCCATGCCGCCTGGGCCGCGGGCGACGCGGCGGCCGCCCAGGCGCTGAACGATTGGGTGCGCTGCACGCGTGAAAGCAGCGAGCTGCGGGCGCAGACCGAACAGATGGGCCGGTCGCTGCTGGAATGGCTGCGCAATGGCGAACAGGCCACCGACCCGCGCCTGGCCCTGCTGGCCGGCTTCAGCCCCGCGCCCACCTGGCCGCTGGCCTTCGCGCTGGCCGGCGTGTTGGCCGGCGCTGGCGCGCGCGACACGCTGCTGGCCTACGGCTTTGGCTGGTGCGAAAACATGGTGCAGGCGGCAATGAAGGCCGTGCCGCTGGGCCAGGCCGCAGCGCAGCGCGTGCTGGCCCGGCTGGCCGGTGCCCTGCCGGCGGCGGTAGAAACGGCACTGGTATGCCAGCCAGACCAGCGCCAGGCCTTTGCGCCCGGCTTGGCCATCCTGAGCGCGCAGCACGAAGTGCAGTACTCCCGCCTGTTCCGTTCCTGAAGGTCCGCAGCGCAGGCTTCGTGCATCATCTGGTGCATGACTTCTCCCCTGCACGCCATCCCTGGAAGAACCAAGAAGCTGCCCCCGCTGCGCGTGGGCGTGGGCGGGCCCGTGGGGTCGGGCAAGACGACCCTGGTCGAGATGCTGTGCAAGACCATGCGCGAGCGCTGGGACTTGGTGGTCGTTACCAATGACATCTACACCAAGGAAGACCAGCGCCTGCTGACCGTGGCCGGCGCACTGGCCCCGGAGCGCATCGTGGGCGTGGAAACCGGCGGCTGCCCGCACACCGCCATCCGCGAAGACGCGTCGATCAACCTCGAGGCCGTGGACCGCATGCTCGAGAAGTTCCCCGACGCCGACATCGTCTTCATCGAAAGCGGCGGCGACAACCTGGCCGCCACCTTCAGCCCCGAGCTCAGCGACCTGACGATCTACGTCATCGACGTCGCCGCCGGCGAGAAGATCCCGCGCAAGGGCGGCCCCGGCATCACCAAAAGCGACCTGTTCGTCATCAACAAGACCGACCTGGCCCCCTACGTGGGCGCCAGCCTGGACGTGATGGAAGCCGACACCCGCCGCATGCGCCCGGCCTGGCAGGGCGCCAGGCCCTACGTGATGACGAACCTGCGCACGCGCAGCGGCCTGGACACGGTCGTGCGCTTCATCGAAACCCGCGGCCTGCTGGTGGGCTAGCCCCACCCGACCCCGGTATTGCTGCCGGCCCATTGCAGCCGCTTAGCATCGGCCCTTCGCTGTAGTCCTGAAAGGAAGTGTCCATGGGTCTGATGTCGTTTATCAAGGAAGCCGGCGAAAAGCTGTTCGGCACGGGTGAGGCCAAGGCCGCCACCGCAGCCGCGGCCAGCGCGCCCAGCCCCGAAACCATCGCCGCCGCCAGCAAGGCCGCGGGCGACGCCATCGCGGCCTACATCGGCAGCCAGAACCTGGTGGTGAACGGGCTCGATGTCGGCTTCGACGCGCCCTCGTCCACGGTCACCGTGGCGGGCACGGTCGACGACCAGGCCACGAAGGAAAAGGTGCTGCTGTGCTGCGGCAACGTGGCCGGCGTGGAAAAGGTCAACGACCTGCTGGTGGTGGTAGCGCCGACGCCGGAATCGCAATACCACACGGTGGTCTCGGGCGACAACCTGTCGAAGATCGCCAAGGCGTTCTATGGCGACGCGAACAAGTACCCGGTGATCTTCGAGGCCAACAAGCCCATGTTGAAGCACCCGGACAAGATCTACCCGGGGCAGCTGCTGCGCATTCCGCCGCTGTAAAGGCGATCACAATATCGTCATCGGCGCATCGCGGGCCAGCGCCGGGCCGCCCCAAGCGGCCCGCGAACTCCCTCGGGGGGTGGTCTGGCGTACTCGCCAGACCGGGGGCTCCATCAGCAAACTGTTTTTCCGTTACGCGGCGATGAACGCCGGCAAGTCCACCGCCCTGCTGCAGACGGCGCACAACTACGAAGAACGTGGCATGCGTGTGCGCCTGTTCACGGCCGCGCACGACGACCGCGCGGGCGCCGGCGTGGTGGGTTCGCGGCTCGGCCTGCAGCGTCCGGTGGAAACATTCGGGCCGACGACGGTCTTCGACCGCAACCTGCTGGCGGGCGAGAGCCCGCTGGCCTGCGTGCTGATCGACGAGGCGCAGTTCCTGCAGCCCGAACAGGTGCGGCAGCTACACCGCCTGGCACACACCCACCGGCTGCCCGTCATCTGCTACGGCCTGCGCAGCGACTTCCGAGGCGAGGCCTTTCCTGGCGCCGCCACGTTGCTGACGCTGGCCGACGACCTGGAAGAGATGAAGACCATTTGCGCCTGCGCCCGCAAGGCGTCGATGAACCTGCGCATCGACGCGCAGGGCCGGCGCGTGAAGGAAGGCGAGCAGGTGGTGATCGGTGGCAACGACCGCTATCGCGCCGTCTGCCCCAACTGCTTCTACAGCGAAGACGAAGACGCACTGCGCGCACCCGGGCTGTTCGGCTGAGGCCCTGCGTCAGCAAGCTTTGCTGCTGGGTGAAGCCACGGTAAAGCTCGCCATGACGGCTCTGGTCTTGGGCAGCATGGCGGCATGACTGACCGATCCTTCGCCAAGCTGGCCTGCTGGCTGGCCACCCTGTCCCTGGCGGCCTGCGGTGGTGGCGGTGGCGCCGATGCGCCAGCCACCCCCGCGCCGCCACCACCCACAGCCAGCGGCACCGGCCCCATCGCGGCACCTGCCGGCAGCTGGAGCTTCGTGCCAGTGGAAGGCGCGCGCTGCGCCAGCGGCAGTGCCACTGGCATCGGCGTGCGGCCGGTGGCCGGCAGCCGCGAGCTCTTCATCTACTTCGAAGGCGGCGGCGCCTGCACCACGGCCGAGACCTGCTGGGGTGCCAACCCCGGGGCCGCCAACCTGGGCGGCTACGGCCCCGCCGAGTTCGCAGCCGAGAGCAAGCTGCGCGAGTTCCTCTACCTGGACAACAGCGCCGGCACCAACAACCCCTTTGCGCGCATGAACTTGGTGATGGTGCCCTACTGCACGGGCGACGTGCACGCCGGCCGCCAGGTGCAGACCCTGCAGGTGGGGGACCAGCCACGCGCCACGTATTTCGTCGGCGCGACCAATGTCGACAGAGCGCTGCAGCGCCTGGCCGCCACCTGGCCCGCGCTGGAAGCCGTGTGGGTGCTGGGCACCAGCGCCGGCGGTGCTGGCGCCACAGTCCACTACAGCGCGGTGCGCCAGGCGCTGGGCGCGCGCGTGCACCTGCTGGTGGACTCTGCGCCGGCCTTCAGTGACCCCGAAGACAACGCCCGCTGGGCCTTTTGGGGTGTGCAGCCGCCCTGCGCGGGCTGCAGCAGCATCAGCGATATCCGGGCCTACAACCGCGGGCTGGATGCACAGGCGCGCCACGCCTTCCTGTCGTTCCGCTTCGACGCCACCACGGCCAACGGCCGCAGCGCCGCGGCCTTCGATGCCGCGCTGCAGGCGCTGATGGCCGAACTGCGCACGCACCCGCAGACGCAGACGCTGCTGGCCGACAACAGCGCCACGGGCTTCGGCCCACCCTTGGCGCATGTGGTGACGACGAAGAACACGCCAGCCTGGGTCGCACGCGGGCATCAAGCTTTCGTGCAGGCCATGCTCACCGGCAGCGGCTGGCAGAGCGTGGTGCTGCTGCCGCCGTGATGTGAGCCGTCTTCGCGCCTCGGCCGGGGACGGCCGGGGCGGCCGGGTCGCCAGGTCAGCCGCGCCGCGCCATCACCTGCCCCATGCGGATGGCACCGCCCGGTGCCCAGGCGGGGTTCCACTGCAGCGGCCCGGGCGGGAACAGCATCACCACCGTACTGCCCAGCAGGAAGCGGCCCATCTCGGCGCCGGCGGCCAGCTGGATGTCCTGGTCGGCATAGGCCCAGTCGCGCAGCTGCCCGGTGCGCGGCGGGTTCACCACGCCATGCCAGACCGTGGCCATGCTGCCCACGATGGTGGCGCCCACCAGCACCAGCGCCCAGGGGGCGCTGCCAGCGTCTGGTCTCACCCAGGGCCCGTGCTCACCGTCGAAGACGCAGACCACGCGTTCGTTGCGGGCAAAGAGCCCGGGCACGCCACGCGCCGTGGTGGGGTTGACCGAAAACAGCTCGCCCGGCACGTGCGTCATGCGCAGCAGCCGGCCGGCACAGGGCATATGGATGCGGTGGTAGTCGCGCGGGCTCAGATACAGCGTGGCGAAGTGCCCGCCCTGGAAGTGCGCGGCCAGCGCGGTGTCGCCGCCCAGCAGCGCTGTGGCCGTGTAGTCATGCCCCTTGGCCTGGAAGATGCGCCCGGCCTGCACGCGGCCAAATTGGCTGATGGCCCCGTCCACCGGGCACAACAGCCCGCCTGGGCCCACGTTAGCCAGCGGGCGGGCACCGGGCTTCAGCGCGCGGGTGAAGAAATCGTTGAAGCTGGCGTAGGCCGCAGGGTCGGGGTTCGCGGCCTCGTTCATGTCCACGCCGTAGCGGGCGATGAACCACCGCACCAACCGCGTCGTCAGCGCGCCGCCCTGGGCGCCAGCGACGCGGCCGGCCAGCTGTGTCAGCGCCTGCTTGGGCAGCAGGTACTGCGGCAGCACGGCCCGGCGTACGGCGCGCGCGGCCGCTTCGTCGTCGATACCAGGCATGTTCAGCGCAGCGGTGAAGCCGCGTGCAGCGCGCGCACAGCGCCTGCGCCCACGGCCGCGCCAAAGCGCTTGGCCAGGCGTTCGGCCACGTTGTCGCGCGGCGTGTAGTCGATGATTTCCTCGGCCTTCACGACTTCGCGCGCCACGAAATCCAGGCTGCCCAGGTGGTCGGCCAGACCCAGCTTGACGGCTTCTTCGCCGTTCCAGAACAGACCGCTGAAGGTTTCGGGCGTTTCCTTCAGCCGGTCGCCGCGGCCGGCGCGCACGACGGCAATGAACTGCTGGTGGATCTGGTCCAGCATCGCCTGGGCATAGGCACGCTGGCGCGCGTCCTGCGGGCTGTAGGGGTCCAGCATGCCCTTGTTGCTGCCGGCGGTGATCAGCCGCCGTTCGACGCCCAGCTTGGCCATCAGTTCGGTGAAGCCGAAGCCGTCCATCAGCACGCCAATGCTGCCCACGATGCTGGCCTTGTCGACATAGATTTCGTCGGCGGCCACGGCGATGTAGTAAGCGCCAGAAGCGCAAATCTCTTCCACCACCGCATAGACCTTTTTGCCGTGCTTGGCCTTCAGGCGCTTGATTTCCTCGTTCACGATGCCGCTTTGCACCGGGCTGCCGCCGCCAGAATTGATGCGTAGCACCACGGCCTGCGCACCGGCGTCTTCGAAGGCGCTGCGCAAGGCGGCCACCAGCTGTTCGGCGCTGGCTTCGGTGTCGGTGGCGATCTCGCCGCGCACTTCCACCAGCGCCGTGTGCTGGGTGCTGGGCGCGGTGGGCGCCATGCGGTGCGACGTCAGCCCCCAGGCCAGGGCCAGCACCAGGCCCAGCCAGGCCAGGCGAAAGAAGACGCGCCAGCGGCGGTCGCTGCGCTGCTGGCGCAGCAGCTCGACGGCTACGCGTTCCAGCGTGCTTTCGAAGCCGACCGGCAGGGCCTTGGCGGGTGCCGGCGCTGCGGCCTGCGCCAGCGGGGGCGTCATGGGGTCGGTGCTGGGGCTGCCAGGGTGGCTAGGGTTGGGCGGAGTGGGTGGATCAGGGAACGTCATGGAGGCTTTCGTCGGCGGCGCCAGCGGGGTTCGCCGGCACGGGCCTGATGTCGCGGGAAGGATACCAATGCACCTGCCCGCCTTGCTCGGCCACGGCCACGGCCGTCAGCCGGCCCCGGCCGCAGGGGCCACCCGCGCAGCGCCCGTCTTCGGGGTCATAGGTGGCGCCATGGATGCTGCAGACGATGTAGCGCTTGTCGCTGTCGAAGAATTCGCCGGGCTGCCAGTCCATTTCGACCGGCACGTGCAGGCAGCGGTTGATGTAGGCGCGCACCACGCCGTCGTAGCGCAGCACGAAGGCGCGTTGCGGGCGGCTGTATTCCAGCACGTCCCACACATGGGCCGTGCCGCCTTCGGCCAGCGCGCTGCTGGGGCACAGCGGCAGGCCAGCGGGGGCCGGCACTTGCGGTGTGTCAGGCATGGGCCAGCAGCCAGTCGTGCAGTTCGCGCGTGCTGTGCACCACCTGCAGGGGCGCGAAGTCGGCGAAGGCTTCAGGTTCGTGCGCCCCGTAGCTCACACCCACGCTGGCCACGCCGGCGTTGGCGGCCAGCTGCAGGTCGTGCGTCGTGTCGCCGATCATCAGCGTGCGCTCGGGCGGCACGCCCAGTTCGCGCATCAGTTCGTGCAGCATCAGCGGGTGCGGCTTGCTGGCGGTTTCATCTGCCGTGCGCGTGGCGTCGAACAAGCCGTGCAGCTGGGCGTGCTGCAGGGCGTGGTCCAGCCCGCGGCGGTTCTTGCCCGTGGCCACGGCCAGCAGGTGGTTCCTGGCCTTCAAGGCCTGCAGCATGGGCAGGGTACCGTCGAACAGCACCAGCGCGTCCTGGTTGGCGAAGTAGTGGTGGCGGTAGCGGCCGGCCAATTCAGGGTAGCGCTCGGGCGGCAGGCCGGGCACCACGTGCGTCAACGCGTCCTGCAGCCCCAGGCCGATGACGTAGGCCGCGGCGGCGCGGCTGGGCACATCAGCCCCGATGTCGCCACAGGCGGCCTGGATGCACTGCACGATCAGCCCCGTGCTGTCGGACAAGGTGCCGTCCCAGTCGAAGGCGATGAGGTCGAACTGTCGCTGGCGTGTCATAGCTGTTGCAGAAGTGTCTGGCATTCGGCCGGCAGCGGCGCGGCCAGGGTGATGCGTTCGCCCGTGGCCGGGTGGTCGAAGGCCAGCTCGCGGGCGTGCAGGAACATGCGCCCAAAGCCCTGGGCCTTGGCGAACACCTTGTTGCGTGCGAAGTCGCCGTACTTGGGGTCGCCCACGATGGGATGGCCGGCATGCGCCAGGTGCACGCGGATCTGGTGCGTGCGCCCGGTCTTCAGCCCCAGGTCCAGCAGGGTGCAGGGGCCGGCGGCCTGCTGGCCCTTGACCAGGGTGATCGACCTTCGGCCGTCGGTGTGGGTGGCCGGCACCACCAGCACATGCCGTTCGCCGGCGGCGTCCAGCGTCTTGTGCAGCGCCTGGTCGATGACCTTCAGGTTCTTCGGCCAGGCGCCAAACACCAGCGCGGCGTAGGTCTTGCCGGTGTCGCGGGCGCGAAACTGGTCTTGCAGCGCCACCAGGGCGCTGCGCTTTTTCGCCAGCAGCAGCACGCCCGATGTTTCCTTGTCCAGCCGGTGCACCAGTTCCAGAAAGCGCACTGGGCCGGCTGCGGTGTGCCGGGACTGGCGTAGCTGTTCGATCACGCCCGAACTGACGCCGCTGCCGCCATGCACGGCCACACCCGCCGGTTTGGCGATGGCCAGCAGGTAGTCGTCTTCCAGCAGCACCGGGAATTCCCGCGCCGGCGCGGTGGACGGCAGGGTTTCGGGCACGCGCACGGGCGGCACGCGGATCTCGTCGCCCTCGGCCACGCGCGTGTCGGCCTGGGCACGGCCCTTGTTGACGCGCACTTCACCCGAGCGGATGACGCGGTAGACGTGGGTCTTGGGCACGCCTTTCAACAGGCGTATCAGGTAATTGTCCAGGCGCTGGCCGGCAGATTCGGCGTCCACCCGCAGCCGCTGCACCGCCGGGTTTGCTGGCGCCGCTGGCGGGGCCGGGCCGGTGTCTTTGGCCCGTATACTGCGGTGCTCCACGTTTGTGCGGTAAGTGCTTGATTTATCGGAGTTTACCCGGGCACGAAACAGCTTAAGGTGGGTCTTTGACGGCTTTGCCGCGCATTTGCTCGCGCGCCAGGGCCGCAAAGTTGGTCATGCAACGTCTGCTGCTGCCCGCGCAGGCCGGCGCCACCCAAGTGGCCCGGCGGTGCCAGGCAGCAGGCGGCAGAGAGTCGTAGAAGAACCCCGTCACGTGGCCGCTGTACCCAACACCGACAGCAACCACAAGGCACCGAAAATTCCAGGCCGGCCAGGCCCGGGCTCCGGCCCGAACCTGGCAGGCCGCGTCAGGCACCGCAGCAGGCCCATGTCGCCCCCGCACCCCGCCCTTTCGGCACCCGTCTGGCCCCAGCGCGTTGCTGGTGTGGCCGCAGGCATTGCCGAAACATCGCCGCGCCATGTGCGGCGTGCGGGCCGGACCCGGCCGACGCCAGCCCCCACCCGGCCCACCTGTACGCACGCGCCAACGCTGCACTGCTGACGCCCCACCGCCACCCGGCCCACACGGGCCAGCGGGTGCAAGGGGGCGCGCAGCGCAGTCCAGGGCATTTCGAGACCCCGGTTCTTCCCCGTCACTCGTGCATGGGTGGTGAAGACGCGAGCGGCGCTGATGCAGCGCAGGGCTCACAGTGAAGGACGGGGGAATTCGAATGAAACGCATGCTGATCAACGCCACGCAGCCGGAAGAGCGGCGCCTGGCCATGGTCGACGGGCAGAAACTGCTCGACTTCGAAACCGAAATCGAAGGCCGCGAACAGCGCAAGGGCAACATCTACAAGGCGGTCATCACGCGCGTGGAGCCCAGCCTGGAAGCCTGCTTCGTCGAATACGGCGAAGACCGCCACGGCTTCCTGCCGTTCAAGGAAATCTCGAAGAACTACTTCCGCGAAGGCGTCGATGCGCGCACCGCGCGCATTCAGGATGCCGTGCGCGAAGGCGACAACCTGCTGGTGCAGGTGGAAAAGGAAGAGCGCGGCAACAAGGGCGCCGCACTCACCACCTTCATTTCACTGGCCGGCCGCTATTTGGTGCTGATGCCCAACAACCCGCGCGGCGGTGGTGTTTCGCGCCGCATCGAAGGTGAACAGCGCGAGGAACTGAAAGAAAACCTCGATCAGCTGGAATACCCGAAAGGGATGTCGCTGATTGCCCGCACCGCCGGCATCGGCCGCAGCGCCGAAGAACTGCAGTGGGACCTGAACTACATGCTCAAGCTCTGGGACGCCATCGACGGCGCTTCCAAGGCGGGCAAGGGTGCTTTCCTGATCTACCAGGAAAGCAGTCTGGTGATCCGCGCCATCCGCGATTACTTCACCGCGGACATCGGCGAGATCCTGATCGACACCGACGACATCTACGACCAGGCGCTGCAGTTCATGACCCATGTCATGCCTGAGACCGCCAACCGCGTGAAGCGCTACCGCGACGACGCGGCACTGTTCAGCCGCTTCCAGATCGAACACCAGATCGAGACGGCTTTCAGCCGCACGGTGAACCTGCCCAGCGGCGGCGCCATCGTCATCGACCACACCGAAGCCCTGGTCAGCGTAGACGTGAACAGCGCGCGCAGCACACGCGGCAGCGACATCGAGGAAACCGCCACCCGCACCAACCTGGAAGCCGCCGACGAAGTGGCGCGCCAGATGCGGCTGCGCGACCTGGGCGGGCTGATCGTCGTCGACTTCATCGACATGGAAGAGAGCAAGAACCGGCGCGAGGTCGAAACCCGGCTGCGCGACGCCCTGCGCAGCGACCGTGCGCGCGTGCAGTTCAGCACCATCAGCAAGTTCGGGCTGCTGGAACTGAGCCGCCAGCGCCTGCGCCCTTCGCTGAGCGAAGGCAACCACATCACCTGCCCGCGCTGCAACGGCACCGGCCACATCCGCGACACCGAAAGCAGCGCGCTGCAGATCCTGCGCATCATTCAGGAAGAGGCGCTGAAGGACAACACGGCTGCCGTGCACGTGCAGGTGCCGGTTGAAGTGACCAGCTTCCTGCTGAACGAGAAGCGCAGCGAGATCACCAAGATCGAACTGAAGCAGCGCGTGACCGTGCTGCTGGTGCCCAACAAGCACCTGGAAACGCCGAACTACCGCCTGGAACGCCTGCGCCACGACGACCCGCGCCTGGAAGGCCTGCAGGCCAGCTACACGATGATCGAGGAGCCGCAAGACGAAGTCGGCATCACCCGGCGCAGAAGTTCTGAAGACCGGGCCAAGCCCAAGCAGGAACCCATCATCAAGGGCGTCTTGCCCGACATGCCGGCCCCGCCGGCACCCGTGGCTGCGCCCAAGCCTGCCCCGGTGGCACCGGCCCCTGCCTTGCCTGTCGCGGCTGCGCCCGTGCCAGCACCGGCACCGCTGCCCTTGTCGCCCGCGCCGGGCACCGGCTTCTTCGGCTGGATCAAGAACCTGTTTGGCGGCGCACCGGCGCCAGCACCCCGCGCGCCGGTGGCTGCCCCGGCGCCTGCACCGGCTGTGGCCACGCCCGCCACTGGCGCCACGGCGGCTGCCGACACCCGACGCGACGGGCGCCGTTCCGAACGCACGGGCGAACGCGGCCAGGAAGGCCGTGGCGAACGGACCGAAGGCCGTGGCCGCAATGAACGTGGCGGACGTGGTGGCCGCGACCGGCCTGACCGCGAAGGCCGTGAAGGCAGGGAAGGCCGTGACACGCGCCCGCCGCGTGCCGATGCCCCGGCCGGCACCGACCCTGCAGCACGCCCCGAACGCGGCGACCGCCCGCCGCGGGCTGACCGCGGCGACCGTGGCGACAGGCCTGAGCGCAGCGACCGCGCCGAACGCGGCGACCGCAGCGACCGCCCCGACGGCCGCCGGCCGCGCGGCGAACGCGCGCCCGCAGCAGCCCTGGGCGAAGGCGCCGCCGCGCCCAGCGACGCGCCGGTGCAGGCCTTTGTCGACAGCCTGCCCGGCGCCGCTGGCGCAGACCCGGGCCCGCGTGACGGGACCGAGGGCGGTGCCGACACCGGCGCCGACCGCGACGGCGGCCGCCGCAGGCGCCGCCGTGGTGGCCGCGACCGCGGTGACGCGCCCATCGACGGCCAGACCGACGAACGCGCGAATGGCGCGAATGGCGCGAATGGTGCTGACGGCGCCGCGGTGGCTGCAGGCGCCGAAGACGGGGCCGAGAACGCCGACCCAGCTGGCGAACGCGCACCACGAGCCGATGGCGCCCGCGATGGCATGCGCGAAGGTGAACGCGAAGGCGGTCGCCGACGTGGCCGCGGCGGCCGTGGCCGCCGCGAAGGCCAAGAAGGCCAGCTGCTGGACGAGAACGGCCAGCCCCTGCCTGCCGCAGCGTCAGACGACGCCGCGCCGGCAGCCGCCAGCGATGGGCAGCCCTTGCCCGCCAGCGCCCTGGCACGCCGCACGGCAGCCGAAGACGACGCGCCGTCGGCCCTGGCCAACGCCATGCCGGCCCCCACGCGTGCCGACGCAGAAGCCGGGCTGACGGCAGAACCCGCGCAGGAAACCGTGGCCATGCCAGCCGAGCCGGCGGCGACGGGCGCTGTGCCCGTCCGATCTGCGCCTGCCCCAGCCGCTGCCCCCGCGACGGCACCCATCGCTGCCCCAGCCGTGGCCCCGGTTGCGCCCTACGCCCTGCCGGTGACCGACCTGCAGGGCCTGGCGGCCCAGGTCGGGCTGGAATGGGTGAACTCCGACGCCGACAAGATCGCGGCTGTGCGCGCCGTGATGGCCGCCGAGCCACGCCCGATCCACGTGCCGCGCGAACCGCGGCCGCCGGTGGTGGTCGACGAAGGCCCGTTGGTGCTGGTGGAAACGCGCAAGGACTTGTCGCAGATCACCCTGCCCTTCGAACGCGCCTGACGGCAACCAGCCGCAAAGCCACGCGCAGCCGCGCGTGGCCTTTGCAGCTGACGCTTGCAAGTTAGGGGTGCGTTGACCCGGAACTGACGCCTACAGTCCGTCGCTCTGGCAGCGAAGGACCCCCATGGCCGATGCAGCGTTCGAACGTGTTCACGCCTGGTACGCCCAGGCCATCGACCGGTCGATCGAAGGCGTGGCCGACGCCAACCAGCGTGCCCTGCTGCGCCGCCTGCTCTGGAGCCTGGCCGACCCGGTGAACCCGGCGGTGGCACCGCCACCCAACGACCCGGCCGGCTTCAACCAGCCGAACGTGGCAGGCAAGTCGTTGTCCATCGCCGCCCTGGTGGTGGGCGAGACCATCGTCGCCATCGACCCGCTGAAGGCCGTCATCGACGCGCTGGGTGGCGGCAACCTGGGCGATGCGAAGGAAGCCATCGCCAGCCTGGTGCAGCAGATCAAGCGCGCGGTCGAAGGCCGCCGCGTCGCGCCCAGCGCCTTCGGGCTGGGCAAGCTGCTGCTCACGCTGTCGCGCGACATCGAAACCCCGCCCGGCAACAACGCCGCCATTCCGAAAGCCGCCAAGCTGGCAGCCTTGGTCAGCAGCAACCCGGCGCAGCAGATGCGCACCAGTTCCACCCTGGGCGTGCAGGCCCTGCTGCTGGGCGCGGTGCTGGACAAGGCCTTTGCCGACGACCCGGCGCAGCAGCTCAAGACCTGGGCCAGCTTCGCCGCCAACAACACCCTGGGCGGCGGCGTGCTGCCGCCGCTGCCGGCGCCCTTCCCCATCAACGCCGGCCCGGCCGTGCCCGGGGCCAGCGGTGACATCGCCATCACCGACTACGACATCGCGCGCGGCATCCGCTTCGCGCTGACGGCGGCACTGACGAAGGAACGCACCGACGGCGCACGCAAACTGGTGGTCGACCTGAAGGCCCAGGGCGGCGTGCAGGTCCGCTGGGACGGCGTGGCCCCGGCGGTGGCCGAAGACGCCGCCAACCCGCTGGCGCTCAGCCTGGACGTGGCGATGAAGAAGGCCGGCGGCGGCGCTGGCGGAGAAGGCGCGATCGGCTTCCAGGCCCCAGCCGCCAACCCCACCATCCGGCTGCAGGTGGACGAGATCGGCGCCGGCCTGAAGCTGGAACGCCCCCCAGGCGGTGGCCAGCTGGCACCGGCCGTGACGATGCGCTTCAAGGGCGGCAAGCTGATCGTCTTCGTCGACCGCATCGACCCGGTGCTGCTGGGCCTGGTGCTGGGCCCGCGCGTGGAAGTCGAGCTGAACATCGAAGCCCTGGCCGACGCGGCCGGCGGGCTGCGCCTGAAGGACGGCAGCGGCCTGCGCGTGAACGTGCCGATCGAAACCCTGCCCACCGGGCCATTCAAGCTGCAGCTGATCAGCTTCGGCATCCAGCCCGACCCCGCCTTTTCGCGCATCGAGACCGAGATTTCGATCTCGGCCGGCGTCGACCTGGGGCCCTTCAAGGCCAGCGTCGAACGCATCGGCGCGAAGATCGCCATCGCGGTGGCCGATGGCAGCACGACGCTGGACTTCAAGCCCCCCACCGGCATTGGCCTGAGCCTGGACGCCGGGCCCGTCAGCGGTGGGGGCTTCCTGTCGCTGGACTTCGCCGCGGGTGAATACAAGGGCGCGCTGGAACTGAAGATCGCGTCGATCGGGGTGAAGGCACTCGGCCTGCTGCACACCAAGCGGCCGGGCGGCCAGTGGTCGCTGCTGCTGCTGATCTTCGGCAACTTCCCGCCCATCCAGCTGTCCTGGGGCTTCGTGCTGACGGGCGTGGGCGGGCTGGTGGGCGTGCAGCACACAGCCGACACGCAGGCGCTGTCGCGCGAACTTGGCCGCGGCGGGCTGGACGCCGTGCTGTTCCCAAAGGACGTGGCTGGCAACGCGCCGCAGATCTTCCAGACCCTGTCGACCCTGTTCCCCTTCAAGCCCGGCGGATTCGTGCTGGGGCCGATGCTGGAAGTGGGCTGGGGCACGCCGGCACTCGTCAGCCTGCGGCTGGGCGTGCTGATCGAAGCCAGCCAGATTGCCATCCTGGGCCAGTTGGTGATCCAGATCCCGCCGCTGGTGGACAAGAAGCTCGCCATCATCCTGCTGCAGCTGGACTTCGTCGGCAGCATCGTCTTCGACCCCTTCAAGATCGCCTTCGACGGCAAGCTGCGCGATTCACGCGTGGCGCTGATCAGCATCACCGGCCAGTTCGCCTTCCGCGCGGCCTTCGGCGACAAGCCCACGTTCCTGATCTCGGCCGGCGGCTTCCACCCGCGCTTTGCCGACATCCCGCCCGACGTGCCCATGCCCTTCGACCGCATCGGCGCGGGCTTTTCCATCGGCATCGTCGGCGTCAGCGTCAAGGGCTACTTCGCCGTCACCGCGGCCACGGTGCAGGGCGGCTTCGAGATCAAGGCCTGGGGCGACGTGGGCGTGGCCAGCTTCGACGCCGGGCTGGGCTTCGACGCCATCTGCTACCTGCAGCCGAAGTTCTATTTCGAAGTCGACTTCCGTGCCTGGGCCAATGCCCAGGCCTTCGGCATCGAATTCGGCGTGCGCCTGGCCGGCCTGCTGGCCGGCCCCGGGCGCTGGCGCATCCGCGGCGAAGCCAGCGTCAGCCTGGGCATCTTCGGCAGCGTCTCGATCGACTTCGACGAACGCTGGGGCAGCGACACCGACACGCCCCTGGTCACCGAAAACGCCTTCGCGCTGCTGACCAGCGAAGCCGGCAAGCGCGACAACTGGGCCGTGCAGCTGCCGCCTGGCGACCAGAGCTATGTCACCGTCGCCACGCGCGAAGGCCAGACCGACCCGCTGGCGCACCCGATGGCGTCGCTCACCTTCACCCAGCGCCGCGTGCCGCTGAACCGCACGCTGGACAAAGTGGGCGACGCGAAGATCGCGGGCCCGCGGCAGGTGAAGATCAGCGCCGTCAGCTTCGACGGCGCGCCCGTGCCCGCCGCGCGCACGGCGCAGCGCGAACAGTTCGCGGCCAGCCAGTTCTTCAAGATGTCCGACGAAGACAAGCTGGCCAGGCCGTCGTTCGAGGCCATGGACGCCGGCGAGCGCTTCCACTTCGACGACTTCGAATTCGGCCCTGCGCAAGCCGCGCCGGTGGACTGGGAAACGCGCGACCTGAGCCCGCAGCCCGGCGGCCTGGGCAACCTGGGCCCGCTGGCGCTGATGCTGCAGCGCGACCATGTCTTCGCCCGCGCCCCACAGGCCACGCACTGGCTGCTGGCCACGGGCGCGGCCGCCCGCAGCCCGCTGCGCGCGGTGGCCGACCGCTTGCCGCTGGACATCACGCCCCTGGTGCTGGCAGACGCGCCCACCATGGCCGTGGCCAGCCGCACGCAAGCCAGCGCCACGTTGGCCAAACCCGCGGCTGGTGCCTGGGCGGCGCAGCAGGCCCTGCAGGCCGGCGCGGCCACGGCGGTGCAGGCCACGCAGTGGCAGGTGGTCGAGGCCTATGAACTGGCCAGCCCGGCATGAACGGCCTTGGCCCTGTCGGCCCTGTCGGCCCTGTCGGCGGTGACCGCCTGAAGCACTGAAAGACGCCCCACCATGGCCGACGTCCACTACGAATTCCTGCCCTGGGCCCGGCGCGGCCTGGCGCGTGCGCACACCAACCAGCAGGCCCTGGGCCGCCCCGTGCTGCCCACCGTGCAGGTTGGCCTGCAGTTGCAAGGCAGCGTGAACGAAGACGCCAGCGCCAGCGCGCAGGTGCCACTGAAGATGATCGGCCCGGCCGACGTGGTGGGCATCGACCCGCGCACCATCATCCGCACCGAACCGCGCGCCGGCAACCACGACTTCGAACCCAACTACCTGGCGGCGATCGAATTCGACCCGCCCGACTTCCCCTGGCTGCTGACACCCGCCCGCGCCGATGCCCAGCAGCGCCTGCTGCCCTGGCTGGCCCTGGTGGTGTTCAAGCGCGACGAGGTCGACGGCGAACCCCGGCTGCGCAGCGCCCGGCTGCTGCCTTCGCTGACGCTGCGCGGCACCGTGCCGCTGCCCGACCTGTCGCAGGCCTGGCTATGGGCCCATGCCCAGGTGTTGCGCAACCCGCAGGCTGGCGACGTGGGCACTGATGCTGCCGGTCTAGCCAACACGCTGAAGAATGAACCGCAGCGCAACCTGTCGCGCCTGGTGTGCCCGCGCCGGCTGGAGCCCGGGCAAAGCTACATCGCCTGTGTCGTACCGCTGTTTGAACAGGGCCTGCTGGCCGGCCTGGGCCGGCGCGTGGACCCGAACGCGACGCTCTCGCTGGCCTGGGAAGGCGGCGAGGCCACCGACCTGGAACTGCCGGTCTACTACCACTGGACCTTTTCCACCGGCCCGGCCGGCGACTTCGAGGCCCTGGCCCGGCGCCTGAAAGCCCCGATGGACCCCGGTTCACCGCCCAGCCTGGCCACGCTGGGCAGGATGCCGGTGGAAGTGGACGCCGACCTGCTGTTCCAGGACCCCGCGGTGCGCGCGCAAGGCCCCGCGGCCGTGAAGGCGGCCTACGTGGCGCAGTACGAAGGCGCGATGCTGTCGCTGACTGCGAACGTGCCGCCTCAGCCCGCGCGCGCGGCCGACATCGCCAGCGAACTGGCCGCCATCCTGAACGCCGGCGAACAGCGCGCCCTGGGCAACCTGGCGCTGGAAGACGAAGAACCCGAAGTGCCCCTGGTCGGCCCGCCGGTCTACGGCGCCTGGCACGCGCGCGCACACAGCGTGAACCCAACGCAGACGCAGCGCTGGCTGCACGGCCTGAACCTGCGCGTGCCGCAGCGCATGGCCGCCGGCGTGGGCACGCGGCTGGTGCAGAAGCACCAGGAAGTCTTCATGCAGGCCGCCTGGTCGCAGATGGGCGACATCCTGAAGGCCGAACGCCTGCTGTCGATGGCCCACCTGTCGGTGCGGGCCCTGGGCTGCCTGGTCGACCGGGTGAACAAGCTGGCGCCCGAACGCCGGCTGCAGTTTCTGGCCCCGGCCGCCGCGCGCATGGCCAGCGACGCCCGCCCATCGGCCGGCGGCGCGCCGCTGACGATCTGGGGCTACCAGCAGACCACCAGCCTGCCCGAAGCCGCGGGTGACGGCGCGCTGCGCCGCGGCCTGGCCAGCCAGCGCCCTTACATGCGCCGCGCCGCCGCGTTGCCGCAGGGCGGGCTGGCGAACGCGCTGACCCGCGCGCACGCCAGCACCGACAGCCTGGTCGGCCTGCTGGCCGCCCCGCGCTTTCGCACCGACGGCATCCGCAGCCTGCGTGCACTGGACGGCATCGCCATCGCGCCCGGCGGCCCGGCGCGGCTGGACGTGCCCGGCCTGGGCACCCAGCTGCCCGTGGCCCTGCTGGCCACACTGCAGGGCGGCCAGCGCACGCTGCAGGCGCAGCCCGCCGCCGCCTTCCAGCGCCCCAGCGTGGCCGCACGGCTGCGCACGGGGGTGCTGCTGGACGCTTCCTGGGCGCGGGTGGACGAACTGCTGGGCGCCGTCGCTCGCCAGCAGTTCAGCAGCGGCTTCCAGCCCGACACCGCCATGCCGACCCTGGCCGCCGCCGACCTGGCCCAGGGCCTGCTGGCCACGCGCAAGCTGCGCGCTGAAGGCGTGCTGCTGGCAGCAGTGCAGACGAACAATAGCTTCGCGCTGGCGCCCCCGCAGGCGCTGCGCGTGGATTCACGCGACGGCCGCGTGCATGTGGCCGCTGCCGCGCCACGGGTGATGGCGGACATGACGGCCGGCTTGCAGGCAGCCGGCAGCGGGGTCGAACAGGCGGCGGTCGTGAAGCCTGGCGCGCTGGCCTCGGTGCCGATTGCCGCCATCCGCCAGCACGGCCCCCGGGCGCTGTTCGCCAGCCTGCCCGTGGGCACGCTGGCCGGGGGCGACGCTGCTGGTGTGGCACTCGGCAGCCGCGCTGGCGGCCGCTTCGGCCCGCCGCGCAGCACGGTGGTGCCGGCCCTGCCCCAGCCGCCGGCAGCGGGCGTACCGCCTGGCCTGGCGGGCGGGCGCATCGGCGTCACCACCCTGCCGCCAGAACTGGGCGCCCCGGTGCTGGCACGCTTCCGCCAGGCCTGGGCAGAGCGCCTGGAACGCGAAGCCGCCCCCGCGCTGCCGCGCGGCGTGGCGCTACAGCCCGTGCCCTTCGACACCCCCGCCGCCGTGCAGGCCGCTGGGCTGGCGCTGGACATGAAGACGCTGGTGCCGCGCCGCGTGCAGGGCCTGCTGCAGCTGGCTGGCAGCGGGCTGGACATCACGCGCGGGCGTGCCGGCATGGTCGGCGACACGCTGCTGAACCTGGAACGCTATGTCCTGCCCAAGCTCTGGGACCGCGTGATGGCCTACCCGAAGATCGAAGAAGCCCTGTACGCCAAGCTGGCCAACATGGACCGCGAAGCCTTCCTGCCCGGCGCGCAGGAAATCCCCAACGACAGCATCCTGCTGCTGAAGACCAACCCGCGCTTCGTCGAAAGCTTCCTGGTCGGCGCCAACCACGAGATGGGGCGCGAAATGCTGTGGCGCGGCTTCCCCACCGACCAGCGCGGCACGCCCTTCCAGCGCTTCTGGCCGTACTTCGACCGTGAACGCATGGACGTGCTGCCCATCCACCAGTGGCAGGCCAGCAAACCCATCGGCCAGGCCGGTGGTACCGACACGAAGGAACAGCTGGTGCTGCTGGTGCGCGGGCAGCTGCTGCGCCGCTACCCCAACACCAACGTCTACGCGATTGCGCGCGACGGCACCGAAACCCCGGCGCGCTTCGACGGCAGCCGCGCGGTCACCGGGCCTGACGCCGCCGGGTTGTTGCCGCCCGACATCAGCTTCTTCGTCTTCCCGATTGCGCCGGTCGATGCGCCGAAGTACTGGTTCGTGCTGGAAGAGCCGATGACCGAACCGCGCTTCGGCTTCGACGACGGCGAAGCCCCGCGCCAGGTGCCGCGCGTGCGCCGCCGCGGCGGCGGCCAGCTGATGCAGCGCTTCGTGCTGGCCCCAGGCGCCGCCGCGCCGCTGGCCGACACCTGGCTGGACGTGGACTGGGGCGATGTCGGCACCGCCCCCGGCAGCCACCTGACGCTGGCGCAACTGGCCAGCGTGAACTTCACACCCACGGCCCAGTTGCCGCCGGGCACCGTGCGCAGCCTGGCCCAGCTGAACAGCGCCAGCGCCCATGCCGGGCAGGCCGCCGCGGCCCTGTTGCAGCGGCCCTTCCGCGGCTACTTTGCCGGCACCCGGCTGGCCACCGGCAACCCCCCGCCGCCCTGAGACACCCACCATGGCCCGCCCACCCCAGATCGCCCCCCTGGCCGCGTTGCGCGCGCAGCGCATCGCAAACGACGCCGAGCTGGCCGAGGCCATTGCCGCGGTGGAAGCGGCGCGCCGCCAGCGCGACCGGCTGGTCAGCCAGGCCGGCGGCGGCAACGCCATCGGCGAAGCCGGCTTTTTGCTGCAAGCCGCCCAGGAACGCTACACGGGCCTGCGGGTGCGCCGCGGCGAACTGCTGGCCGAAGTCACGGCGCTGTCCAACGCCGCCGCCAATGCCGCCAGCGACGACGAGAGCGCAGCCCTGTTCGGCGCGCTGGAAGGCGACCAGCCCATCCTGATGCTGCCGGTGCGCCTGGAAACCCGCTACGGCACCGACGCGCTGGGCCAGCGCGAACTGCTGCTGCGCATCTACCCCGACGCCGCCCATGTGCAGCGCCATCTGGCAGCGCTGACCGAAGCCGAACAGGCCGCCGGCCGCGCCTACTGGCAGGCGCGCTTCGAACGCCTGGCCCTGCCGCCGCCAGACACCCAGCCGCCCAGCGAAGCCTGGCGCATGCAGGACCAGCGCGCGCAAGCCCTGTGGGGCGAACTCGTGCGCACGCTGCGGGCGCCGCGTGCGGCCTGGGTGGTGCAGCGCACGCGCCCGCTGAACGCCGCGCACCTGGACGGCGCCAACCCGGCCCCGGCCGAACCCGACTTCCCACCCGCCGCAGCCCCAGGCTCGCGCCTGGCCGCCCAGCCCGCGGCGGTGATGCTGCCCGACCGCTTCTGCGCCGTTGGCCTGGACGACAGCGGCCGCGTGCTCTTCCGCCGCTTCGGCCAGCCGGTGCCCGACGTGTTGGCGATGGCGCCCGTCATCGCGCCGGGCGACAAGCCCAGCGCCGGCGAAGCGCAAGCCGCGTTCAGTGGCGAAGCCGAATGGCTGGCCCACTTCGAAGCCGCCGTGGCCGTGGGCATGGGCTTGCGCATCCGCCAGGCCGAGATCGACGCCTGGCGCCAGCGCCACCCTGGCACGCCGGCCTTCAACCTGGCCAACCCGCTGGCCCAGCTGCTGGTGCTGGGCATCGACTGGACGCTCACGCCCGAACAAGCCGCCGACGGTGTGGCCGCGCTGCTGGAAGCGCAGGCGGCCAGCAATGGCATCGGCTTCATCCCCGTGGGCACGCCCACCAACAACACGCGCAGCGGCGCGTCGGGCCACAGCCCGGCCCTGCTGCGCGACCCCGCTGCGGCCCAGCCCGACCCGCCGGCGCCCGGCACGTCGGCCGTCGAAGCGCTGCGCTTTGCGCTGGGCCTGCCCGACAGCAGCTTCATCAGCGTCAACATCCCCGGTGCCGAACTCGACGACGCTTCGCTGGCCGGGCACATGGCCAACGCGCTGTATGCCGGCACCATCGGCAGCTACATCCAGCAGATGTGGGTGAACGCCGACGCCCCCGTGCAGTTCAGCGCGTCGGCGCGGGACGCGCTGCGCGCCCATGTCGTCACCTACCTGCGCCCCGCCGGGCCGCTGCAGCCGCTGCGCGTGGACATGCAGCCCTACGGTCTGCTGCCGGTGCTGGCCGCGGGCCGCTATGCGGGCGAAAACGCGTTCGAAAACGGCCTGCACGGCGTGCTGCAAAGCCTGCGGCCCAAATGGCAAGGCGCCCTGCCCCAGGTGCCGCGTTTCGACGGCAGCACCGCCAGCACCCATGCCCTGCTGCAGCACGGGCCCTGGGCGCAGACGCTGAGCTACCGCCAGATCAACGAAGACGCCGTGGCCAGTGCGGCACAGTCGCAGCTGGCGAATTTCCAGCAGACCCTGCGCAGCCTGCCGGGCAGCGTGTACCTGCGGGCCATGCAGGCCACCTGGGGCCCGCAGGCGGCCAACGCCACCGTGCTGTCGGCCCTGCCGCTGGCGCGCGCGGTGCTGCAGCCCGAGCCTTCGCGCCTGCCCGCGGCCATGCCCTGGGTGCTGGCCGACAGCCAGGTGAAGGCGCGTGAGGCGGCAGACGAAACACCGGCACCGGCCTACATCGGCGCCATCGCCAGCGCCATCGACGCCGGCACCGACCTGAAAGGCCGCTTCGCCCAGCTGCGCCAGGCGCAGGCCCTGCTGCACGGGCTGCTGGTGTGGTCGGCCGACCGCGAAGCCGACACCGGCAACGTCGGCCTGCTGGCCGAAGTGCCCGGCGTGCTGGCCCAAGGCCACGCCAGCCAGCTGTTGCGCACGCCCTTGGCCGTAGGGGTGGACGACGACCGCAGCGACGAACGCGTGCTGCAGCTGGAACACGCCGGCCAGGTGGCGCGGCTCGCGCTGCCGGGCGTCACCGGCGACGACGGCATCGGCACCCATGTCGCACGCCAGGCCGCCAGTGCCGCGGCCAGCGCGCTGCGCGAAGGCACGCCGCTGGTCTACACCGCCTGGTTCCGTGAACCGCAGCGCAGCCTGCTGGACGGCTGGCAGCTGCGCCTGCCGCGCTATGCCCGCCACCTGGGCAGCGTGCGCGCCAGCCTGGGTGAACTGGCCACGCGCACGGTGGGCGAACTGAACTGGGCCCTGCGCACCACGCTGGACGGCTTCGACTACCGCTTGGACGCCTGGGCCACCAGCCTGGCCACGCGCCGGCTGGCCCGCCTGCGGGTGGGTGCCGACAACCAGCGCCGCACCGGCCTGCACGTGGGCGCCTACGGCTGGGTGCTGGGCCTGCGCCCCGACCCCGCCGACAACCGCGAAAGCCGCGGCCACATGCTGATGCCCAGCCTGCGTCATGCTGCGGCCGCCGCGGTGCTGCGCAGCGGCTTCGACAACGGCGACATAAGCGAACGCAAGACCTTCACGCTGGACCTGTCGTCGGCCCGCGTGCGCGCCGCGCGCGACCTGTTCGAAGGCCTGGCCCAGGGCCAGCCGCTGGCGCGCCTCTTGGGCTACCGCTTCGAACGCGCCCTGCGCGACGCGGCCCTGGCCCAGCACATCCTGCCCTTGCGCCGCGCCTACCCGCTGCGCGCCGCCGGCCAGGCCGCCAACGGCAACCCGCTGGTGCCAGACGAAGCCGTGGCCCTGCGCGACGTGGTGGACGGCGTGGCCCTGCTGGCCGCTCCTGCCAGTGCCGTGGCCACCGCTGCGGGCGTGCCTGACAGCGATGAACCCGGTTCGCCGCGCCGCCGGCTGCTGGCCGCCCATGCCGACCTGGCCACGATGTGGGACGCGGTGGCCGATGTGTCGGTCGCTGAAAGCGTCTACCAGGTCACCCAGGGCAACATGGAACGTGCCGCCGCCGCGCTGGCCACGCTGGACAAACAGGCCCAGCCGGTCGAACCGCAATCGGTGCTGAGCCCGCGCGACGGCATCAGCTACACCCAGCGCGTGCTGTGGCTGCTGGACGCCCAGGCCGACGCCCCCGTCGGCTGGCCGCAGGACGCGGCCTCGCAGGCCGAGCCCTTTGCCAACGCCTGGGTGGCCGAACTGCTGGGCGACCCGGCGCGCTTCGTGATGCGCGCCAGCGCCCAGGTGGAAGGCCTGGACGAACCGCAGGCGCTGGACGTGCACGCCGCGCAGCTGGGCGCGTCGCCCCTGGCCCTGCTGCTGGCCGTCAACGCCCCGGGCACCGGCAGCACCAGCGCGCTGGTGGGCGCGCCCGAGCCCGGCACCCCCGCCGGCACGGCGCAGCCGCTGAGCCGGCTGCGTGTGCTGGTGGTGGAAGCGCTGCAGGCCGCGGTGGCGCAGCGCTTCCCGGGGCGCGGTGCGCGCCTGCAGATCGAAGAACAGCGCGCCGACGAACAAGGCCTGCTGCACCTGGAAGCCCTGCTGGCGCTGGCGCAGCGGCTGCTGTCCCAGTCGCGCCCGGCCACGCGTCGCGACCTGGCCGTGGTCGAACCGCAGTTCGACCTGGGCAACACCGACGGCGACTTCCCCGGCGTGCAGGCCGACGAACTGTTCGGCCGTGCCGAAGCCGCCCTGGCCACGCTGCAGGCCCTGCGCGAACCCGTGAACGACGCGCTGACGGCCAGCGATGCCGACGCCGCCCGCATCGCCCTGCGCGCCCTGCGCCACCACGGCGTGCTGGGCGCCGAAGCCGAAGCCCGCCCCGACCTGGCGGCGCTGGAACGCGACGCCGCCGACCTGCAGCGCGCCGAAACCGCGCTGCGCGATGTCGACGGCCGGCTGCAGCGCGCCGCCGACGGTCTAGCCGCGGCCGACGCCACCGTGGCCAGCCGCGCCGCCGCCGCCACGGACGCCATCAAGACCCTGCTGGGCAAGGCCTTCCCGGTGCTGCCGCTGTTCAGCCCCGGCCCGGCCGCCGCCGGCGTGGCCGCCAGCCTGGGGGCACAGGCAACGCTGCTGGCCGGCCGCAGCGCGGCCAGCATCGCCGGCTGGCTGCCCAAGATCGCCAAGGTGCGCGACGGTGCAGACCGCCTGCAAAGCCTGCTGCTGGCGCGCGAAGCCCTGGTGGGCGCCCTGCCCAGCCGGCGCTTTGCGGTGCTGCAGTCCACCGCCCGCCCCGGCCCGCGGGCGCCCTGGGACCAGGCCTGGATGGCGCTGCCCGAAGCCTGGCCGCAGCCCGACGACCCCGCCCAGGCCGACCTGCTGGGCGCCGCCCACGCCCGCCCCGACCTGGCCGTGGCCCTGCTGCGGCCAGACGGCCTGAACAACGTGGCCGAAGACAGCCTGCTGGTGGGGCTGGTGTGCGACGACTGGGCCGAGACCGTGCCCCTGCACACCAGCACGGCCGCCATCGCCTTCCACTACGACGCCCCGGGCGCGCGCCCGCCGCAGACCCTGCTGCTGGCCGTGCCGCCGCGCATCGGCCTGCCGAACTGGGACTTCGACACCGTGCTGGACACCGTGCGCGAAGCCTTTGCCCTGGCCCAGATTCGGTCCGTGCGCCCGCCCCAGCTGCCCGACGCGGTGAACCTGGCGCTGCCGATGAATGCCATCCCCGATTCAAGCCGCAAGGACATGGCCGGCTTCGACATCCGGGCCCTGGCGTCGACCGCCTTGCAGTCGGCCATCGCGGGTTCGATGAGCAAGATCGTCCCCTCGAACAAAGCCTGACAGGGCCCACCGCCATGAGCGTATTGATCAACAAGCAGTTCGTCGCCGGCGCGGTGGCGGCACGCAAGAGCCTGACCGAGCTGATCAAGCCCGAGCCCACGTTCGAAGGCCTGCTGCGGCTGGAAACCGACCCGCGTGGCGAGAGCTACGACGAAGCCCTGGCCGCGCGCGTGGCCGACCCGCTGTGGCTGCTGGCGCGGCAATGGCAGTTCCGCGAATTCGACGGCGAAGACGCGGGCTCGCCGCTGGCCGTGCACTACCGGCTGCAAGGCACGCCGCTGCTGGGCTGGGCCGCTGGCGCAGCCCCAGGTGACGACGCCTTCACTGCCCTGGGCGGCGCCCCGCTGGAACCGCTGGTCGAAGCCGAGGCCGTGCTCACCGACCCGCAAGGCCACGCCCGCGCAAATGCCGAAGCCGGCCAGATGCTGGTGCGCCTGCTGGACGATGCCGGCGTCGACGCCAGCCCCGTGCGCAGCGCCTTCCCTGGCGTGGCAGCGCCGCCGGCAGACATGTTGTCCGACCCCGCCGGTACGCTGTGGCACCTGGTGCTGGCCGGTCGCAGCATCGACGCGCAGGCGCTGGCCACGGCGTGCGCCCCGCTGCGCGTGGACGGCGCCTTGCCCGCCCTGCCCGCGCCGCTGCTGGCCGCCGGCCTGCTGGCCGACGCCCTGCCGGCGCTGAACGAATGGCTGCGCTGGATGGACGACTTCATCTTCGAACCCGCAGGTGGCGCGCCCAACGCGGCCTGGAACCCGGCGCGGCAGGAATACGCCTTCGAACTGGCCGCAGGCCGCGGCGCCGCCGAACGCCTGCGCCTGGACGCCGACGAGTACGTGGATGGCCGCATCGACGCGCACGACTTCGACCTGCGCGATGCCAACCGCACACTGATGCCCGGTCAGGCCGGCACGCTGGACGACGCCGCAGACCGCGAAAGCTTCCCCACCCCCGTGCAGTACCCGGGCATGCCGGCTTCGCGCTACTGGGAATTCGAAGACGCGGCGGTGAACTTCGCGCGCCTGGACGCGGCGTCCATGGACATGGTGCGCATGATGGTGGCCGAGTACGCCCTGGTGCACGGCAACGACTGGTTCATGGTGCCGGCCCGCGTGCGCGCTGGCGGTCTGTACCGCGTGGCGGCGCTGCGCGTGACCGACAGCTTTGGCCGCGTCACCGACGTCCAGCCCGTGGCAGCCGTGGACGGCGCCGACTGGCGGCTGCACGGCCTGACGCGCACGGACGCCGCTGCCATCGACAGCGGCTGGCTGTTCATCCCGCCACCGCTGTCCGACACGCTGGAAGGCAACCCGCTGGAAGAAGTGGCCTTCGCGCGCGACGAGATGGCCAACCTGGCCTGGGCGATCGAAAAGCGCGTGCAAGGCACCAGCGGCGAGCCGCTGGACCGCAGCCTGGAAGACCAGCGCTACGCCATCCGCCAGCAGCCCAGCGTGGCCGGCAGCGACGCCCGCGTGCTCTACCGGCTGATGACGCCCGTGGCCAGCCACTGGCTACCGCTGCTGCCCGTGCGCCGGCAGGGTGACCTGGGCCTGGACATCCAGCTGGAACGCGGCGGCATGAAGCGCTTCTACCGCCGCGACGACGCTGCGCGCGCGCAAGACCCGGCCTACGCAGCCTTCCTGACCCGGCTGGACGACACAGCAGCCTTGCCTGGCAGCTTCGTGGAAAAACTGGCCAGCACCGACCCCGACATCGCCATTTACGCCTTCCACCCGCGCGGCCGCGTGCTGCGCAACAACCTGGCGCTGCCGGTGAATGAGGACGGCTTGCGCATCGAAGAAGAAGAGCTGGCGCGCAGCGGCTTCATCGTCGAACGTCGCTTTCAGTACGCCCGCAGCGCCGACGGCCGCGCCTGGCTGTGGGTGGGCCGGCGCAAGCGCGTGGGTAAGGGTGAAGCCGCCAGCGGCCTGGCCTTCGACCTGCGGGTGGTGGCGGGCAGCCGCTGACGGGATCGATCGGCCAAGCCTGACGGCGTTCAGCCGCCCAGCAGCAGGGTCTGCGGCGGGCCGGCAGCGTGGCTGTGTTGCACCTGGCCCGTGCCCAGGCGCAGGTCGGCTTGCAGTTCAGCGAAGTGTTCGCCCTGCTGCCAGCGCAGCACCAGGCGGCTGTCGCTGTCGGCCGCGTCGCCGGTGCTGCTGGCGCTGCTGGTGTCGCCCACGTTGAACTGCCCGCCGAAGGCCGGGTGCGCATTGCGCAGGCGGATCAACGCCAGCAGCGCCTGCACCACCGGGCGTTGCAGCGCGGCGTGGATCTCCTGCGGCGTGTAGTGGTGGCGGTTGATGTCGCGCCCCACGCCGCTCTTCGCCAGCAGGGCCATGTCGTTTTCGCCTGCCAGCAGGCCCACGTAGTAGACCTGTGGCACGCCGGGCATGAAGAACTGGATGGCGCGCGCCAGCAGGTAGGCGCTGTCGTTTCGGCCCAGCGCGTCGTAGAAGCTGCAGTTGACCTGGTACAGGTCCAGGTTGCTGGCCGCGGCACCCGTGGCCTGGCGGCTGGTGCCGCCGCTGTTGGCGTGGATCCGTTCGACCAGCGCGTCCAGCTCGGCCGGGGGCACCAGGCCCGGGCGGCCCGTGCGGTCTGCCGGGTCGGCGCCGATGTCGATGATGCCGATGCCGTCGTGCGTGTCCAGCACCGTCAGCGCGTTGTTTGGGCGCACGGCGATCCAGCGCTTCAGCGGCGCGGCCGTGCCGTTGAACAGGGCATGCAGCACGAGGGGCGGCAACGCGAAGTCGTAGACCCAGTCCACCTGGCGCGCGATCTCGATCTGGCGCTGGTAATAGCTGTGGATTTCCACCAGCACCTCGGTGCCCAGTGCCTTGGCCTGCGCAGCGAAGCGGCCGATGAAGTCGAAGGTCTCGGGCAACATGAAGCAGCTGGTGCCCGGCTTCTTGATGGCGTAGCCCACGGCGTCCAGCCGCACCATGCCGATGCCGTTGCTGGCAAAGGTCTGCAGGATGCCCTGCAGGTAGGCCGCGCCCTGCGGGTGCTGCACGTTGATGTCCAGCTGGCTGGGCGTGAACGTGGTCCAGAGCAAGCGCTTGTCGCCATTCGCCAGCGGCACCACGGTGCAGGGCATGCCCGGGCGCGGCCGGTAGATGGCCAGCAGGTCGGCTTCCGTCGCGCCATTCGGGAACACGTCGTCCAGGCCCAGGAACAGGCCGGCGTAGGGCGAGGCATCGCCGCGCTGGGCGTAGTCCAGGAACTGCGGCGACTGGCTGGACATGTGGTTGACGATCACGTCGCCCATCACGTCCAGGTGCTGCGTGAGCGCGCGCACGTCGGGCCAGGCGCCCAGGCGCGGGTCCACCAGGGTGTGGTCGATGGGGTCGAAGCCGGCATCCGATCCGTCGATGGGGTGGAAGAAGGGCAGCAGGTGCACGCCGCCGAACAGGCCGGCCAGCGCGCCGCCTTCGGTCAGCAGCGCCTGCAGTGCCTTCAGGCCGCCGCCGCCCAGGCGGTCGACATAGGTGATCAGTTGAACCTGGTTCTTCATGCGGGGGCGCGTTCGGTGCGGGGGGCGGGCGCGGTCTTGACGAAGAGCACGGCCACGGCGGCGCAGGCCAGCAACGCGCCGGCCAGGCGGATGACGTTATCGGGCTGGCCACCCAGCAGGCGGTCGTAATACAGCGGCAGCGTCAGCATCTGGATGAGCATCGGGATGACGATGAACATGTTGAAGATGCCCATGTACACGCCAGCGCGTTCGGGCGGGATGCTGCCGGCCAGCATCACGTAGGGGTTGCCCATGATGCTGGCCCAGGCCAGGCCGACGCCGATCATGGGCACGAAGAGCCAGGCCTTGTCCTGGATGGCTGGGATGGCCCACATACCGGCCGCTGCTGCCAGCAGGCAGAAGGCGTGCACGGCCTTCGGGCCCAGCTTGCGCACGAAAGGCACCATCGCGAAGGCAGCGATGAAGGCCACGAAGTTGTAGAAGCCGCCGATCTGGCCGTTCAAGAGACTGGCGTCGCGAAAGCCGGCCGACTGCGCGTCGGCCGTGCCGTACATCGTCTTGGCCAGGCTGGGCACGATGTAGATCCAATAGCACATCATGCCGTACCACTGGAACAGCTTCATCCACCACAGCTGGCGCATGGTGGGCGGCATGTCCTTGATGGCGGCCCAGATCTCGCGCAGCGTGGCCCCCACGCCCGTGGGCTGGGCCCGAATGTGGGCCAGTTCAGCGGGCGACAGGGGCAGTTCAGGCACCTTGCGGATGCTCCACCAGACCGTGGTGAAGGACAGCAGCGCGCCGATGACGAAGGCCGACAGCGTGACCTGCGGGATGTGGTTGTCGCCCACTGCGTCCTTGTTCATGCCCAGCCACACCAGGATGCTGGGCGCCAGGTAGGCCAGCGTCTGCGCCAGGCCGGTGAACGCGCTTTGCGTCAGGAACCCCAGCGAATGCTGGTCGCGGTTCAGGCGGTCGCTGACGTAGGCGCGGTAGGGCTCCATCGTCGTGTTGTTGGCGGCGTCCAGGATCCACAGCAGCCCGGCCGCGAACCACAGCGTGGGGCTGAAGGGCATGATCAGCAGGCCCAGGCTGCACAGGATGGCGCCGATCAGGAAATACGGCGTGCGCCGGCCCCAGCGGCTGGCGGTGCGGTCGCTCAAAGCGCCGATCAGCGGCTGCACCAGCAGCCCCGTCATGGGCCCGGCCAGCCACAGGTAGGGCAGGTCCTTGCCCTCAGCGCCCAGGTAGGCGTAGATCGGGCTCATGTTGGCCTGCTGCAGCCCGAAGCTGAACTGGATGCCGAAAAAGCCGAAGTTCATGTTCACGATCTGCCAGAACGACAGACGTGGCTTGGCAGTGGTCATGGGCCGCCTTGTGGGGTGCTTCAGGTGGAAAGGGCGGGCGCCGTAGGGCCGAAGCCCAGCGTCTGGCGCAAGGCCTGCACGCGCGCCAGGTCTGGCGGCAATGCGCCCCGCCAGGTGCACACCGCGGCGGCCAGCCGGTTGGCGGCCTGCAGGCTGGGCAGCAGCGGCCAGCCGTGGGCCTGGCCGGCCAGCACGGCGGCGGTGAAGGCGTCGCCCGCGCCCACGGTGTCTTGCAGGTGCTGCAGGGTTTCGGCCGGGCCCTGGGCGTCCACCCGGCCAGCGGCGTCGGCCGTGAACCAGCCCTGCGCGCCACGCGTCACCACCCAGCGCTGCACGCCGAAGCGCTGCGACAGCGCCGGCAGCGTGGCAGCGCCGTACCAGTGGTGCAGGCGTTCCAGTTCTTCGTCGTTCACCTTCACCCAGTCGGCCAGGTGCAGGGCTTCTTCGGCCAGGGCGGGCAGGCCGGGCACGTCGCGCAGGTTCAGGTCCAGCACGCGCAGCGCGCCCGTGGCCGCCAGGCAGTGCGCGATGGCCGCCCGTGAAGGCGCATGCCGCAGTGCCAGGCTGCCAAAGCACACCAGGCGCGGGGCGTGGCCCTGCAGCAGGGGCAGGGCGGCTTCGGCGTCGATGTGGTCCCAGGCGCTTTCAGCCGCGATCTCGAACCGGTGGCCCTGCTGCGGGTCGGCCGCGGGCAGCACCTGCACCAGCCCGGTGGGCTGGCTGGCGTCGGTCTGCACGCCCTGCAGGGGCAGGCCCAGCCGGGCCATCTCGGCACGCAGCGCGACCGCCGCTTCATCGCGCCCCAGCCGGGTGATGAACAGTGTGGGCACGCCAAAGGCCGACAGCCAGCGCGCCACGTTGAAAGGGGCCCCACCCGGCACCTGCGTGCCGTCGGGGTAAGCGTCGACCAGCGCTTCGCCCAGCACCGCCACGCTGGCGGGGGGGTTGCGGGCAGGCGCGGCCGGGTCTGACATGGGCATTTAGAAGTTGTACTTCACGCTCAGCTTGGCGGTGCGGCCGTTGATGGACCGCGCAGCACCCCGGCCGTCGTTGCTTTCGGTGTAGCCGATGGTGTTGAACAGGTTGTTCACCGACAGGGCCACAGTCGCGTCCTGGCTCAGGTTGTAGCTGGCGAAGGCGTTCACGGCAACGAAGGCCGGCAGGTTGATGGTGACCGGCCCGGTGGGGCCGTCGTCCTTCGACGCCGTGGTGCCCACGATGCTGGCGCCCACCAGCGCTTCACCCAGGTTCACGCTGGGCGTGAGCTGGTACACCAGCTTGGCCTGGCGCTTGGGCGCCTTGCCCACCAGCGCGGCATTGCTGCTGCGCGTGACTTCTGCGTCGGTGTAGGTGGCGCCAGCCTGCAGGCTGAAGATGCCGGCGCGGAAGGCAGCTTCCAGTTCGATGCCCTTGGCTTCGTACTGGTTGGCCGTCACGCGCACCGGGGTGGTGGTGGGGTCGACGTTGATCTCGTCGGTCTTGGCCACGAACACGGTGGCGAAGGCGCTGGTGCTGCCGCTGCGCCACTTCACGCCGCCTTCAAGCTGCTTGACTTCGTTGATGGGGATGCGCGAATTGCTGCCGTTCACCAGCGCCGGCGGGTTGAAGAAGGTGATGCGGTCGGCGTTGTAGGCCGCGCCCTTGCTCGCGCGGGCGAACACGGCCAGGTCCTTGTTCAGCTGGTAGTTGCCACCCACCGAATAAGCGGTGTTGCTGAAGCTGTAGTTGATGCGGTTGGGTGCGCCCAGCGTGTAGTTCAGGCCGGCGTTGGACTGCCAGTAGTTGCCGTTGGCGCTGTTGCGGTCGCGGCGTAGGCTGGCGTCCAGCGTCAGGGCGCCGGCTTCATAGCCCAGCAGCACGTAGGGGGCCGTGGTCTTGTAGCTGGAGTCCTGGGTGTTCGAGCAGCAGCCACCAAAGCCCGGCGAACCGTTCACGACGCCCGGCACGTTCAAGAGCTTGGCCCCGCTTTCCACCGCCGAGATCGAGTACTGGTTGAAGTTCCAGGTCAGGTCGAGCGTCTGCTTCGACAGGAACAGGCCGCCGGTGGCGGTGAGCTTGCTGCCGCCGCCCAGGTCGAAGGGGCGGGACACCTTGAAGTCATTGGCCACCAGGCCGGCGTCAGAGACTTCGGTGTTGAAGATCACGGCCGTGAACTTCGGGCCGGTGTAGGCGCCGCCGCCCACCAGGGTGGTGCCAGCGGGGGCCGCGGCCACGTCGTCGCCCGGGAAGATGCCGATGAAGCGGCCGCTGTTCTTCGACCAACGGAACTTGTTCTGGAAACGCAGGCCGGCTGCGGTGATGTCGGCTTCCAGGCCGATGGCGCTGGCCTTGGCTGTCAGGCCGTCCTGGATGCGGCTGGTGCGGCGCGTGTTGTCGTTGCCCAGCGTGTTGTCCAGCGGCCAGTTGGCGTTGTAGAAGGCCGTGGTACGCGGGTCCAGGCCGGGGATTTCCTCGATCGTGCTGCCGTTGAAACGCACCGGCGTGGGCAGGAAGCTGGGCGTGTTGTCGTTCAGGTGCTTGAAGCTGACGCGCACGAAGCCGTTGTCCAGTTCCTGCGTGATGTTCCCGCGGATCTGCCCGCCCTTGGCGGTGCCGTCAGCGCCGTCGCGGCCGCCGTCGCCCTTGCGGTAGAAGCCACCCACCCAGTAGCGGGTGCGCGGTGACAGGCGGCCGCCATAGCCGGCGTCGACCCGCTTCTCGTCGTAGCCCAGGCCCAGGCTCAGGGCGACGCTGCCGCCCTGCACTTCGCCGGTCTTCTGGATGAAGTTGATGATGCCGCCGGGCGCGCCCGTGGCCAGCGTGCTGGCCGAGCCGCCGCGCAGCACTTCCAGCCGGTCCAGGCTGTTGTCGACGCGGATCCAGGTGTCGGGCGTGGCAAATGCGATGTCGCCGAACTGCAGCACCGGCAGGCCGTCTTCCTGGAATTGGATGTAGCGCGCGCCGCCGGCAGAAATGGGCAGGCCGCGCACGCCGACGTTGGCGTTGCTTTCGCCGCCACTGCTTTCGCTGCGCAGGCCGGGCACGGCGCGCAGCACTTCACTGGCGCTGGTGGCAGTGTTGGTGACCAGGCTGTCGCCTTCCAGCGAGCTGATGGCCACGCTCGAGCGCATCTTGCTGGTGGTGCCGGTGGTGCCGGTGACGACGATGCGGTCGAGCTTCAGGCCGTCGCTGTCCTTGGCCGCATCGGGCTTGGCAGCCGTGGCGGGCTGGGCCGGCGCCTGCGCTGGCGTCTGCGCCTGTGCACCCCCCAGGTGCAGGCAGGCCAGGCCGATGGCCAAGGAAAGGGCCGTGGCCCGGGGTTGGCGATGGGGCAGGTGCCGAGCGGACATGGATGTCTCCGTCAGGATGTTGTGGTGGTCGGAAGCCTGGATTGGAAAGTCATTGCAATCGATTGCAAACTAGGGAAAACCACATCCCTGCGGGGCGGCGAGGGCGGCGCTGTCGCCCGGACGCAACAGGGCTCTGGGCGGGGCGGCCGGCACGGCCAGACCGCCCGGGCGACGCTGCGTCAGGCTTCAACGGGCCTTCAGGGTGCGCTGTCGCGCAGCACCAGATGCACTGGCAGGGTGCGCGGCGCGACGGGTTCGCCCGCCAGCAGGGCCAGCAAGGCGCCGACGATTTCGGCCCCCGCCAGGTCCACGGGCTGGTGCACGGTCGTCAGTGCCGGGCTGCTGTAGACGGCCAGGGGCATGTCGTCGTAGCCCACCACGGCCAGGTCGCGCGGCACGTCGCGCCCGGCCGCGCGTGCGGCTTGGGCCGCCTGCAGGGCCAGCAGGTCGCTGCAGGCCAGCACGGCGTCCACGGGCGCGCCGCTGGACAGCAGCCCGTCCAGCGCCTGGCGGGCGGCCACCACCTCGAAGGGCACGGTCAAGTCCAGCCGCGGGTCGTGCGCGATGTTGGCCTCGGCCAGCGCCTGACGGTGGCCCTGCTGGCGCAGCATGACTTCGGGAAGGTCCGGGTCGCCCAGAAAGGCAATGTGCCGACGGCCGCGCCCGATCAGGTGGCGCGTGGCCAGCAGGCCACCAGAAACGTTATCGCCACCCACGCTGCAATACAGCTGCTGCGGCAGCCGCCCGCCCCACACCACCAGCGGCACGCGGCGCGCTGCCAGTTCGTTCAGCTGGTCGTGGTGGCGCCACTGGCCGATGATGACGATGCCGATGGCCTTGCCCGAGTCGTACAGCGCAGCCGCGGTGTCCAGCCTTTCGGCGTCCACGCGCGACAGCAGCATGTCGTAGCCGCGGTCGGTCAGCGCGTCGGCGATGCTGCCCACGATGGACAGGAAGAACGGGTCGCTGATGTGCTGGCGCGACTGCGCGTCGAAGGGCACGACAACGGCGATCGTCTGGTTCTTCTTCAGCCGCAGGTTCTGCGCGCTGAGGTTGATGCTGTAGTTGAACGACCGCGCCAGTTCTTCGATGCGCTGGCGCGTGGCATCGTTCACCAGGCTGCTGCCGTTCAGCGCCCGCGACACGGTCGACACCGATACGCCGGCCAGCCGCGCGATGTCGGCCATCTGCAGGCGCTTGGTTTCAGCGTCGGATGTCATCGGAAGCTTGCTCTTGCCGTTGCACTCCGTGCGCGGGATGCTGGCGGTTCATGGCGGACGTTCGCGTGGACCCTTCGGATGGCATCGGTAGTCCCTGGGCTGCGGCAGTTGGGTGGCCCCTTCCGCTCATGTCCCCCGCCAGCGCCTTGCATGCCAACAGTCCTGCAGGCCACTGCGCTGGCTCCTCCTTGACTTCGCTCCAGGGGCCACCCGACTGCCGCAGCCCGGCAAGGCGGTGGCGCGCCACCGTTGCGCGCCAAGATGGTTCGCAAAGGCGGGCTGGGACTGGCTGTGGCGCGCATGGGAGGCGCCGAGGAGCACAGGGCCCGTGGCCCTCGCGCGCAGCGCGACTCGTCAACCGACTCATCGCGGGTGTCTGAGCGCAGTGAGCGCAGCGAACGTAGCGAGTTCCGCGATGGGGCCGCGGGACCGAGCACCGCAGGGGAGCCGGAGCGCTAGCGGAGGCCGCCGAGGATAAGCGCCACAGCCAGTCCCAGCACGCCTTTGCCGGGCTACGGTACCAAGCAAACGCGCAGCACAAACGAAGACTTGCAGTTGGCCGCCAGCAGCCAACCCATGCCAAAGGCGGTGCGTGTACGGGTCCGCTTCTTTAGCGATCAACATGGCATCAAGGCAGCCGCTCCAGTGCCCGCTGGTACACCGGGTCGTGCATCAGATCGTCCCAGCCCAGCGGGGGCGTCTGGGGCAGCAGGGCCAGGCGGCGGTGTTCGCTGTCGGGGTCGGGGTGCCAGCGCTGGCCGCCGCCGGAGGCGGCGCTGCGTTCCAGGTCGGCCAGCAGCTGGTCCACGGCGGCACCGCCGTCTTGCAGGGTCTGGTTGCACAGCAGCACCAGGTCGCAGCCCGCGTTCAGCGCCAAGGCCGCGGCTTCGGCGTAGCTGAGCGTGCCGCCTTCCAGGTGGCGGGCGCCTTCCATGCTGAGGTCGTCGCTGAAAATGGCGCCGGTAAAGCCCATCTGCCCGCGCAGGATGTCTTTCAGCCAGCGCGGCGAAAAGCCGGCTGGGTGGCTGTCGACCTTCGGGTAGACCACATGCGCCGGCATCACCGCCGTCAACGTGGTGCTTAGCCAGGCATAGGGCTGCGCGTCGTCGGCCAGGATGGCCTTCAGGCTGCGCTTGTCCACGGGCACCGCCACGTGACTGTCGGCCTTCACGAAGCCGTGCCCCGGAAAGTGCTTGCCACAGTTGGCCATGCCGGCCGACAGCAGCCCGTGCATCAGGCTCTTGGCCAGCAAGGCGGCCACGCGCGGGTCGCGGTGGAAGGCGCGGTCGCCGATCACGCTGCTGGCACCGAAGTCCAGGTCCAGCACAGGCGTGAAGCTGAAGTCCACCCCGCAGGCGCGCAGTTCCAGAGCCAGCACCTGGCCTGTGGCGGTGGCGGCGTCCGTGGCGGCCATGGCGTCCTGCATCCACAGCTCGCCCAGGGCGCGCATGGGGGGCAGGCTGGTGAAGCCATCGGTGCGGAAGCGCTGCACGCGGCCACCTTCGTGGTCGACGCAGATCAGGATGTCGGGGCGCAGGGCCTTGATCTCGGCGTTCAGCGCGGTCAGCTGCCGCCTGTCCACCCAATGGCGGGCGAAGTGGATCACGCCGCCTGTCAGCGGGTGCTGCAGGCGGCGGCGGTCGGCAGCGGTCAGGGCCGGGCCGGCGATGTCCAGCACCACGGGGGCGTGGGCAGCGGAAGAAGTCATGCGGGTGCTTTCGTTTCGACGACGACGAACGACGCGGCATAGTCGCCTTCGTCGGTGACAGTGACATGCGCCTGCAGGCCGCGGGCATCGAACCAGACGGCCAGCTCGCCGCTGAGCCGGACGACGGGCTTGCCGCTGGGCTCGTTCAGCACCTGGCAGGCCGACCAGCGCATGGGGCTGCGGATGCCCAGGCCGATGGCCTTGGAAAAGGCTTCCTTGGCGGAAAAGCGCGTGGCCAGGAAGCGGATGCCGCGCAGTGGCGCGCGCGCGCGGCGGGCATGGAAGACGCGCAGCTCTTCAGGCCCCAGCACTTTCTCGGCGAAGCGGTCGCCCCGCCGCAGCAGCGTGGCGGCGATACGCCGCACGTCGCACAGGTCGGTGCCGATGCCGTAGACCACGGGCCGCGGGCCTTCAGCTGCGGGCCTGGCGGATGCACCGCAGGTAGCCGCGCACCGTCTCGGGCAGGCCCACTTCCAGCGCATCGGCCACCAGGGCGTGGCCGATCGACACTTCCAGCACGCCTGGCACGGCGCGCAGGAAGTCGGCCAGGTTGGCCTGGTTCAGGTCGTGCCCGGCGTTCACGCCCAGACCGGCGGCCTGCGCGGCCTGGGCCGCAGCGGCAAAACGGGCCAGCTGCGCCGCCTGGTCGGCCGTGCCATATGCGGCAGCGTAGGGTTCGGTGTAGAGCTCCACGCGGTCGGCGCCAACGCTGCGCGCCTGCGCCATCGCTTCCGGCACCGGGTCCATGAACAGGCTGACACGCACGCCCAGGGCATGGCATTCGTCGATCAGGGGGCGCAGCCGCGCGCCGTCGGCGGTGATGTCCCAGCCGTGGTCGCTGGTGAACTGGCCTTCGCTGTCGGGCACGAAGGTGGCCTGGTGCGGCCGCTGTTCGCGCACGAAGCGCATCAGGTTGTGAAAGGGGTTGCCCTCGATGTTGTATTCGGCCTGCGGCCAGTCTTGCAGCAACGCGGCCACATCTTGCACGTCGGCTGCGCGAATGTGGCGTTCGTCCGGCCGCGGGTGCACGGTGATGCCCTGCGCACCGGCCTGAAGACACAACAACGCTGCCCGCACGACGCTGGGGATGCCCAGGTGGCGCGTGTTGCGCAGCAGGGCGATCTTGTTCACGTTCACCGACAGGGCGGTGCCCTGCGCCAGGCGGGACGTGCCGGCTTCGGCGGCAACCAGGGGATTCATGGGGTCGGGGGGACTAGAGGGACGGGAAAGCCAACAAGGGCCATCAAGGAACCGCAGCTTCAGGCCAGCTTTTGCATGCCCTGCCAGACCTGGCGCGTGCGCAGCGGCGCGTGACCCAGATGATAGTGAAGCAGGCCACGCAGAGGCACGCGCAGACCTGCGGCCACGGGGGCGCAGGCCGCGCGCAGCGCGGCGGGTGCGCCGTGCAGCAGGGCCGCGGCGATGCGCGTCCAGGCGGCGCCCGGCAAACCTTCGCGCGCCGGCCCGGCCAAGGCCTGCAGCCCGCCTTCGGCCAGCAGCTGGTAGCGCCCGTCCTGCTGCAGGGGCTGCGCAGTCTGGGTTTCCTGGGCCAGGTCAGGCAGCCAGCCCAGTTCCTGCAGCAGGGCGACTTCAAAGGCGCGCAAGGCTGTGCCTTCCGCCACGCCATCGGCCAGCGCGGCCAGCGTGTCGGCATAGGCGTCGAAGAGCTGCGGGTGCGGGTCCTGGCGCGCCAGCAGCTTCAGCAGCAGTTCGTTCATGTAGAAGCCCGGCAGCAGCAGCGCCGGCGCCAGCAAGGGGCTGCCACCCAGCCATTCCGCGCCGCGCAGGTTGAAAATCTCGGCCTGCTCGTCGGCCGGGGCCTTGCCCAGCAGCACCTGCACGGGCTGGAAGGGCAACAGCACCGAACGCAGCTGCGAGGTCGGCCGCTTGGCCCCCTTGGCCGCCACCACGATGCGGCCCTGGCCGCGGGTGAAGAGCTCGACGATCAGGCTGGTCTCGCTCCAGTCGTAGCTGTGCAGCACAAAGGCCTGCAGCGGCGCGGACGGGCGGGCGGATACGCGGTTGGCAGGGGCCCTAGTCGTAGCCATAGGAACGCAGGTGGGCCTCATCGTCGGCCCAGCCCGAACGCACCTTGACCCAGACTTCCAGGAACACTTTCGCATCCAGCAGGTGTTCCAGTTCCTGCCGCGCTTCGCTGCCGATGCGCTTCAGGCGTTCGCCGCCGTCGCCGATGATCATGCCCTTGTGGGCTTCGCGTTCCACCACGATGGCGGCGCTGATGCGGCGCATGCCGCTGGGTTCTTCCTCGTACTTCTCGATCACCACCGTGCTGGTGTAGGGCAACTCGTCGCCGGTCAGGCGGAACAGCTTTTCGCGCACGATCTCGCTGGCCAGGAAGCGGTCGCTGCGGTCGGTGAGCGCGTCTTCCTCGTGCAGCCAGGGCTGCTGGGGCAAGTAAGGTTCCAGGATCTTGAACAGGCGCTCCACGTCGGCCGCGCGCGTGGCCGACATGGGCACGAATTCGGCGAAGGGGTGGCGGTCCTGCATGGTGCGCAGCCAGGGCAGCACATCCTGCCGGCGCGGCAGCGCGTCCAGCTTGTTGGCCACCAGCACCGCGGGCTTGCCTGCCGGCAGCAGGCTCAGCACCTTGGCGTCGGGCAGGCCGAAGCGGCCGGCTTCCACCACGAACAGCACCACGTCCACGTCGGACAGCGAAGACAGCACCGTGCGGTTCAGGTTGCGGTTCAGCGCCGCGGCGTGCTTGAGCTGGAAGCCCGGCGTGTCGACGAAGATGAACTGCGCAGCCCCCAGCGTGCGGATGCCGGTGATGCGGTGGCGCGTGGTCTGGGCCTTGGCGCTGGTGATACTGATCTTTTGCCCCACCAGGGCGTTCAGCAGGGTGCTCTTGCCGACGTTGGGCCGGCCTACGATGGCCACGAGGCCGCAACGCTGGCTGGCGGGGTCAACGGCGGGTGTGGGCCGGGCTTCCGGGCTGTCTGGAACGTCAGCCACGTCCTGAGGGTCGGGGGTCTCGTCCATCACGACCGCAGCGGCCCGCCCGGTTGGTCGCTGGCCTTCAGCGATTCCAGCAGGCGCCTGGCGGCTTCTTGCTCGGCCGTGCGGCGCGACTTGCCTTCGCCGCGTTCGGCCAAGCCCAGCGCCGCGACGGCACATTCCACTTCGAAGGTCTGCGCGTGCGCCTGGCCACGGGTGGCCACGATGCGGTAGGCCGGTACGGCAAAACGACGCGCCTGCAGCCATTCCTGCAGTTCAGTCTTGGCGTCCTTGGTCCAGCTTTCGGCTTCGGTGGCCTGGATGATGTCGCCGAACAGCGTGCGCACCACTTCCGCCGCCGGTGCGAAGCCGCCGTCCAGGAACACACCGCCGATGATGGCTTCAACCGCGTCAGCCAGGATCGACGCGCGCTGCGCACCGCCGCCGCGGGCTTCGCCCTCGGACATGCGGAGCACCTCGGGCAGGCCCAGGTGCAGGCCCACACGGTGCAGGCTGTCCTCACGCACCAGATGGGCGCGCACGCGCGTCAGGTCGCCTTCGTCGCTGCCGGAAAACCGTTCGTACAACAGGCTGGACACCGCCAGGTTCAGCACCGCATCGCCCAGGAATTCCAGCCGTTCGTTGTGCTCTGCACCGAAGCTGCGGTGCGTCAGCGCGCGCATCAGCAGGCCCTGCGCGTTGAAGCGATAGCCCAGGCGCCTTTGCAGGGCCAGCAGTGCGGTGTCGTTGCGGGCGGGAACCATGCCGTGGCTACTTCGAGCGGCCTTCGTACTTGATGAGCAGGAAGACGGGGCCGAACAGGTCGATTTCCTTGTTGTAGGCGAAAGCGATCACGACGCGGTCGTTTTCCTTCGTGATCACCAGGTCCTTGCCGCCAATGGACGCGATGGAGTACTCGACTTCCTTCTGCCGGTCGAAGGCGCTGCGGGTCTCGGCCACCGTCTGCGGTGACGCCGCGGCGATCTGCTTGATCGCGCGCTGGATGGTGAAGTATTCGTTCACCGTCGGCAGGACGCGGATCAGCACGTAGCCGAGGAAGCTGACGACCACGGCCCAGAACACCAGGCCAAACAGCGTGATGCCGCGCTGGCGGCCGGGGGATTTCAGGGTCGAGGTTCTGCTCATGCGCGGGTTCTCCTGCCAGGCACCGGGACGCCAACGGGCAACGTGCGCTGCCGCGGGCTCAATGGAAAGCGCCAATGCGCCCCAGGTTGCCGAAGTTCATCCACACGAAGAATGCCTTGCCCACGATGTTTTCATCGGGCACAAATCCCCAGAACCGTGAATCTTGTGAGTTATCCCGGTTGTCGCCCATCATGAAGTAGTGCCCCGCAGGCACCTTGCACGTCACGCCTTCGGGTGTGTAGCGGCAGTTCTCGGCCATCGGGAAGCGCTTGGGATCGGGCCCGTAGTAGGCCTGGCGCTGCGGCTCGACCAGGATGCGGTGTTCCAGCTTGCCCAGCTTTTCGCTGAACTGTGGCGCATAGCGCAGGCTGTCCTCGTCATAGAACTCGGGCAGGGTCTTCAGTTCGACCGGCTGCCCGTTCACGCTGAGCTTCTGGTTGATGTAGGCCACCTCGTCGCCGGGGATGCCCACCACGCGCTTGATGTAGTCCTGCCGCGGGTCGACCGGGTAGCGGAACACCATCACGTCGCCGCGCTGCACGGGGTTGTTGTCGATGATCTTCTTGTTGATCACCGGCAGCCGTACGCCGTAGTGAAACTTGCTCACCAGGATCAGGTCGCCCACCAACAGAGTGGGGATCATCGACCCCGAAGGAATCTTGAACGGCTCGAATAGGAAGCTGCGCAACAGGAACACGATCAGGATCACCGGGAACAGCCCGGCCGTCCAGTCCAGCCACCAGGGCTGCATCAGCAGCTTCTGGCGCGCGGTCTCGACGTCGCCGTCGACCTTCTCAATGCCCATGCGCGCCAGGTCGGCGCGGCGTGTGGCGTCCTGGGCCAGCAGCGCCTGGGCAGCGGCTTCGCGCGCGGGGCGAAAGCGGAACTTCTCCGCCAGCCAGTAGGCCAGCGTCACCACCGTCAGCACGAACAGCAGCAGCGAAAAGTTGCCGGTCCAGAAACCCAGGAACCAGCCGCCGAGATAGACGATCAACAGGCCGAACAGACCCGCGGTGAAAGAGGAAATCAAGATGTTCAGTTGTCCACTTGGAGAATGGCGAGGAAGGCCTCCTGCGGCACTTCGACGGAGCCGATCTGCTTCATGCGCTTCTTGCCGGCCTTCTGTTTTTCCAGCAGCTTCTTCTTGCGGGTGATGTCACCGCCGTAGCATTTTGCCAGCACGTTCTTGCGCAGGGCCTTGATGTTCTCGCGCGAGATGATGTTGGCCCCGATGGCGGCCTGGATGGCGACGTCGTACATCTGACGCGGGATGATCTCGCGCATCTTGGACGCCACGGCGCGGGCGCGGTACTGGCTCTGGCTGCGGTGCACGATCAGGCTGAGCGCGTCGATGCGGTCGCCGTTGATGAGCATGTCCACCTTCACGACGTCGGCGGCGCGGTATTCCTTGAACTCGTAGTCCATGCTCGCGTAGCCGCGCGAAACCGACTTCAGCTTGTCGAAGAAGTCCAGCACGATCTCGGCCAGCGGCATCTCGTAGGTCAGCATCACCTGGCGGCCGTGGTAGGCCATGTTCAGCTGCACGCCGCGCTTTTCGTTGGCCAGCGTCATCACCGGGCCCACGTAGTCCTGCGGCATGAACAGGTGCACGGTGACGATGGGCTCGCGGATTTCCTGGATGCGCCCCTGGTCGGGCATCTTGCTGGGGTTCTCGACCTCGATCACTTCACCTTCGGCCCCGCCCAGCTGCACCTGATAGACAACGCTGGGGGCAGTGGTGATGAGGTCCTGGTCGAACTCGCGCTCCAGCCGTTCCTGCACGATTTCCATGTGCAGCAGGCCCAGGAAGCCGCAGCGGAAACCGAAGCCCAGCGCCTGGCTCACTTCGGGTTCGAAGCGCAGGCTGCTGTCGTTCAGCTTCAGCTTCTCCAGCGCGTCGCGCAGCTGGTCGTATTCGCTGGCTTCGGTGGGGTACAGGCCCGCGAACACCTGCGGCTTGATTTCCTTGAAGCCCGGCAGTGCCTCGACCGCAGGGCCCAGGTTGTTGGGCAGCTTCTTTTCCAGCGTCAGCGTGTCGCCCACCTTGGCGGCATGCAGTTCCTTGATGCCGCAGATGATGAAGCCCACTTCGCCAGCCTTCAGGGTTTCGCGCGGCAGGCTCTTCGGCGTGAACACGCCCATGTGTTCGATGCCGTAGGTCGTGTTGGTGGCCATCATCCGCACGCGTTCGCCGCGGCTCAAAGCGCCGTCGACCACCCGCACCAGCATCACCACGCCGACATAGTTGTCGAACCAGCTGTCGATGATCATCGCGCGCGGCGGTGCGTCCGGATTGCCGCGCGGCGCTGGCATGCGGTGGATCACGGCTTCGATGATGTCGTCGATGCCCAGACCGGTCTTGGCACTGCAGGGGATAGCGTCAGTGGCGTCGATGCCGATGACGTCCTCGATCTCCTGCTTGGCGTTTTCCGGGTCGGCCTGCGGCAGGTCCATCTTGTTCAGCACCGGCACCACTTCCACGCCCAGGTCCAGCGCGGTGTAGCAATTGGCCACGGTCTGGGCTTCGACGCCCTGCGATGCGTCCACCACCAGCAGCGCGCCTTCACAGGCGCTGAGCGAGCGGCTCACTTCATAAGAGAAGTCGACGTGGCCCGGCGTGTCGATCAGGTTCAGGTGGTAGGTGTGACCATCGCGCGCCTTGTACTGCAGCGCTGCGGTCTGCGCCTTGATGGTGATGCCGCGCTCGCGTTCGATGTCCATCGAGTCGAGCACCTGGGCTTCCATCTCGCGGTCAGACAGACCTCCACAGCGCTGGATGATGCGGTCGGCCAGCGTGCTCTTGCCGTGGTCGATGTGGGCAATGATCGAGAAGTTGCGAATGTGGTTCATCAGGGTGATTGCATCGCAGATTTGCGAAGCGCGTAGCGCGGCTGGGATCAAGGGCCGCACGGTGCGTCGGCCGGCGTCAGCGGCGCATGAATGGCGGCTTCATGCAGCGACACACTGGGCAGCACGCGGGCTAAAAAAAAGGCGCGTCCAAAAAGATGACGCGCCTTCCAACAGAACGTTTGGCAACTGCTTGTTGGGCATTCATTCTAACCACAAGCACCGGCCGGGAACCCGCGCCAATGCTGCATTTCTGGCCGTTGCAGGGTGCCAACAGGGAAAACTGTCCACAGCTTTTCCACAGTCTGGATGAAGCCGGCTTGACCCACCAATCCCATTCGAAACAGCCTTGAAAGCGGCCATCACCTGGGGTGATTCCAGACGCCTGAGTGCGCAATCGCAGCCATCAAAATTTGAAGTGGGCGACTACTAACTTGCGGACCCCAAGGTCCGCCAGGGTCTTTCCATGATGCGGAAAGACCCCCGGCGCAGATCAACTAGCGCGTCGGCCGGATCACGAAGTAGTTCGTCCACTCGCCGCGGCGTACCAGCACGCTGGCCGCGCGGGCCTTTTCGACCTTCGCGGCCAGGCTCATGAACTGCTTGCTGTCGGTGACTTCGGTGTTGTCGAGCGACAGGATGATGTCGCCCTCGCGCAGACCGGCGCGGGCCGCGGCGCCTTCGACGGCGTCGACGCGCACGCCGCCACGCACCCGCAGGTCCTTCTTCTGGGCCTCGGTCAGGTCGGAAACGGTCAGGCCGATGGCGGACTTGGCGGCCGGTGCGGCGCTGCCGGGTTCGGCGGCCGCGCGGCGAGCCGGGCGCTCTGGTTCGAATTCCGCCACTGCCACGGCGATATCACGCGACGCCCCGCGCCTGAACACCTGCAGCGTGGCCTTTGTACCGGGCTTGGTGGCGCCCACCAGGCGCGGCAGGTCGCCTGATCGTTCGACCGTCTTGCCGTCGACCTTGACGATGATGTCGCCAGCCTCGACGCCGGCCTTGTCGGCCGGGCCGTCCTTTTCGACGCTCTGCACCAGCGCGCCGGCGGGTTTGCCCAGGCCGATCGATTCCGCCACTTCCTTCGTCACGGGTGCGATCGTCACGCCGATGCGGCCGCGGATCACCCGGCCCACGATGCGCAGCTGGTCGGCCACGCGCATGGCATCGTCGATCGGGATGGCAAAGCTGATGCCCTGGAAGCCGCCGCTGCGGCTGTAGATCTGCGAATTGATGCCCACCACTTCGCCGCGCAGATTCAAGAGCGGGCCACCGCTGTTGCCGGGGTTGATGGCGACGTCGGTCTGGATGAAGTTCAGGTAGTCGCCCGTGTCACGCTGCTTGGCGCTGACGATGCCGGCCGTGACAGTGTTTTCCAGCCCGAACGGCGAGCCGATGGCCATCACCCATTCACCCACCTTCAGCCGGCCGACGTCGCCGATCTTCACGAAGGGCAGGCCGGTGGCGTCGATCTTCACCACCGCCACGTCGGTGCGGCGGTCGGCGCCGATGATGCGGGCCTTCAGTTCACGCTTGTCGGTGAGGGTGACGATGACTTCATCGGCCCCGTCGATGACGTGCGCGTTGGTCATGATGAAGCCGTCGGCCGTCAGGATGAAGCCGGAACCCACACCGCGCTGGCGCTGGTCTTCGTCACCGCCGCCAGGGCCGCCCGGGCCACCAGGCCCGCCACGGGGGTTGGGGCTGCGGTCGGGCCGGTTGGGCATGGGAATCCCGAAGCGGCGGAAGAACTCTTCGATGTTGGGGTCGACCTCGCCAGGGCCACTGGCCGCCCCGCCACGACGTTCGACGGTGCGGATGTTGACCACGGTCGGGCTCAGGCGTTCAGCGATCTCGCTGAAGTCGGGCAGGGTCACGGTCTGTGCCTGGCTGGCTTGCGGCCACCAAGCTGCAGCCGCCACAAACAGGGCCGCGCCGGCCAACCAGCGCTGCCAGACCTGTGGCCGGCGGGCAGCTTGAACAGGGGCAAGAGCCATCGATGAAACGTTGCGCATGGGGTGGTTCTTCAAAGGCGGTCGGGGGGTCGGTGTTTGGCCGGGGAAAACGGGGAAAACGGGGAAAGGGCGAAAGGGCCGGGCTCAGCGCCTTCGGTTCAAGGACTCCGCGAGCAGCTTCAGCGTGCCAGCAGGCGCGTCGCCCACGGCTGTGAACCAGTGGCCTTCGCGCTTCAGCGTCACGGTGCTGGTGGCGCCCAGCTGGGCCTGCACTTCCTGCTTGTGGCGCCGGGCGTCGTAAGGTTCGATGAAGACCGACACATGGGCCAGGCCGTCGGAGAACACCGCCTGCAGCACCGGGTCGGAAGGCCCGCCGTCTGCACTTTGGGCACGGCCGGCGTCGAGTTCGCGACGCACACAGCCCGTCAGCTTGAAGCCGGCCACCGCCTGCGCCAGGGTCCAGCCTGCTTCTTCGAGCTTCACCCGTTCCTGCTTCGGGCGCACAACGCGAAAGCCTTCCGTGCGGGCAGCGGTTGCCATCACGGTCTTGGGTTGTGGCTTCACGCCGATTTCAACTTCCGAAAAGGCGGCCGATTCCAGCACCGCACGGTCGGCACCCAGCCCCAGCACTTCAGCGCGCAGCATCAGGCCCGATGCGCGGTCGGCCCAGACGCGCTGGGGGTAGCGCAGTGCGTCGCGCGGTTCCAGCAGCAGCACGTCGGCGTCGCGGCCGGCCACGCGCGAGGGGCCTTCGCGCTGCACCTGGTACTGCTCCAGCGCGCGCGGGTCCACGCGCTGGGGCGTCACCTGCCAGCCCGGCAGGGCTTCACGCCTTTCGATCACGGCCACGCGCGACTGCGGCCAGATGGTGTGCACCTCGTCGTTGTGGCGCACGATCTGGCGCGGGCGGCCGTCCTGCGTTTCCAGCTTTTCGTAGGTCTGGTCGCCCACGCAGTAGTGCCAGACGCGCGAACTCGACATCGTGCCGCCCGTGCTGAACACCAGCGTGCCGCGATAGTTGCCGGTGTTGGCAGCGGCGTGCATGCGCTGCAGCCAGGCCTGCGCTTCTTCGGTCGTCGCACGGCCGGTCTGCGCGCCGGCGGCAGCCGGCAGGAAGGCGGCAGACACCAGGGCCAGCGCCGGCAGCCAGCCGCGCCAGAGCCAGGGGGTCACAGGTCGCATCGCGGCATGCGGTCCTTCGGTGCGCATCACCAGCGTTGACCGGCGATCACCGGCCCGCCCCAGCAGCCACCGCAGCGTCGACGCTGCGCAGGCTGACGCCGGGCACTGCGGCAGCGCCGCCGCCGCGCACGGCCTGGTGAGCCTGCAGATAGGCGTCCAGGCGGGCGTCGCGGATCATGGCGGCACCGCTGCTGCCCACGCCCGCCGCTGCCGGCGCGGCCGCGCCGGATGCCAGCGACAGGCCGCTGGCCGACCGGGCCTGCAGCGCAGCGTTGTCGCGGGGGTCGCCCGTCGGGCCGGACAGGCGCGTCACCACCAGCACACCCGCCACGGCAACGAAGCCTGCCGCAGCAGCAGCCGGCGCCAGCCAGGCCTGGCGGCGGCGTGCCGGCACGGCCGTGGTGGTGGCGGGGGCCAAGGGCGGACGCTCGGGCATGGGCGCCAGCACGACGGGCTCGTCGGCCAGTCGTTCGCGCAGTCGCGCCAGGAAGGCCGCATCTCGGCCTTGGGGGCGGGCCAGCTCGTCGGAACGCAGCGCGTCACCGATCAGGTGATAGGTGTGCCAGGTCTGACGCATGTCAGCCCGGTCGCGCCAGGCCTGGCAGGCCCCCTGGGCACAGGCGCCATCGGCTTCGCCGTCCGCCAGGTCGGACAGCCAGGCGCGCAGCGTTTCGTCGCTGGGTTCGCCCGGCGTGGCGGGAGCAGAGGAATGCGATTTCATGGGGACTGCCTTCACAAGGGACAGGTGAACGGGGCGGAAAGTGGAAGGATCGAGAGATGCACAGGGTTCGGCGCGGGTCAGCGAGCGGCTTCTGCTGGAACGCTACCAGCGGTCGCCTTCCTGGGTACCCAATAACGGGCGCAACTTCAAGGCAATGGCTTCACGCGCCCGGAAGATGCGCGAACGCACGGTGCCGATGGGGCAATTCATGGCTTCAGAGATTTCCTCATAGCTGAGACCTTCGATCTCCCGCAATGTGATGGCCTGCCGCAAATCCTCAGACAGGGCCTCGATCGCGGAGTTCACCGCGGCGGCAATTTCCTTGCTGGCCAGCAGGGCTTCGGGTGTCTCGCCGTCGGTTAGTTCATTCTCGGCGCGTGAAGTTTCCTCACCTTCTTCCTGTCCGGCACGGTTGCCTTCCAGTACCAGGGGGTCGCGCTTGAAGTCTGACAGCGCCTTCTTGGCCGAGTTCACGGCTATCCGATACAGCCAGGTGTAGAAGGCACTTTCACCACGGAACTGTGGCAGCGCACGGTAGGCGCGGATGAAGGTTTCCTGCGCGATGTCCTGCACAAGGTCGGTGTCGCGCACCATGCGGCCGATCAGCCTTTCGATCCGGCGCTGGTACTTCACCACCAGCATCTCGAATGCGCGCACCTCGCCGCGCTTGGCGCGGTCCACCAGCTCGGCATCGGCGTCGGGTTGGGTCATCGGCATCAGCGGCCCTGCTCTTGCACGCCCGGTCCTTGCGCGCCCTGCTCTTGAACGCCCTGTCCTGGCAGGCCCGACGCGTCGACCCGGCGCGGCGGCGCGAGCAGTGCCACGCGCAGGCTGTGCCAGGCCACGCCGGCGTCGGCCTGGCCCACGGCCAGCCAGAGCGGACCAGTATCGGCGCGCTGCAGGCGCAAGAGCGCCCAGGCGTCGGCCAGCAGCATCAGGCGCACCGCGACGGCCTCGCGGTCGGCCAGCCACTGGGCGCCGTCCCATTGCAGCTGCAAGGGGCTTGCAGCCAGCCGAACCCAGGCCCAGCGCCCTGTACCGGCGCCCACGGCAAGCGCCAGGACCGAACACCATCCGATCGACAGGCCGCCATGCCAGACCAGCCAGAGCGTGAAGGTCGCCGCGGCCGCTGCATACAGACCGGCCTGAACCCAGCGCCACGCCCGGCTCTGGCACAAGACGCTGACCGGCGGCGCGTGGCGCACGGCCAATCAGATGCGCCGAAACACCAGCGTGCCGTTGGTGCCGCCGAAGCCGAAGTTGTTCTTCACCGCCACGTCGATCTTGATCTGCCGCGCCTCGTTGGCGCAGTAGTCCAGGTCGCACTCGGGGTCCTGGTTGAAGATGTTGATGGTGGGTGGCGACAGCTGGTGGTGCACAGCCAGCACGGTGAAGACCGATTCGATACCGCCAGCGCCGCCCAGCAGATGCCCGGTCATCGACTTGGTCGAGTTCACCACCATCTTCTTCGAGTGGTCGCCGAAGGCCAGCTTGATGGCGTTGGTCTCGTTCAGGTCGCCCAGCGGGGTGCTGGTGCCATGGGCGTTCAGGTACTGCACCTCGGCGGTGTTGACGCCGGCATTGCGCAGCGCCGCCAGCATGCTGCGCTTGGGACCGTCGACGTTGGGCGCCGTCATGTGGAAAGCGTCCGCGCCCATGCCGAAGCCCGCCAGTTCGGCATAGATCTTCGCGCCGCGCTTCTTCGCGTGTTCGTACTCTTCCAGCACCAGCACGCCGGCGCCTTCGCCGAGCACGAAGCCGTCGCGGTCCCGATCCCACGGGCGGGAAGCGGTCTGCGGGTCATCGTTGCGGGTGGACAGTGCACGCGCTGCCGCGAAGCCGCCAATGCCCAGCGGAGACACGGTCGATTCAGCGCCGCCGGCAATCATCACGTCGGCGTCGCCATACTCGATCAGGCGCCCGGCTTCACCGATGCAGTGCAGGCCGGTGGTGCAGGCCGTCACGATGGCCATGTTGGGCCCGGTGTAGCCGTAGCGGATGGAGACATGCCCCGAGATCATGTTGATGATCGAGGCCGGCACGAAGAAAGGCGAGATGCGGCGCGGGCCGCGCTCGGCGTAGTCCTGCTGGGTCTGTTCAATCATCGGCAGGCCGCCGATGCCCGAACCCACCATGCAGCCGATGCGTTCGGCAGAGGCTTCGTCCAACGCCTGGCCATGCGGCAGGCCGGCGTCCTGCACCGCTTGCACAGCAGCCGCCAGACCGTAGTGGATGAAGGTGTCCATGTGCCGGGCTTCCTTGGCCGGCAGATAGTCTTCCACCTGGAAGCCCTTGACCTCGCCCGCAAAGCGGCACGAAAAAGCCGAGGCGTCGAACTTCGCGATGTTGGCGATGCCGGACCGACCGGCCACCACGCTGGCCCAGCCTTCGGTCACCGTGTTGCCCACGGGGCTGATCAGGCCCAGCCCGGTGACGACGACCCTTCGTCTGGTCATCTGCGGGCCTTAGGCCTTCTGGTGGCTGACCGCGTAGTCGATCGCCAGTTGCACGGTGGTGATCTTCTCGGCTTCTTCGTCGGGGATCTCGATGCTGAATTCATCTTCCAGCGCCATCACCAGTTCGACGGTGTCCAGCGAATCAGCACCGAGGTCGGCCACGAAGGCCTTCTCGTTGGTGACGTCGGACTCGGGCACGCCGAGCTGCTCGGCAATGATCTTTTTCACACGCGCTTCAATATCGCTCATGACTCCTCCTGGAGTGCGGTCAACAAAACAGCCCACGATTCTACCGGGGGGCTAGGAACCGGCTTTCTAGGGGTTGGCAGCGGGCATGCGGCCGGGCTTGTGAGGCCCGGGGCCCGCCTGTGCGCTAGGCCATGTACATGCCGCCGTTGACGTGCACTTCGCTGCCCGTGATGTAGGCCGCCTGGGGCCCGGCCAGGAAGACCACTGCGGCGGCCACTTCCTCGGGCGTGCCCAGGCGGGCCAGGGGTATGCTGGCCAGCAGCGCCGTGCGCGCGGCTTCAGGTAGTGCGTCGGTCATGTCGGTGGCGATGAAGCCCGGGGCCACGCAGTTGACGGTGATGCCACGGCTGCCGAGTTCACGCGCCAGGGCGCGCGTCATGCCGGCCACGCCGGCCTTCGCGGCAGCATAGTTGACCTGCCCGGGATTGCCGCTGGCGCCCACCACCGATGTGATGTTGACGATGCGGCCGTAGCGCTGCTTCATCATCGGCCGGCTGACCGCGCGGCAGGCGCGGAACACGGCCTTCAGGTTGGTGTCGAGCACGGCGTCCCAGTCTTCGTCGCGCATGCGCATCGACAGCGTGTCGCGCGTGATGCCCGCGTTGTTCACCAGCACGTGTAGCGCACCTTCGGCCGCCACCACGCCGTCGACAGCAGCCTGCAGGGCCGCAGCGTCGGTCACGTCCAGCACGATGCCGCGGCCGCCCAGCGGCGCCAGGGCTTCGCTGATGGCAGCGGCGCCCGCTTCGGTGGTGGCGGTACCGACCACGCGCTGTCCGGCCTGGGCCAGCGCCAGCGCGATGGCACGGCCAATGCCGCGCGAAGCCCCGGTGACCAGGGCGATTTGGGCTTGCTCGGGCGCGTTCAACGCAAGGCCTCCAGCGCCAGCTTCAGGCTGGCCGGGTCTTGCACGGTGGTGCTGACGATGTCGGCATCCACGCGCCGCGCCAGGTTGCCCAGCACCTTGCCAGGCCCGCACTCGAAGATGTGCAGCAGGCCGCGCGCACGCAAGGCCTGCACCACTTCCACCCAGCGTACGGGCCCGAAGGCCTGGCGGTACAGCGCTTCGCGAATGGCATCGGGCGTGGTTTGCACGGCCACATCGATGTTGTTGACGACGGGTATCGCCGGCACCGCGAAAGGCACGTCCTGCAGGCGCTGGCGCAACGTGTCGGCGGCCGGCTGCATCAGCGACGAGTGAAACGGCGCCGAGACCTGCAGCAGGAGGGTGCGCTTGGCACCTGCGGCCTTCAGCGCTTCGCAGGCCGCGTCGACACCGGCACGGGTACCGGCGATCACGGTCTGTTTGGGGTCGTTGAAATTGGCGGCTTCGACGCGTTCGCCCGTGCTCGCTGTGATCTGGTCGCAGGCCTGGCGCACGCGCGCCGCGTCCAGCCCCAGGATCGCAGCCATCGCGCCACTGCCCACCGGCACAGCTTCTTGCATGGCTTGCCCGCGCAAGCGCACCAGCGGCAGCGCGTCGGCCAGGCGCAGCGCACCTGCCGCCACCAGGGCGGTGTACTCGCCCAGCGAATGCCCGGCCATCGCTGCCGGCTGCGGGCCGCCTTCGGCCCGCCACGCGCGGTAGCAGGCCATCCCAGCCGCCAGCATCGCCGGCTGCGTGTTGGCTGTCAGGTCCAGCGCGTCCTTCGGGCCTTCCCGGATCAGGCGGCCCACGTCTTCGTGCAGCGCCTCAGAGGCTTCACCCAGGGTCTGGCGTACGGCAGGGTGGTCGCCCCAGGCGTCGAGCATGCCGACGGACTGTGAGCCTTGGCCGGGGAAGACAAATGCAAATGCGGGCATGTCGGAAGAGCTTGTTCTTGTTGGCGCTGCCATGGCCTGAGCGCGGGTTCAGTAGTCGAGCAGCACGGCGCCCCAGGTGAAGCCGCCACCCACGCCTTCCAGCAGCACAGTGTCACCGGCCTGGATGCGGCCCTGCTTGACGGCCACGTCCAGCGCCAGTGGCACCGACGCCGCCGACGTGTTGCCGTGCGCGTCGACGGTGGCCACCAGCTTTTCCAGCGGCAGCTTCAGCTTGCGCGCCGTGCTCTGCATGATGCGGATGTTGGCCTGGTGCGGCACCAGCCAGTCGATGTCGGCTTCGCTGCGGCCGGCTTTGTCCAGCACGGCGCGGGCAGCACCTTCCAGCACTCCCACGGCCAGCCTGAAGACCGCCGGGCCGTCCATCGTCAGCAGCGGGCTGCCAATGACCTGGCCACCTGACACGGTGCCCGGCACGCACAGGATGCCGACATGGCGGCCGTCGGCGTGCAGGTCGGTAGCCAGGATGCCCGGTACGGCGCTTTCCTGCAGCACCACGGCGCCGGCGCCGTCGCCAAACAGCACGCAGGTGGTACGGTCGTCGAAGTTCAGGATGCGCGAGAAAACCTCGGACCCCACCACCAGGGCACAGCGCGCGCTACCGGTCTTGATCATCGCGTCGGCCACTGTCAGCGCGTAGACGAAGCCCGAGCAGACGGCCTGCACGTCGAAGGCCGCGCAGCCGTGGATGCCCAGCTTGTTCTGCAGGATGCTGGCAGTGGACGGGAACACCATGTCCGGCGTGGACGTGGCCACGACGATCAGGTCCACCGCGTCGGCCTTCACCCCGGCCGCCTCCAGGGCGTCGCGGCAGGCCACGAGCGCCAGGTCGCTGGCGTTCACCCCATCGGCTACGAAGTGCCGGTTGCGGATGCCGGTACGTTCGACGATCCAGTCGTCGCTGGTTTCAATGCCGCGCGCTGCCAGCAGGGCCACCATGTCGGCGTTGCTCAGCTTGTGCGGGGGCAGGCAGCTGCCAGTGCCTGTGATGCGGGAATAGCGCGGGGCGTGAGGGGATGTCATGCCGCTTTCTCCTGGGCCGGGCCGGCGGGGCCTGCAGCGGGTTGCTGCCGGGCCTGCAGGTTGTGGCCGATGCGCGCATGCACGCGGTCGAGCAGGCGGTTGCGCGACGCATCATAAGCGCGTACCAGCGCCTGTTCGAAGGCGAAAGCGTCAGCGCCGCCATGGCTTTTGAAGACCAGGCCGCGCAGCCCCAGCAGGGCCGCGCCGTTGTAGCGCCGCGGGTCCACCCGGCGCTTGAAGCGGTTCAGCACGGGCCGCGCCACCAGCGCCGCCAGCAGGCTGTACGGGCCGCGGGTGAATTCCTGCTTGATGAAGTCGCCCAGCATCGAGGCCAGGCCTTCGCTGGTCTTCAGCAGCACGTTGCCGACGAAACCGTCGCAGACCACGATGTCCACCGTGCCCTTGAAGATATCGTTGCCTTCGACATTGCCGTGGAAGTTCAGGTCGCCGGCTACGCCAGCGGCGCGCAGCAGTTCGCCGGCGCGCTTGATGGTTTCACTGCCTTTGATGGCTTCTTCGCCGATGTTCAGCAGGCCCACGCTGGGCTGGGGCTTGCCTTCGACGGCGGCCACCAGGGCGCTGCCCATGATGGCGAACTGCAGCAGATGTTCGGGCGTGCAATCGACGTTGGCGCCCAGGTCCAGCACCGTGGTGTAGCCGTTGTGGCGGTGCGGCATCACGGTGGCGATGGCGGGCCGGTCGATGCCGTCAACCGTCTTCAGCACGTAGCGCGCCACGGCCATCAAGGCGCCGGTGTTGCCGGCAGATACGCAAGCGTGCGCTGCGGCCGCTGTGCCATCAGCCGCCTTCAGGCAGCCGATGGCCACGCGCATCGAAGAGTCGCGCTTTTTCCGCAGCGCCACTTCGACGCTGTCGTCCATGGTCACGACCTCGGTCGCCACCTGCACCCGGCATCGTGGCCAGTCGCGCGCCACGGCCAGGGCTGCTTCGGGCCCGACCAGCACCAATTCAGCCTGTGGGTGGCTAGCCAGGAAAGCCTGGCATGCCGGTAGCGTGACAGATGGCCCATGGTCGCCGCCCATGCAGTCCACAGCAATGCGCACCTTCTCCAGGGGCGCCAGTTCGGCGGGCAGGCTCACAGGGCGCGACGGTCTGGTGGCGGCAAGCGCTCGGCCGGCCGGTGGCCGGGCCCGACGCCGGTGCCCAGCAGGGTCAGGCGTCGGCCTTGGTCTTCAGGACCTTGCGGCCGCGGTAGAAGCCCGTGGGGCTGATGTGATGGCGCAGGTGCACTTCGCCGGTGGTGGGCTCGATGCCAGTGCCGGGCGCGGCCACGGCATTGTGCGAGCGGTGCATGCCGCGCTTCGACGGCGACTTCTTGTTCTGCTGAACAGCCATGACTGACTCCTGAAATCCTGAAAAACCTTGCTGACGACTGGCCGGGGCTGGCCGCTTGCGCAGTAGACGCATTGAATGCTGCCAGCGCCAGGGCAGCTACAAATCGCTTCTCGCTTCTCTTCTGCGCCAAACACCGGCACTTACCTGAGCACCCAGCTGAGCCTGAACGGGCCGCGGGGCAAGTGTCGCGCTGTTGCTGCCTGCTGTTACTGCCTGCGGTTACTGCCTGCGGTTACTGCCTGCGGTTACTGCCTGCGGTTACTGCCTGCTGTTGCTTCGAGCTGCCATCGCTGACCTCAGCCCTGGCGCCCGACCCATCCGGCTCGTACCACTCGCCTGACCCTTGCTCGCTCGGCATGCGCGGTGGCATGCTGGCTCCCAAAATGCCCACCGGCGTCGAGCAAAGCCCGAGACTATACCACGTCAAGCGCATGGCAGGCCTAGTTCGGCCGCTGCGGCTTCTTCAGGGCCGCCAAGGCGGCAAAAGGGTGAGCAGACTCTTCCAGGTCGTCGCCGGAAGCCAGGTCGTCGGCCGGCAGCGGCAAAGGCTCGGGGCAGATCTCGTGCCGCGGCACGATGGGAAGGGCCAGGATGAGCTCATCTTCCAGCAGTTCCAGCAGGTCGAACCAGCGCGGCAGCACCAGCACGTCGTCGTCGATTTCCTCGTCCAGACGCTGGGCCTCGTCTTCGTCGGGCACGAACAGGAAACTGCGGCCCACCGTCAAAGCCTCGTCCAGACCCTTCAGACAACGTTGGCAGACCAAGCGCACCCGCGTCTGTGCCGCCAGGTGCAGCCAGACCTGAGGCTCTCCGCCATTCACGGCACGCAACTCGCCGCGTGCCGACCAAGCCACGTCTGCACCCTGCCCGGATGATTCCACCGACTGGGCCAGGCGCAGGCAGCTGGCCTGCGGCAGCTGGCCTTGCAGTTCAGTACCCTGGCGCGCCAGAAGACGCAGGTCCACGCGGCGTTCGTCAGACGGCTTGCCGGGCTTGGCGGAGGCGAGTTCGCCGGCAGGGCTGGCGGGCTTGGCAGGTCGGATGGACATGGCGCCGGCAGTGTATCGCCCGTGCCGGCCCGCTGCGGCGCTGCGCAGGCGGCCCCGCAGCCGAGGCTGCAGGCCCGATGGGCCAGACAGGCCCAGCCCACCGAACTCGGATGGATCGCCACCCGATGGGACAATTCAGCATGCTGACACCTCCGCCGCCGTCCGCCCTGCCCCGCCGGCTGATCCTGGGCTCGACATCGCGCTACCGGCGCGAACTGCTGGAAAGGCTGCGCCTGCCTTTTGACATCGTCGCGCCCGATGTCGACGAAGCCCCGCTGGCCGGAGAAGCCCCAGCGGCGCTGGCCATACGGCTGGCCATGGCCAAAGCCCAGGCCGTGGCGCGCCTGCACCCGCAGGCCGTGGTCGTGGGGTCCGACCAGGTTTGCGACATCGACGGCCAGGCCCTGGGCAAGCCCGGAAACCATGCTCGAGCCACAGCCCAGCTGCAGCGCCTGCGGGGCCGCAGAGCCGTCTTCCATACCGCCGTGGCGGTGGTCTGTGCCGACAGCGGCTTCCGTGCCGAGGACCTGGCCCAGGTGCAGGTGCGCTTTCGCGAACTGGGCGACGACGAGATCGACACCTACCTGCGGCTGGACCAGCCTTACGACTGCGCCGGCAGCGGCCGTTGCGAAGCACTGGGCATCGCGCTACTGGACGCCATCGACAGCGACGACCCGACTGCCTTGGTCGGCTTGCCGCTGATCCGAACCACGAGGCTGCTGCGTGCCGCCGGCATCGACCCCCTGCGCCGATGAGCCCGCCCCTGCCGGACGAGCCGCCGACCAACACCCGCGGGCGCCTGCTGCTGGTGCCCAACACCCTGGACCTGGGCGCCGAGGCCGTCGACATCCAGTCGCTGCTGCCACTGGGCGTACTTCGGCAGGCTGCCAGCTTGCAGCACTGGGCGGTGGAAGACGCCCGCAGCGCCCGCGCCTTCCTGAAGCGCGTGCATGCCGTGGTGCCCCTAGCCCTGCCGCTGCAGGACATCCGCATGACGGAACTGCCGCGCCCGCGCAAGGGCAGCGGCCAGGCAGTGGCCGCCAACGAATGGGCAGCCCTGCTGGCGCCAGCACTGGCGGGGCAGGACCTGGGGCTGCTGTCGGAAGCTGGCTTGCCCGCCGTGGCGGACCCCGGGTCAGCCCTGGTGCAGGCGGCGCATGCCGCCGGGCTGACGGTGCTGCCGCTGGCCGGCGCCAGTTCCCTGCTGCTGGCGCTGGCAGCCAGTGGCCTGAACGGCCAGAGCTTTGCATTTGTCGGCTACCTGCCGCAGGACGCTGCCAACCGCAGCGCCCGGCTGCGGGAGCTGGAAGCGCAGTCGCGCAGGCTGCAACAGACGCAGATCGTGATCGAAACGCCTTATCGCAATGCTGCCTTGCTGGCTGCCCTGCTGGCTGCGCTGAACGGCCAGACCGGGCTGTCGGTCAGCAGCGGCCTGACCGGGCCGGCGGGCTGGACCCACAGCGCACGCGTGGCGCAATGGCGCCAGGTTGGGCGAACCATGAGCAACCGCGAACCGGCTGTGTTCTGTTTCCTGGCTTGATCTGGCCAGAGCCCTTGTGAAGTGCCGAGCCCCGCGCGCTGTCGCCGGACATCCACAATGACAGCAGCGGAACCTGTGTCAGCAGACGTCAGCGGCTGCCACCACCCAGCAGCGCTGCGACCTTTTTCTTCGGGCGGATGTTGGGGGTCAGCAGCTTGGCCGCTGGCGACGCTGGGCTCTTCTCCCAGGCCGGTGGCGTGTCTGCGGCACGCGGTTCGTAGGGCTTGTCGAAGAATGGGTCGCTGGCACGCTGGGGCGCCGGGGCGCGGCGCGGGCGTTCAGCCATCGGCGCCGGGCTGCGCACGGCGCGCGCAGGGTCGGTGGCCGGCAGGCCGACATCAGCACCGGCATCAGCTTCGGCATCGACATCGTCGCGCGGCGGGCGCGCACGGCGCACCGGGCGGTCGTCTTCGATCTGAATGGCTTCGAGGTCGATCTGCTTCTTCAGCAGCTTTTCGATGTCGCCCAGCAGCCGCATGTCGTCGCGGGCCACCAGCGTGATGGCCACACCCGACGCCCCGGCGCGGCCGGTGCGGCCGATGCGGTGGATGTAGTCCTCGGCATGGAAAGGCACGTCGAAATTGAAAACGGCGGGCAAGTCGGCGATGTCCAGGCCGCGCGCTGCCACATCGGTGGCCACCAGCAGGTCGACTTCGCCCGACTTGAAGGCCTGCAGGGCCTTCAGCCGTTCGTCCTGGCTCTTGTCGCCGTGCAGCGCTTGGGTCTTCAAACCATCCCGTTCGAAGCTGCGGGCCAGGCGCGCCGCGCCCAGCTTGCTGTTGACGAAGATGATGGCCTGCGACAGTGCGCGCGTGCGCAGCAGCTGGCGGATAACGGCCCGCTTGTCGTCGTCGTCGCAGCTGTAGAAGCGTTGCTCCACCGTGCTGGCCGTGGCATTGGGCCGCGCGACTTCCACCAGCACCGGGTCTTGCAAGTAGCTGTTGGCCAGGCGCTTGATCTCGGGGCTGAAGGTGGCCGAAAACAGCAACGTCTGCCGCGTCTTGGGCAGGTAGGACAGGATGCGTTGCAGGTCGGGCAGGAAGCCGATGTCCAGCATGCGGTCGGCTTCGTCCAGCACCACGTACTCGACCTGATTCAGCACCACATTCTTGGCTTCGATGTGGTCCAGCAGCCGGCCGGGCGTGGCGATCAGCACTTCGACCCCGCCCTTCAGCGCCAGCGTCTGCGGCTTCATGTCGATGCCGCCGAACACCACCAGCGACCGCAGCTGTGTGTGCTTGGCGTAGTTCTTGACGTTGGCCGCCACCTGGTCGGCCAGTTCACGCGTGGGGGCCAGCACCAGGGCCCGCACCGGGTGGCGCGCCGGGGACGTGTTGCCTGTCTCGTGCCGCAGCATCTTCTGCAGCAGCGGGATGGTGAAGGCGGCGGTCTTGCCGGTGCCCGTCTGGGCTGCGCCCATGACGTCACGCCCGGCCAGCACGATGGGGATGGCCTTGGCCTGGATGGGCGTCATGGCGACGTAGCCGGAATCGGCCACGGCGCGCAGGAGCTTGGGGTCCAGGGGGAGGGTGTTGAACAGCGGGGGCTGCTCCTCGATCGCAGAAACGGTAGTCATGAGCTTGAATTGTCTCCTTCGGAGAACGGACGGGTTCGTTCCCCGAGCAGGCGAATGATCCGGGGTGCCCGGAAGCGAACGATCCGCCAGTACAGCGCCACGTAGCTGCAGGAAAACAGCAACAGGAAACCCGCTAGCAGGCGAGTATCCGCCCAGAAGAGAGTGGCTGGAACGATAGACGCCATGCAAAGCACCCACAAGACAGGCGACGTCATGGAGTTCTTTCGCGCCAGCGCCTTGGAGCCATTGCCGCCCACCGCCCAACGCATGGCTCGCCTGTAGATCAGCGAGTGAAGGTGGATGCCATCTGGCATGGCAGCTGGCTGCTGGCGCAGAAACCAACGGCGGTAGATTGAAAAAACAGTTTCGAACGCCGGGTAGACGCACACCAGCAGAGGAAACAAGGGCGAGACCTCCGGGTTGCGAACGAGCAAAAGAATCGAGAACTCGGCGACGACAAAGCCCAGAAAATACGCGCCCCCGTCACCAAGAAAAATCATTCCAGCAGGAAAGTTCCATACAAAGAAACCCAGCACGGCACCGATGCTGGCAACTGCCAGGGTCGCGATCAGTACATCGTCCACCTGGAATCCGACATAGGCGATGGCGCCCAACATCAGCATCACGCACATCGATGCGAGACCATTGAAACCGTCGATGATGTTCACGGAATTGGCTATGCCAGCCACCGAAAACACAGTCAGGGCCAAAGCACCCGCCGGGTAGGACACCAGCCAGTCCAAGCCAGGGATGCTGGTGCGCGTGATGGCCGCGTCGACCAGAAGAAATGCCATTACGGCTGCCATCATCGTAGCCGCCAGGCGGCCACGCGGCGGGACTGACCCGGTCAAGTCTTCGATGAAACCACCCAAAAATGCGGGCAAGGCACACAAAAGAACGAGCGCCGTCAGCCGCGCCTGCGCACCCAACCCCAACGCCACCCACCATAACGGGATGAACCACAGCGACAACACGATCGCAAGTCCGCCGATGCGAGGCACGGCGATATGGTGAAAGCGCTGCGGTTTCCTCAGCTGCGGGTTGTCCAAGCGGCTACCGCTGGACTTGCCCATGCGCACGAGGACGAGGTTAACAACGAAGGAGAGCGCGAAAGTCGCGAACAGAACTGCCACAAGTCATTGTAGGCAAGGGCTGCGGGGCCCTGATTCGCCCGCCCGCTCTCTGCGTGGACGTGCCGGCGAGCGGAGCCAGATCAGACCATTCGTCATTGCCGGGATGGCCGGGCCAGCAAATCGACGTGGTCGACCCCGGAAGCTCGGTGCGCCGCGAGCACGGCGGCCACGTCCTGGGAACATCCCTGCAAAGTGCCGTCGCTTTGGATGACGTCGACCTCATAGCCCAGAGCGAACAGGAATTCGAGGTACTGCGAAGCAGTGCGGCCAGAGATGCCCGCAAGCATAGGAGGGCAGAACTCGCTGACGATGACGGGGAGGTCGCGCGCTAGCAGGCCCTGCAGACCTTCGAGGGCCGAAGCCTCTGCGCCTTCGGTATCGATCTTGATGAAGTCGACCTTGGCGTATTCCGGCAGCAAACGGCCCAGCGGGGCAACCAGCGTGGTGGTCAATGCAACGATCGCCTGCCAGTCTCCAACGATCGGCGCGGTCGTACCATTGGTAAACGACGAGTTCAGCATCAACAAGCCCAGGTCGCGGCCCGCTGCGGTCTGCAGCACGGTCACGTGTTCGAAGCCATTCAGACGCCGAGTGGATTCGATCATGCGCACATTTTGTGCATTAGGCTCGACAGCGTACACGTGGCCCGACGGCCCCACCAGGCAAGCAGCCAGCGCCGTGAAGTAACCAATGTTGGCGCCAATGTCGAGCACGCACATGCCTGGCCTCAAGTACTGCCGGAAAACCTGAGCGACATGCGGTTCATAAGCGCCTGCAAGGACATTACGCCCAACATCAGCGTCGGAGGGCGAGTACAGCAGCCGGTACCCAGAGAGGTCGGCCACGCGGATGTCATCTGGCAGACGAGGGTTCAGCAGACCGCGCCGAGCGAACTCCAGGCTGTTGACAAAGGTTGCCACAACCGTGGCGAGATCGACGCCGACGCGGGAAAAGTGGCCGATCTCCTCGGGGTTCGGATCTCGGCCCAGCAGTAGGTGGAAACAGGCAACGATGTCGTCAGCCGTGGTCTGCCAGTTGCCGCGGGGGTTCCTGACGCCTGACGGCAACTGCTGCGTATCAGCACTGGATACAGACATGTGAGGAAGACCCCCCCTTGATTCGCTGCCATGGCGGAATGCACCACCCTCTCACCAGATCGCAGGTCTGGCACACCACCACAATGGTATCCGTGCTAGCGGCCAGATCCGTCCTGCATAGTCCGGTACCGAGTGCGCGCCGCAGGAGACCAGGCCCGAAGTCAAGCCGATACGGGGCAGTGAAGCGCCTTGACTCGAGAATAGTGCGATGTGCCCCTTAAACTTGGCCAGATGTCTACTTGCATCCCGATGATCCGAACGTTCACTCTGCTGGCCTCTGTTCTCTTGTTCGCCGGATGTGCGCACCAGTTGTCAGGCAGCGGGCCCAGCCTGGGTGACCTCGATGCGGCCACTGTCGCCAGCACCGGGCCTGTGCAGGTTGTGAACATCGACGCCGCCGTCGCCAGCCGCCTCCAAGCTCAGAGACGTAGCCAGTCCTTTGCCGACGGCCTCAAAGCTGAAGGCAGGTTCAGCGAAATCGGCCTGGGCGACACGATTGAGGTCACCATCTGGGAGGCGCCCCCTGCGACCCTCTTCGGTGGCGCAGCCGTCGATGTGCGTGCGCCATCGACAACGCGCGGCACGCAGTTTCCGGAACAGGTGGTCGACCGGGCTGGCCAGATCAGCGTGCCGTTTGCCGGGCGCATCCAGGTAGCGGGTCTGAGCCCGCAGGCGGTGGAAGCGCAGATCATCCAGCGCCTGAAGGGGAAGGCCAACCAGCCCGAGGTCCTGGTGCGTGTGCTGCGCAATGCTTCATCAACCGTCACGGTCGTAGGCGAGGTGGCCAACAGTATCCGGGTTCCGCTCACGCCCAGTGGCGAGCGGCTGCTCGACGTCCTGGCCGCTGCCGGTGGTGTGCGCCAGTCTGTCAACAAGACGACGCTGCAGATCACGCGGGGCCGCACGGCCATCGCAATGTCCTTGGACACTGTGATTCGCGACCCCGACCAAAATGTGCGGTTGCAGGCTGGCGACGTGGTCACGGCGCTGACTCAGCCATATTCGTTCACTGCGCTGGGAGCGACCGGGCGGAACGAGGAGATAGCCTTCGAAGCACAGGGGCTGTCGCTGGCGCAGGCACTGGCGCGCGCTGGCGGGCTGAACGACTCCCGCGCCAGCGCACGCGGCGTCTTTCTGTTCAGGTTCGAATCCGCGCAGGCGCTGGACTGGCCGAAGTCTCCGGTGGCGTCCACCCCTGACGGCCAGGTGCCCGTGGTCTATCGCATCGACTTGACAGATCCAGCCAGTTTCTTCGTCATGCAGAACTTCATGATCAACCACCGCGACGTGCTGTACGTCAGCAATGCACCTGCGGCGGAACTGCAGAAGTTCTTGAACCTCATCTTCTCGATCGCCTATCCGGTGTTGACCACGATCAGCGTCACCCGCTGAAGCCTGTGCTGCCATGACCGATCCTGCTGCGCCCGTCCTATCCCTGTCGATTGACGACTTGATTCGCCGACACGACGACCAGCAGTTCGTTCAAGTCGCCTACCAAGCCCTGCTGGGGCGGCAGGCAGACGCTGACGGCCTGCAGACCTACGTCACGCTGCTGCGCCAGGGCATGAGCAAGTCCGACATCCTGTGCGCACTGGCTGTCTCTGAGGAAGGGCGCGCGCAAGAGACTGCACGCAAGCCGGCGGGCCTGGATGGCTTACTGCGCAACCAGCATGCCCGCCTGCACCCTAGTCTGCTGCAGCGGATGTGGCGCCGCCTACTGGGGCCGGCGGTCTTCGACCAGGCGCAGGAAACCCAGCGCGAGCTGCGGGTAGCCGCCAACCGCAGCTACGTGCTGGAGCAATTGCTTGGACAACTGCAGCAAGACCTCAAGCAAACGCGTGCGGACCTTGCCGAAGTTAAGGAATTGGTAGCCGCCGGCGGCCAATCCAGTTCGGCAGGTGCCGCGGCTCGCGGCAGCGCCTCCCAGCCCCTTCCTGGGCCGGGGCACGACCCGGTACCCCCACGGGCCAGCACCTGGCTGCACGCCATGCGGCGCTTCAGCGCGGCCCGCCACGGGCGAGCCCACTGAGCACCACGACTTCTCCCATGAAGCTTCTGATCGACATCCAGGGCTGCCAGAACGGCAGCCGTTTCCGCGGCATTGGCCGCAGCAGCTTGGCTCTGGCCCGTGCGATGCTGCAGCAAGCTGGGCGACACGAGGTCTACCTGCTGCTCAATGGCCTGTTCGCGGACACCATTGACCCCATCAAGCGCGAACTGGCCGGGTGGGTTGATGACAGTCGCATCCTGGTGTTTCAGGTGCCCGGACCAGTCGACGAATTGCGAGAAGCCAATGCCTGGCGCAAGCATGCGGCAGAACAACTGCGCGAACGCTGCATTGGGCAGCTCGACCCCGACGCCGTCTTCGTCACGAGCATGGTCGAAGGCGCACAAGACAACACCGTGGCCGCGGTGGGCTGGCTGGGCGGCCGGGCTGTGCAATGCGCCCTGCTCCACGACCTGATCCCACTGCTAGATCCCGACCGTTACATCGGCTGGCCGCCAGCCAGGCGCTGGTACATGGACAAGGTGGCGTCTCTCTCGCGCTGCGACTTGTTGCTGTCTGTGTCCGAATCGGCGCGTCAGGAAGCCATCGATGCCATGGGTCTGGATGCCAAGAGGGTGGTGAACATCTCGTCAGGTGCGGACCCCAAGTTCGAAAACGCCAAGGTCACCGCCGCACAGCTTCGTGCTTGCCATACCCGGCTGGGCCTGGAGCGGCCCTATCTGATGCACGCTGGCAGCATCGAGCCGCGCAAGAACTTCGACGGGCTGATCCGTGCATTCGGCGCACTGGCGCCGGCATTGCGTCAGCAGTATCAGCTGGTGCTCGTGGGCAAGTTCGACGGCGAAGGCAAGCAGCAACTGCTGTCAGCCGGAGCCCAGGCGGGCCTGGCTGGCAACGACATGGTGCTGACCGGTCACATCAGCGACGACGAGCTCATGGCGCTGTATAGCGGCTGCCACTTGTTTGTCTACCCGTCGCTGCACGAAGGCTTCGGACTGCCCGCGCTCGAAGCCATGCATTTCGGCGTACCGGTGATTGGGTCCAACATCACCAGCATCCCTGAAGTGATCGGGCGGGACGACGCCACCTTCGACCCGCGCTCGACCAGCTCGATGACCAGTCTGATCACGCGCTGTCTGACTGACTCGACTTTCTATGCCAGTTTGAAGGCACACGCGGCGCGCCAATGCCAGCGCTTTTCCTGGACTGACAGCGCCCGTACTGCACTACGCGCCATCGAAGCGGCCGTGGCGAGCGCTCGACTGAAAGCCTGCCCCGGCCGCGTCCAGGACGCCTGGATGATCAAGCAGCTGGTGGCAGGCTATGGCGTGCCTGGCGGACAGGATTCCGATCTGACACAGGCTGCCCAGTGCCTGGCCGCCAACGAATTGACCGTGCAGCGAGTACAGGCGCATGCCCGAAATGCCGCACCAATGGTCTGGCGCATCGAGGGGCCGTTCGACAGCAGCTACAGCCTGGCCCTCGTGAACCGCGAGTCCGCACGCGCCTTGGCAGCCTTCGGTCACACCGTGGTGCTGCACTCCACTGAGGGGCCTGGCGATATTCCGGTGGACCCCGAATTTCTGGGGTGCAACGACGATCTGGCGCGCATGCACGCACGCGAACGGAGCCATCCAGCTGCAAGCTGCACGGTCGTCAGCCGCAACCTCTACCCGCCTCGGGTATCGAAGATGGAAGGCGAGATCAACATTCTGGGCCACTACGCTTGGGAAGAGACTGGTTTCCCTGAGGACTGGGTGGAGCAGTTCAACGCAGAGCTCGACGGCATCACCTGTACGTCGGCCCATGTGCGCAAGGTCCTGATCGACAACGGCGTGCGCGTGCCGCTGGCCGTGGTGGGCAACGGCGTGGACCATTGGGACCGTATCGACCCCGCTCCAGGGCGGCAGTTCGCCGGCCGTCGTTTCCGGTTTCTGCACGTCTCGTCCTGCTTCCCGCGCAAGGGCGCCGACGTTCTTCTCGCCGCGTTCGGCCAGGCCTTCAACAGCTCTGACGACGTGAGCTTGCTGATCAAGACCTTTGCCAACCCGCACAACACGATCCAGGCGCAACTAGAACAAGCCCGAAGCAGCAACCCGCTCTTTCCGGACATCCACATCATCGAAGAAGACCTCTCAGACGCTGAACTGAAGGCTTTGTACCTGCACTGCCATGTCATGGTCGCGCCCAGCCGTGCCGAGGGCTTCGGGCTGCCGCTGGCCGAAGCCATGCTCAGCGGCCTACCCGTCATCACCACGGGCTGGAGCGGTGCGCTGGACTTCTGCGACGCTTCCAATGCCTGGCTGGTGGACTACAGCTTCACGCCCACCGACAGCCATTTCGGCCTGAGCCAGTCCCTGTGGGCCGACCCGGACCCGGGATCGCTGGTGGCTGCGTTGCGCAGTGCGCAGGTTGCCTCGCCGGGCGAGCTGCGACGCAAAGCCGACGCCGGGGCCGCGTTGCTGCGGGCACATTACAAATGGTCGGACGCCAGCGCGCGCGCTGTCGTGGCAGTGCAGCGCTGGCGCAGCCCGAAAGGCCAGGCCCTTGCCAACAGCGCGCCGCGGGTCGGCTGGGTGACCACCTGGAACACGCGCTGTGGCATCGCGAGCTATTCGCAACATCTCCTGCGCGCCCGCAGCGGAAACCAGCCCTGGGTACTGGCCCCGCGTGATGGCGGGCTACTGCGCCAGGACGAAGGTTTCGTCCAGCGTTGCTGGGCCCAGGGCAAGCAGGACAACGGTCTGGACAGCCTGGCAGCCGCCGTGGCGAAGCTCGATCTCGACGTCCTGGTGTTGCAGTTCAACTATGGCTTCTTCGGCTTTGCAGCGCTGGCGGATTTCCTACACGAACAGGTCGACCGGGGACGGGTTCTGATCGTGACTCTGCACGCCACTACCGACCCGCAGCAACTGGCGCAAAACGACCCCAACTGGCAACTGCAAACCTTGGCAGCTGCCCTGGTCCGCTGCCACCGGGTGCTGGTGCATTCGCGCGCTGACTTGAACCGTCTGCGCCAGCTCGGCATCACGCACAACGCGACGCTCTATGCCCATCCCATCTGGGGCCAAGCGGCCGTCCCTGTCGCCGCACCCCTCAAGGGGCGCGCGGCGCGCCTGGCCACCTTTGGCTTCTGTCTGCCAGGTAAAGGGCTTGAACAGGTGGTGCAGGCCGTGGCCAACCTGAACCGGCGTGACCAAGCGGTCGAGCTGCTGATGTTGAACGCCGAGTTCCCAGCCGTCGAATCCAGCCGCCTGGCTACGGAGTTGCGCGCGTTGATCAAGGCCCTGGGGATGGGTCAGCACATCCAGCTCCGAACCGAGTTCCTTCCCGATGAAACGGTGGACGAGTTGCTGGCCGAATGCGACCTGATCATCTTCGCTTACCAGCGAACGGGCGAATCCGCCAGCGGCGCGGTCCGAAATGGCATGGCGACAGGGCGGCCAGTGCTGGTCACGCCCTTGCCCATCTTTGGCGAATTGGGCGAAGCCGTGTTCCGCGCAGATGGGCTGGAGACATCTTCCATCACCTTGGCGGTCGAGCAGGCGCTCGCCGACCTGTCCAGCCAAAACGAGCGTGCACTGAACACGGCTGAGAGCGCCGCCCGCTGGCGCGCACGGCACGATGTGAAGCGCCTGGTTGCACGGCTGCAGAACATGGAATTCGCGCTGTGGCGCGACCTCAGGATGGAAGGCTACGACACCGGCTGCATTCCCGAAGGCTACGAACTGGACGGTTCCAGCCGGCAGATCCAGGGCCAGGTGGGGCACCCTTCGCACCGGGGCCGCGTGGCAGACGGCAAGGCTGGCCTGTTCTGCTACGGCCAGTACCTGCGCCTTGCCGCGGGGCACTACGAGGTCGTTCTCCAATGGGCAGCGCCGCCCCACGGGCTCGCCAGCGGCGACGTCGCCATCGACGGCGGCAATACGCGGCTGAGCCAGTGGCGATCAGAAGCACAGGAACCCGGCAGCCGTGAATGGCGTTTTCCGATCCAGTTGTTGCATGACGTCACGGACCTGGAAGTGCGCATCGACGTGGCAGACGGATTCACAGGCCAGTTGATGTCGCTGGCGGTACTGCCTTTGCCGACCGAGGGTGTGCAGGAAAAGACAGCCAATGTCAGGGCGGAAACTTGGAAAGCGGCATCGATCACGGCATGAGTACCGACATCGAGTGGGAAAAGTGGGGCGCGCAGGACCCCTACTTCGGCGTCCTGACCGACCCGAAGTTCAGGCGCGAAGCACTGGACAACGCAGCGAAGGAAGAGTTTTTTGCACTCGGGCGCCATCATGTCCAACAGGTGCTGCAGACCTGTCGCGAACGCCTGGACCCGGGCTTCAATCCGCGCCGGGTGTTGGACTTTGGGTGCGGCGTCGGCCGCCTGGTGCTGCCCTTTGCTGCCCATGCTGAAGAGGTGGTGGGTGTCGATGTCTCACCTTCGATGCTGAAAGAGGCACGTGAGAACTGCGAAAGGGCTGGCGTTCACAACGTACTGCTGGTCATGTCCGACGACCAGCTGTCGGAAGTCGGCGGCTGCTTCGACCTGGTTCACAGTTGCATCGTTCTTCAGCACATCGAGATCCCCCGCGGCATGGTGCTGTTCCAGCAGCTGTTGGACCGCATTGAACCGGGTGGCATAGGCGTCTTGCAGATCACCTTTGCCTGGGATGCCCACGCCAGCAACCTGGGTGTGCCGCCCCCGCCACCGCCGCCGCCACCGGCTGCCCCGGCATGGCGTCAGTTCCTGATGAAAGTACGCGGTCAATCCACGCCCCCGCCGGTGAATACTGACCCCGAGATGCAGATGAACTTCTACAACATGAGCCAGGTGCTGTTCATGGTGCAACGCACAGGCGCACTACAGGTGCATGCCGAGCTGACCGACCACGGCGGCGCTATTGGAACTTTTCTGTACTTTCGCAAGCCTTCACAAGCAGCGGAAAAGGAGCTCGCTGCATGAGCCACCACAGCGTCTCGATTGTCATTTCCACTTTGAACCGCGGCCCACTGCTGCGCAACTGCCTGCATTCGTTGCGTTATCAGAACTATCCCGCCTTCGAAGTCATCGTCGTCAATGGACCATCCACCGACAATACCGATGAAGTCTTGGCTGACTTCGCCAGGGACGTCCGGGTCGCCCGAGTCGACGTGGCCAACCTGTCGGTGTCACGCAATGCTGGCATCGCGTTGGCAACAGGTTCGCTTGTTCTGTTTCTGGACGATGATGCCTATCCTGAACCCGACTGGATTTCGACCATCGTCAGCGGCTACGACAGGCCAGATGTCGGTGGGGTGGGTACGCGCGTCTACGACCCGAGCGGGTTTGCCTGGCAGACCAACCCTTTCACCGTCGACCAGTTCTATCGCGCCAATTTCGAACGTCGTCCGCCGGTTTGGGCCTTCGAGTTTCCCGACTCACTGACGATTCCGCACATCCTGGGGGCGTCCAGCAGCTTCCGCACTGACCTGCTGCATCGCCTGGGCGGCTTCGACGAAGAGATCGAGTACTTCCTAGACGAGTCAGAGGTTTGCCGACGGGTGGCGGAACTCGGCTTTCGCATCCGGTTCCTCGACCATGGTGCATCTGTGCACCACAAGTTTGCAGCCGGCGTGACACGCGACGAAACGCGCATCCTGAAATACCCCTACCCGGTGGTGAAGAACAAGTACTACGTCACCGTCTCCGACTGCTTGCGCCACGGACGCAATCTCAGCGAAGCCATCGCCCACTGCGATACCTTCGTGACTGAACTGATGGACGGCGCGCGCTGGCAGTTGGCGCATTCGGGCATCAGCAGCAGCGAATTCAAGCGCTTCTCTGAAGAAGTACGACGCGGGCAGACGCAGGGGTTGCAAAAGGCCGGAGCCAGCGTGCGCAAGTCGCACGTATTCGAGCCCTTGGCCGAGCCGGGGCTGAAGTCCCGCTTCGCCACGTTCCAGCCGGCTGGCGGACGCAAGAGCTTTTGCTTCATCTCGCGCTATTCGCCAAGGCGCTCCCCTGGCGGCGTGGCACGCTTCATGTTCGACCTGGCCAGTGGCTTTGCAGCGCGTGGCCACGACGTTCACCTTATTACCCTGCGCGAGGGTCCGTCAGAGGTCGAGTACGACAACGGGCTGTGGATCCATCACCTCAGCCAGGCCCAGGTCCTGCAAGTAGCCGAGCGCGTGGGTATGCCGCCTCTCGGTGCTTATGTCGAATCGGGCGCCGGGCGCATGAACATCGCCTGGGCGCAGGCTGCGCATGGCGAAGTGATGCGACTCCGCAGTGAACGTTACATTGACCTCGTTGTGGCACCGGCCTGGGACCAGGAAGGCCTGTTTTGCGCGCTCGACCCGTCCTTGACAACAGTGGTGTCCATGAACACCACATTTCGGACCTATGCCGAAATCGAGCGTGGCGCAGTCGACGCCGCCACACGCCGCGAACTCACCACGCTCGAAACACTCTATTTGGGCGCTGCGAGCAGCATCCACGCCAACAGCACGGCAACGGCGCGCCATGTGCAGGAAGCTTTCGGCCTGCCCAGACCGAGCTCAGCGATGACGGTGGGCCATGGTTGCCGCGATGCCGCTGCCCAGGCCGTAGCGCACGGCATGGCGCGCAGGCGTACAGCCGCTGAAACACCGAAACTCCTCTACGTCAGTCGGCTAGAGCGCCGCAAGGGCACGGACACCTTCTTCTCAGCCCTGCAGACCTTGATCAAGGTCTGCCCCGAACTGCAGGTGCGCGTGGTGGGACGCGATGCGTACGCAGGCGACCCGCAGCGCAGCTACCTGTCGCGTCTGTCACAGGAATGGCCCCACTTGACCAGCAACGTTACCCTGCTGGGTGAGATCAGCGACGCAGCTCTGGCCAAAGAATACGAGCAGGCCGACATTTTCTGCGTGCCTTCACGCTACGAATCGTTCGGCATCATCTACCTGGAAGCAATGCGCTATGGGCTGCCCGTGGTGGCCACGGCCGTTGGCGGCATCACTGACATCGTGCTCGATGGCCAGACCGGGCTGCTGGTGCCGCCCGACCAGCCTGCCGCCCTGAGCCAGGCACTGCAACGGCTAGCGCAGGACAGGGACCTGCGGATTGCCATGGGCGAACAGGCGCGGCAGCGTTTCGTAGAGCACTTCGAACACGAAGTGATCATCGACCGCACCTTGGATGCTTTCAGCAAAGCCATCGCGCAATCTGCGGTCGTTGTCCCCACTGCGTCGCCGGAGGCAGCCCATGGCGTTTGAACAACGTATTCCGAAGGTTTCATGGATCACAGGCGTGGTTCATTCCGGCGACGCCATCAGTGAAACGGTGCTTGCCGAACTGGACGCGCTAACGGCCCTGTCGCACGCACAGCGCCGCAGCTTTGACGCCCGCGTCTACTGCACCGGGTCCAATGTGGCCGACACGCGAGTGCAGGTCGTGGCGCAGTGGCAGACACCGCTGACCGATCCGCACTTCCAGACCTCGGACATCTACATCTTCCACTTCGGCGTCTATAACGACCTGCATCACCTGCTGAACCTGATACGCCGCGATGCCAAAGTGGTGGTCTGGTTCCACAACGTCACCCCACCGCAATACCTGCCAGCTGGAGCGGAGAACCTGACGCACGAATCATTCAGGCAGATCGAGAACTTCGTGGTGGCTGACCACGTGCTGGTGAATTCGCAACACACCGCGCAGACGCTGGCCCAAACCGGCCTGCAACTTCCCGTTCAAGTTTTTCCCCTATTTGGACGCAATGCCGAACAACTGGGCGTAGACGACTGCGCCCCAGAGGCGACTGCGCCGGGCGCAGCTTTTCAGATCCTGAGTTGTGGGCGCTTCGTCAAGTCGAAATCGTTGCATACGCTGCTGGAAGCACTGGCGATCATCGATTCGCGGCCAGACATGGCGGCCATCAAGCTGACCATGGCTGGCCTGCGGGAGCACTCTGACGAGGAGTACATCAGCCGCCTGCAGAACATGGTCACGGGTCTGAGCCCGCGAACGCGCTGCCGGTTCGCGTTCGATTTGCCACGAGACGCCATCCACAAGCTTTATCGCGAGTCGGACCTGTTCGTTCTGCCTTCCTTGCATGAAGGCTTTGGCATGCCCGTAGTGGAAGCCCTGGCAGCAGGGTTGCCAGTGGTTGCCACACGCGCCGGCGCCCTGGCGGAAGTTTGCAGCGGCCTGGCGATGCATTTCGACACCGGGAACGCCCAGGCGCTGGCGGACGCCATTGCACAGCAGATCGCGCAACTCCAGGCTGGGCAGGTAGCCTGCGAACAGGGGGTGCTTCCGCTTGCCGAGTGGCGCGAGCGCGCGCTAGCCAAAGCCCGTGTGCACGCGCGCGCAGCCTACGTTGAGCGCTTCGCTGGCTTGATAGATGGCTGGCTCTCTTCGCCGCGGAGGCTCAGCAAGAGCCGGGCAGAAGCGCTGGAAGCCCTGCACGCAGGCAGCGGTCTGTACGCGCAGGTTGCTGGACAGGCCGATGCCTTCGAGGCGCGAATCGTTGCCGGGTTGCTGCACCAAGACATCCAGAACACCGTCGATTCCGACAGCAACAGGGCGCTGATCAGCCTGTTGCGCTGGCCCTTTCCTGCTGCAGTTCAAAGCGAGGCGGACCTCAGCTATTGGCGGCGCCAACTCATCGCCGTCGGATTACCGGGCCTGATCAAGCACCTGGCGGGCTCTCCGGATGTGCGAGCCTCTGCCTTCGCCCTTCAGACGGGTGCCAGTTTGCTGCAGTGCGTGCAGCACGCTGGGCAAACGGCCGAGCGGGCCGAGACGGCACCAATGACGGCGGGTCCTGAACTGCCCATCTCGGTACGGTTGCTGACGCTCGCAGCGATGTCGGACGGAGATTTCGTGCGCGAGTGCTACCGCATGATCCTCGGGCGCGAGCCGGAGGAGGGCGGACTGGGCGCCTTCTTCGTCGCGTTGCAACGCAAGGCCATGAGCCGAGACGCAGTTGCACAGGAAATCTGGGCTTCCGAGGAAGCCCGCTTGCGCCGCAAAGCGGCGTCTGCCTGAGGCGCCTGCTGCAGTGAGCACGCAGGTGAGACCCCACCATGATCAGTATTGACGCCTTGAGCCTGCTTGGCTTCCTGCGTGCCAGCCCGTCGGAGCAGCCACCTCTTGTCTGGCGCGGCCCCTGGCAGGCGCGCCTGGACGGATCGCAGGGCATGTATAGCGCCTTTGCGGCGGGCGGGGGCTGCGAACTGGTGCTCGCAAACCTGGAAGGGCCAGCGTGGCTTGAATTCATGTGCACGGCCTGGTCGGGCATGCTGGAAGTGACGGACGGAGACCAGACCACGTGCTTTGACAGCTACGCCCCCGAGCACACGCTGAAGGACCTGCGCCTGCCAGGCACGGGGCGCAGAACGGTCACGCTGCGGGTCACGGGTGCCCGGAACCCAGCCGCGCTGGCCGGCCAGATCTGGCTTCATCGCCTGCTACTACAAGACCGGCCCGGCTGGCTGCAACGCCACAGCCGTCTCACCGACCACCTGACGCTGGTCGACGGCGACGTGGGCACCTTCATCGTGCTCGAAAGCGACAAGCCGATCTCTCACGATATCAAGCACTATGGCTGCTGGGGCGCGCAGCAGGTGGCGCTGTTCAGGCGCATCGTTCAGCCCGGCACGGTGGCTGTCGACATCGGCGCCAACATCGGCCATCACACCGTGGTGCTGTCGAAACTGGTCGGGCCGGGCGGCAGAATCCTGGCTTTCGAGCCGCAGCCCAGACTGGCCCGTATTCTCCATGCCAATCTGGCTCTCAACGCCTGCGACAACGTCGACGTGCATTGCGTGGCGTTGGGCGCTGCCGATGCCGATGCGCAGATGTTTCCCCAAGACTACGAAGGCCAGCCATGGAACATGGGCGCGTTACCCATCGCCACTGCCAACGGTGTGTTCCAGTTCGACGCCACAGGCCTACCAGTGAAGATCAGGAAGCTGGATGACTTGGTAGGCTCTCTGGTACCCGATTTCATCAAGTCGGACGCACAAGGATTCGATTTCGCCGCCCTGAAGGGTGCCGAGCAGGTACTCAGGCATAGCAAACCGATGATCTTGGCTGAGGTGGCACCAGGCTTCATAAGCGGGGCTGGCGCAGACTACCAGGACTTTTATGCCTTTCTCGAAGGCCTTGGCTACCTCTTTGCCGATCCGGAAGAAAGAGTTTTTTCAAGCCAACCCCGAATTTGGAACGGGCAAGCCTCCCACGAATGGGACATCCTGGCCGTACACCAAGACCGCCACGACCACTTTGCGCGGGCGGCACTGCACACATGACAAGCATGGCTAACAGGCGATCACCGACATCCGGATGGTCTTGCGTCTGATCAAGGATGATGAAAGATGAATGATGTTCTGGCCAATTACTACGAAAAGGCATTCGAAGACGCTGGCGTGGGCGGCACGATCTACCATGCCAAGCCATCTGTGCTGGAAATGGCAGGCCATAACCGCAAGATTGAACTGCTTGCTTCCATCGCCCTGCCTGATTTGGAAAACGCCGTGGTCGTCGACTATGGCGTCGGCAGCTGGGGATTCGGGTGCATCTTTCCCAATCTCAAGCAAGGCGGCACGCTGATCGGGTTCGACATCTCGCAGGCTGCCATCAATTTCTCCAAACAGATTTCGGACAATGATCCCGAGCTTGCCGGAAGAAACGTGCAGTACCTGACGTCTTCAGGCTACGACATACAGCTTGCCGACAGCACGGCCGACATCGTTTTCGCAGGCGAAGTGATTGAGCACATCGAAGACAGCGAAGCCTTCGTCAGCGAGATGTGCAGAATCACCAAGCCGGGCGGCATCATCATCTTCACCACCCCGAACGAGCAGCCCTGGCTTTACAAACAACAGAACATTCGCTGGACGATGGGGTTCGAGCATGTGGCGTTGATGACCGAAACCGCCCTTACTTCAGTGCTCGAATCCTATTTGGAGGTAATCCAAGTCAAGGGCTTTACCAGTTCCCTGCTGCCATCGATCGACCCGATGATCCAGGACGAGGCCTACGCGGCCGAGATCGCGCGCATCGGGGAAAACACCCCGGCGCATGCCACGGGCCTGATCGTCGTCTGCCGCCGTCCCCAGGTGGACAAGCGCCCGTTGCGCAAATACGAGCACGTGATCGTGGAAAGCAGCAGCATCGTGGCCGAACCGGTAGGGCATGACCTGAGCCTTTTCGAAAGTGTGATGGGACGAATGGCCATCGGCGATAACGGGCGCCTCGTCATTCCCATTCCGGCAAACGCCATGAAGTGCCAATTGGTGATGTGGAGCCACCCCTGGAGCGGCCTCGCGCGCATCGAGACCGCAGCCAGGTCTTTTGAAGTCGACCTCTATAACCACGTCGGAGGGGCACGACGCATTTCCCTCGACGCAGCCGACCTCATGAACGTCAACGAGATCCGGGTGGTCGCAACGGGGCAAAAGCGCGATGTGAGCCAGGGAAATCAGGCCATTTATTTCCGGTCGGTCTTTACGTTGGCGTGATGCGCCGTCCAGAGATTGAACTCGTCGTGCGATTGGGGGTAGTCACCAAGTCTCCCGGCTAACGCCATCGATGATGCGATTGAATCGACCCATATCGTCGACGTCCGCACCGGGCAACGTCTTCCGGAGCTGCTTCCTTTCCATGTTCGCGCATTGCCCTAAATACTAAATCCTCTACATGTCTGCATCCGACTGGCGGACGACAATTATCTTGAGCGCCGTGTTGCCTCACGAAGGAATGTTACCCGCGGGTTTGTTGTCGTTCTACGTCCATTCCTTCCTTCGGAAGCACCCCGCAGGGGCCGCCGGAGGCCCCCGGTTGATCCATGTACTCATGGTTCAACCTACTGTCGGGCCGTCCACGGTGAGGCTGCCGCTTCAGACTTCAGCCGGCACTGCATCACGCATGCGAAGCCGACCCAGAACCATTTCCTTGGCTCGCTCTGCGCGCCAGGCCTTGACACGGCGCTGCAAGGTTCTCAGCTGTGCCTGGCTGGCATACACGTCTGGCATTAGCGTTGCCAGCTGCTCCATCAACGCCTTGGCGGAGGCTGCCGGCTCGGCAATCAACCACCCCTCGATCACAGGCCATGCGTCGGCGAACGGATCTACCCGAGTCCTCCACCAGTGTTTTGCCTTGGGCTGTTTGCGGTGCGTGGGCCGCGCTTCCCCGTCCTTCCACGCCGACGCCAGGCTGGCGACGAAGTCTGCAATCGCCGGCGCACCGGCCACCGCCTCGGCACCCACGCCGTGGGCCGCTATGTCGCTCAGCGTCTGCTGGGAAAGCCGGATCTCTTGCAACAGCTGCACGGGGTCCAGACTCATGAACTGAGTCCTGAGCTTCTCCTTGGTCGCGGGCTCCACGCCGCTGTGGGCCAGGAGCCGATCACACGGCGTCGCCGGCGTGAAGTAGACCTTGTGCACCCGCGCGCCGTCCCGCGTCTTGGACTTCAGCTTGAACGAGGGCTGGAAGAAGTTGATGTACAGGCGCGATGACGCGTACAACTGCGCGAGGGCCTTCGTGGCTGCGACCCCGCTCAGGCGGCCATAACCGACCAGCCGCCGGACGATGGCGCCGTTCTTCTGCTCGACCCACGCCTGGTCGTTCTTCTTGTATGCGCGCGAGCGCGTCTGCACCAGGCCGTGCGCCTTGCAGTAGTCGAAGACGCCCTGGCTCATGAAGGCGCTGTCGTTGTCCGAGTCGACGCCGAGCATGGGGAACGGAAGCTCGGAAGCCACCTTGTCGAACGCTTCGCACACCAGCATCTGTTCGCGTACCCGCATCGCCACGCACTCGGTCCAGCCGGTGGCGATGTCGGTCAGCGTGAGGGTGTGGACGTAGTCGCCATCGGTCTTGGGGCCCCCGCAATGCTCGACCATGTCGATCTCGAAGAAGCCGGGAAGCGGATCTAGCCAGTCGGTGAAGGTGCGCACCGGGATGCTGCGGCGGATCGCCGAGCCAACACCCTTGCGCCGCTTGCGCTGACCGTCGATGTGGGCACGCGCCGCGGCTAGCACGCGGTCGATGGTCGCCGCGCTGACCTGCAAGACCTTGGTCTTGATGACAGGGTCCAGGTCAAGATGGCCATGCCGCTCCATGGCATCGACCAACATCGGGATCAACGGCTTCATGCGCTTGCCGCACACTCGGTCGGCGGCTTCCCACAACACCGTCAATGCTTGGGCTACGGCCTCGTCGTAGACGCGGTTGCGCAGGCGAACGTCGCTTGTCGGACTCAACTCGCCGCGTAGCACGCGGATCGCGTGCTTGCGGTGGTAGCCGGTCAAGGCTACGAATTCGTCGAGGATCTTGATCCGATCGCTGAACGCCGCGCCGCGATATCGCAGCCGCAGCGCCTCGATCACTTCCTTGCGTGTCGTCATGCTGATTTGCCTCGTCACGTTGCGCTGCTCCCGCCGGACAATCCGACGGGTAACAAGCTACGTGAGGCAACAGGTCAGCACGGGTAGCAGTTCTGCTGAGTCAATGCG
>JAIXRN010000016.1 GCA_027485165.1 Rubrivivax sp.
ACTGCAGCACCCTGGGGCCGCTGGTGATGGAAGGGCGGGACATCGGCACCGAGGTGTTCCCGTTGGCCCCGGTGAAGTTCTTCCTGGAGGCCGACGCCGAGGAGCGCCAGAAGCGCATCGAGGGCCGGGGCGGCTCCACCGACGGCGCCTGGCGCGACAGCATGGACATCCACCGCAAGAAGGGCGCCCTGATCCCAGCGCTGGACGCGATCCGGGTCAACAACACCGGCCAGACCCCGGACGAGACCTTCGCCGTGCTCTACGGACATGTCCGGGAACGGCTCGGTTTGCCTTTGGTCCCGCCGACCTGATGTTGGACAACGTAATGACTTCCCGATACCCGACTTTCCGACTGCTGTGGTCGATTCTGGTCGCCGTTTCGGCGGCGGCCTTCCGGCTGGTGGCCGCGGAAGGGGACGAGGTGTTGGTGATCTACAACTCGCGCGTCGCGGATTCCAAGGCCGTTGCCCAGTACTACGCCCGGAAGCGCGCGGTCCCGGACTCGCAGGTCGTCGGCTTCGACCTGCCCGACGGCGGATCGATCAGCCGGAGTGATTACACGACGCTGCTCCAGCAACCGTTGCTCGATTGGATGTCCACCAATGGCCTCGCCGTATGGACCCGCGATCAGGTGCCGTCGGGAGGACCGGTTTCCGCCGGAACCCGGTACACTCTGGTCCGCAGCCGCATCCGGTACCTGGTGCCGTGTTTCGGAATCCCCTGGTACATCCAGCACGACGCCGCACTCGTCGAGGGCACCAACGGCCTTCCCGGCGTACTCAACCGGAACGACGCCTGCCTGGATCAGGACCTGTGTCTTTTGCCGCGGATCGGGCATTTCCGCTGGGCCGGCATGACCGGGAATCCATTTGGCAACTCCACCAACGCCTCGGAGATGCAGCCAACGAAGGGCGCGTTCATCGTGACCCGGCTCGACGGCCCCACGCCGGACATCGCCCGGTCCATCGTCGACAAGGCAATCGAGGCCGAAGCCCGCGGGCTCTGGGGGCATGCCTACATCGATCTCCGATCGATCAAGGACGGACCTTACCAGCGGGGTGACGTGATGATCACCAACGCCGCCACCGCGGCAAAGCGGCTGGGATTCGAGACCTTCGTCGACACCAAACCCGAGACGCTCGGGGTCGGCTATCCGATGAGCCAGATCGGCCTCTACGTGGGATGGTACGAGTCGCACATCGTCGGTCCGTTCGTCGCTCCGGAGATGGAGTTCCTCCCCGGCGCCTTCGCCTACCACCTCCACTCGTACAGCGGTGCCAACGTCCGCTCGCGGGATGAGAACTGGATCGGGCCTATGCTCGCCCGGGGGGTCACCTGCACCATGGGTTGCGTTGCCGAGCCCTACCTCGACTTCACGCCGCACCCAGGGGTGTTCCTTGAGCGGTGGGGCTACCTCGGGATGACCTTCGGCGAGGCCGCGATGACCTGCCACCCGGTGCTCTCGTGGCAGACCGTGGTCATCGGCGATCCTTTGTACCGACCGTTCCGGCTGACGCCCCTCCAGTACGGCGAGATGCTGTCCCTCGCGAACAGTCCCCTCACCGCCTACGCGCTCGTGCGGAAGGTCAACGTGGACATCCTGAACGGTCGCGTGCCGGTGAAGGGGCCCGCCCCTGCGGTTCCCTCGAGGATCCCGCTGACTCCGTCGCAAGTGGTGGACCGGAACCTGGAGATGCTTGAGGCGCAGCCCATGGCGTCCCAGAGCGCGATCGTCTCCGAGAAGATCGCCCGCCTCTATTGGAACCAGTCGCGGGCCGCCAAGGCCGCCACCTGGTACTCGAACGCGCTGGCGGCGGCGGACTGCACGCCGCGCCAACGGGTCCGGCTGCTGCTGGACGCCGTGGAGGCCTACCGCGTGATGGACAAGCCGCGCGCGGCCTTCGAGGCCTTGGACAAGGTCATGGAGATCGACCCGGACAGGTCGGACCGGCAGACGGTCCGCACCCACCAACTGCATTTCGCGCGCGACATGCGCGACCGGGCCGCCCAGGAACGCATCCAGGCGGAACTGCAGCGTCTCGCGGGCACCAACGCCGTCCCGAAATGACCCCGGAAGCACTCGAGCACCTCCGTCGCTGCGATCCGGTGCTCGGCGAGCTCATCGAGCGCGTCGGCCCGTGCACCCTGGTGCCGGAAGGCGGAAGGACCCCGTTCGAATCCCTCGTCCGGGCGGTCGCGCACCAGCAGCTCCACGGCAAGGCCGCGGAGACGATCCTTGGCCGTTTCCTCGCCCATTTCCCGGGCCGCCGATTCCCGAAGCCCGGGGACCTCGCGAACGTTCCCGACACGGCCCTTCGTGCGGCGGGGTTCTCCGGGTCCAAGATCGCCGCCATCCGCGACATCGCCGCGAAGTCGATCGACGGCACCGTCCCGACGTCGCGCCGGATCTCCCGGATGTCCGACGCCGAGATCGTGGAGCGGCTCACCGCCTGCCGGGGTGTCGGCCGCTGGACCGTGGAGATGCTGCTCATCTTCAAGCTCGGCCGACCGGACGTCCTGCCCGTGGACGACTTCGGCGTCCGCGAGGGTTATCGGGTCACCTACCGGAAGCGCGAGCAGCCGAAGCCGCGCGAGCTGGCTGAGATCGGCGAGCGCTGGGCACCTTATCGCACGACCGCGGCCTGGTACCTGTGGCGGGCCGCCGACGCGGCGAAGGCTGGGGCCAAGGACTGACGCGGCGCCCGTTGGGGAGTATCGCCTCGCGGCAGCGGTCGGACGCCTTTTCGCTTTGCCACGGGATTCCCCGACGGCGTCTGATCCCGCGAGGGTCCGCGTGGCGGCGGCCCCGGGGTAGACCCGCCCCGAACACGACCAGACGCACCCTTCATGTCCCTGCCCATGCCCCGACCCCGTTCCCTGCTGCCAATCCGTATCCTGCCCGTCGGAGCCCTGTCCGCGGCGTTGGCGTTGCTGGCGGCGCCCTTGCCCGACGACCCGGCGTGCACGGACGAGGATCGGCGGTACATGTCCCGGGCCTTCGAGTTGGCCCGTGAAGGGGTTTCGAAGGGCAACGCGCCCTTCGGCGCTTTGTTGGTCCGGGACGGACGGGTCCTTGCCGAGTACCACAACCGTGTCGCCACGACGACCAACTCGATCCAGCACGCGGAGACCGGACTCATCGCCACCTTCGGCCCGGGCATTCCCAGGGCCACCCTGGCCGCATCCACCCTCTACACCAGCGCCGAGCCCTGCACCATGTGCTGTGGGGCGATCCGGTTCGCCGGCATTGGACGGGTGGTCTACGGCGTGGCGGAATCCAGCTTCGAGCGGATCATCACGGGAACCGACAACACCAACCACTTGGGCAGCCGCGAGGTCTTCGCCCGCACAGCGCCCCAGGTGAAGGTGCTCGGTCCGCTGATGGAGGAGGAGGGGCTCGTCGAGCACCGGGCCTACTGGCCCGGCCACGTGAATCCGGCCCGTCCACGCGTGAAGAAGGATTGAGCAGAGCCGGAAGCCTTGCGGGGCTTCGGTGGGCTTCCCATTGTCCCGGAGAGCCGTAGTTTCCCCGCGTCCCCGCCTTCCGCCGCCATGAGCACCGCCGCCGACCTCGCCATTCCGATCCTGCCCAGCCGTTCCCTGGCTGAGACCGTTGCCTTTTACCGTCGGCTTGGATTCGAGGGGGACGTCCATCAGCACGGAGACTACGCGATCCTGACCCGGGGCACGGTCGAGCTGCACTTCTTCACCCACCGCGGGCTGCGCCCCGAGGAATCCCATGCGGGCTGTTACCTTCGCGTGCAGGACGCCGCGGCGTGGCATCGCGAGCTCGCGTCGGCCCAATTGCCACCCCATGGGATTCCGCGGATGGACCGGCTACAGGACAAGCCCTGGGGAATGCGGGAGTTCGCGGTGGTCGATCCCGACGGCAACCTTGTCCGCATCGGGCAGGTCCTTTGACGGGAATCCGGCTTCGGCTTGGCCACGGAGACGCGGAGGACACGGAGAGGTGCGGACACGGATTGCACGGATTCCCGTGGATTGGGATTTGGAGACTCCCGCCGGAGTGGCGTGGGCTCCGGGGAAGGGCCGAGCGTCCGGTGGATGGACAGATGGAGATCTGGACGTTCCGTATGGGTCAGTAGCGGCCCAGGATCGCGGCGGCCGAGGCTCGGATCGCCTCCACCAGTTCCGGCGGTTGGAGCACCGTGGCGCTCCCGCCCCAACCGAGGATCCACCGTTCGATTTCCAAAAGGCTCCCGAGACGGAGGTTCAGCTCCACCCCGCCGTCGGCGGTGTCGACGAGCTCCTGGGACGGATGCCAGCGCTTCTCGCGGATGTAGTCGGCGACGGTGCGGTCGAAGCGGATCCGCACCGCATGGTCGCCGCTGCGGGAGTGCACGCCGAAGCTGTCCTTGAGGTGCTTCTCCAGGTCGAACTTGGAGGGCCGTTGGAACGTCTCGCCGGTGGGCTCGGCGGACTGGATGCGCGAGGGCACGAAGGTCC
>JAIXRN010000053.1 GCA_027485165.1 Rubrivivax sp.
CGAGGGCGCTTCCGGTGAGTGCGAGCAGACTGCAGACGGCGAGACCAAGAGGACGGAACTGCATGACAACTTCTCTCTGAGCCCGACTGATGGGCCATGGTGCGTACAAACCGCCAACGGCCGTCGGTGGCGGGTACGTCAATCTAACCCCTGCCGGATCGGCGTTCAAGGAAAACTTCACCGGATATCCGCTCTCGGAGCATCTGGGCAATTGCCTTGCCACATGCATCACGGGCGCGACGCGATGCGTCGAAACACGCACGGCCGCCCACAAATGGATCAGCGCGTGCTGCCCGTGCGCCCCAGCGCCAACGGCGCCAGCCCCACGCGGCCCTTCACGCCCAACTTGCGATACAGGCGCGCGGCCAGCGTGGCCACGGTGGTTCGCTGCACGCCCATCGCCTTGGCGATGGTGGCCAGCGTGGCTTCAGTCAGCAGCAGTCCGTGCAACTCCTTCTCGCGCTCGGACAAATTCCAGTGCGAACTGGACCCTGACCGCAACAGCGTCTCGGCGTGGCGACTTGGCTGGCGCGCCTGAATGAAAGGCATCACCCGCGGATCGGGCTCGATCGGCGTGATTGCAAACGCCACATGCAGGTTGTTCACCGCAACATGCGTGCCCTGCTTGCGCTCACGCTCCTGACCGGCGGCGATGCGAGTGATGGTGTCGTCGAGCATCTTGCGGATGGTGCACAGGATTTCCACATCCTTGGGCTCGGCACGCAGCCAGAACAGTCGCCGCTCGCGCGTGCGGTTGCCCAGCGACGGCGTCTGGCTCACGAACGCCCGCTCGATGTCACGCGTGCTGCGCGCCTCAAACCACTTGCTGATGCGCGAATGGATGGCGAGATGCGTCAGGTTCTTGGGGTCAAACAGCAAGGTGATGATGCGGTGGGGCAGCGCGAACATCTCGGCGCGAGCCCGTGCGCGCGATCGCACGCGCTCCACCAGTTGCGCGTCGATCAACGGGGTGAGCTCGGATTGAACCTGCCGCTGCGACAATCCGCTCTCCTTCGCCAGCTGCTCCACACCCATCGGCTTGGGGTTTCGGTACAGGCATGACAGGATTCCAAGCGACGCCTCGCCCAGGAGCAGGTCGATCAGTCCGGGTGTGTCGATGGCAAATGTGCCCTGACTGGGATTGGGCAACTCCACATCCGCTTGCTTCGGCTTGACCATGTCTCAATTCGACCAAGCCAGCAGCACTTCGGCAACATCCGCCGCGTCCACCAGGGCATCGCCGTTGAAGTCAACCCCACCGAACGGCACGCTGCCGAACTCGAGCAGCACCAGCGCCAGATCCGACGAGCCCACACCGCCGTCGCCATCCACGTCGTAGTTGCGACGATCGCCGAAAAACTGCTTGGCAAACGCGTACGCCTTGGGCCCCAGCACCGCGCCAAGCCTGCGCCCAGGAAGGTCGTCGTGCGACGGATGAATGCCACCTGCGATGCGCGAGATGCCGCTCTCGTCGGCGGCGTCGAAATAGGTCGCCCACTGCAATTGAATCGCCTGGCTTGGGCCGTACTCGAACACCAGATAGCCCGGGTTCATCTGCCAGATTCCCATGCCGCCCGGGAAGAACTCGCTGCCTGTCACGCGCGCCAGCACTTCAGCGCCCGCGCGGCTGTAGGTGCTGTGCCCCGACACATAGCCCGCGAAGGGCGGCGAGACGAATGTGGGTCGCTGATATGGCACCCACCACTCGCCCAGAATCCAGCCCACGCCACCCTTGCTGGTGGCCGGGCTGGCTGGCGCACCAAGCCAGGTGCGCACCGCGACCTTGCCCTCGCTGCCGGCGAGCGCTTCATGTCGCTGACCTGGCGCGGTGGTCGCGGTCGTGATCATCTCCACCAGACCGGGCTCCAGGTCCAGTCCATCCGGGTGATACCGCGGAAGCGACGGATCGGTGCGCTGGCCACGCATCGCCTGATAGCGGATCACCGACACCGGCCGACTGGTGTCGTAGTGCGACTTCACGCCCCACACATCGATTGCCGCATCGTGCAGCGCGCCGTTCAGACACAGGTACATGCGCACATCGAACTCAAGCGCATCCAGCTCGGGGCCGATGCCCGCAAAGCGCCGCACGAGGTTGGGGTCGTCGAGCACCTTGTTGGCGATGGTGTTCCAGTGGCCTGGCGGCGTTTCACTGTTGGGGCCATCGGCCCAGAACTCGGCGAGCACACGCAGGTAATCGCCGCGCAGCACCGGGTTGGCGGCATAGGGCTGGCCCGTGAACGGATTGAATGCGTACCCGGTGCCGCTATTGGTGCCCAGCGGATTGTTGCCGCGCGCGCCAGGGCCAATGTCCCACATCACGCCATCATCCGGGTCCATCATGCCGCTGCGCGCCAGCACCTGATGCATGTTGGCGCGCACCACACCATCCGCGCCATTGAATGTGGGTGGCGCACCGGGATCGATGTACACGCCCGTCTTGCCCGGCGTCTTGTCCTCGGGCTGCAAGGCGAACGGCGTGACAAGCCCCCAGTGTGGGCTCTCGAACGTCTGGAAGTTTCCCGGCACCGGATTGCCGTTCTGATCGCGCATCTCCCTCAGCTTCAACGGCTGCCATCGGTCGATGAGATCGATCCACGGATTGCCCGGCTCGTAGATCACCTGAATGCTGTTGACATGCACCGAGGTGTAGAAGAACTCGCCCTGAAAGTTGTTCAACTCGTTGCTGCCGTCGGCGCGACCAAAGGTGATGTACTGCGCGGCGATGCGGTTGCCCACATCGGCCGGCGAGTCGCCGGTCTTGCCGGTGTAGGTGGGGTCGTACCCAAGGCCGGTCATCAACGCGCTCAGCTTGGCCTGAATGGTGGTGGCTCCAACCGACAGCAGGAAGCGTTGACGAAGCAGTCGATACGCGGCGTGGCTCACGGCCTGGCGTCGCGCGGCCTCCACATCGATGGCGGTGTGCTTCTCGGTGAACAGCCAGCCGGTGGCTTCGGGGTCGTAGGCGGCCCATGCATCCCACATGGCCGCCGAAAGGTGGAACAGGTTTCGAGCATGCACTGGCGGCCGTGCCCTGTCCGACTTGATCGACCCCAACAGCGCCTCGTTCCATTCACGCGCCACCGAGTGCTGCTCGGCCGCCACTCCATCCATGCATGGAACGAGCATTGCCGCCAACAGCGCAAGCAGACGAACATGGACTTTGCGGGCAAGGGATGGGAACAACATGGTGCGCTCACTATGGCCCAGCACGCAGCGTGATGCCAAATTACGGTCGGATGAAATGACGCAATTGCGCGGATGGCATGCAGGTATGGGCTGTTACAGCCTTCAATCGGGGGCTGGTGTCATTCGCCCGAATGACAAACCATCATGGGATCGCGAATTTGGTGGATTTCGACCTCCCAATTTGTGCCACCCAACTTGTACTCGTGCGTTTGCGAGGTAATGTCTCGCCGCGAGGCCGTTATTCGGGCTCGCCAAATCTTGAGGGCAGGGATAGACGGTTTGCGTCTGGTTGTTTCTGTTCCCCATTCCCCAAGGTTTCCAAAGTGCTTTCCAAGAACCTGCTCTGCCTCGGCGCCCTGGCTGTGTCCGCTCCTGCATTTGCGACGCTCAGCGGCCCCCTTGCGATCAATCCCAACCCGTCCGAGCTGGCAGGCTTCACCAACGTGTTCGGAGCTGGCAATGTTGCCCAGTCGAACCGCGGTCTCTGCTACGGCTGCTTTGACACCGTGATCAGCCCCTCGTCGCCTCTGCAGGGCTTCGCGCAGATCAATTTCCAGGGTGGCCTGTGGACGGGCCGCCGCGAGCTGTACTTCGTGATGAGCTTCAATTTCCCGGCGTCGGCCACGAGCCAGCTCCAGCAGTTGCAGGCTTCGCTGCAGGACTCCGGCGTCGCCGCGTACGACACCACGTACAACCCCTATGGAAACTGCTCGTTCGCGGGATTCCTGCCGCCGAGCGAGTTCCCCGTGACTGATTCGCTGGTGATGCGCTTCGACATTCCGCCGGCTCCGCCGAGCCTGGTTGGCGACGAAGTGTTCACTTTCGCGTGGGACTTCACCAACCCCGCATGGCTGGGCGCTACGCCCGCCACGATCGGCTTCGTGCCGGCTCCTGGCGCGCTGGCCCTGATCGGACTGGCTGGCATGGCCCGCCGTCGCCGCGCAGCCTGAATTGGCGTCAAATCTCGACCTCAAAGCCCCGGATCCGCAAGGATTCTGGGCTTTTCCTTTTGCGGCGGCCAGATTCGTCGAAATACGCGGCCAATAATGGGCTTGCTTCGCCCGGACAGCCGACCTATCTTCCGGCTGTTCTCGTTGGCGTTCCCCTTCGGCCAGCCAGTTCCGTTCCCCCGTTGTTCAGGCGACCGGAGTGTCCAACGAAACGTTGTTCGCGTTCCCTTCTTGTTCCCCCTGTTCCCTTTCGGAGTTCCCAACATGCAGACCCGCACCCTTGCTTGTGCAGCGATTGGCGTTGCCACACTTTCATGCAGCGCCTCGGCCGCCATCATCTCCTTCTCGCAGCAGAATGTCTGGGATGCCTACACGGCGTATCAGGCACTCAGCGTGGTGACGGAAGACTTCAACTCGATCCCCGGCGGCTTCTACAGCTCGGGCTTCAGCAGCTCGGTCGGTGGCGTCACGTGGACCGCGACCGCGACCGGTGGCCTGTACGCCCAGTCGGGACTCTTCTCGACGAACAACCCCACCTCGCTGAGTTTCAGCTTCGCTCCCGGCGTGCAGGGCGTGGCTGGCAATTTCTTCGGCACCGACATCTCCTTCAATCCCGTGCCCAGCCTGGTGCAGGTGACGCTGGCCGATGGCAACAGCTCGATCCTGTTCGCGAACAGTGCGGCGGATTTCATCGGCTTCTTCTCGACTGGCGCGGCCATCTCGGGTCTCACGATCACCGCGGCCGGTTCGGGCTCGGTGTTCCCCACCGTTGACAACCTTTACTTCGCCGTGCCGGTGCCCGCACCGGGTGCCGCCGCACTGATCGGCCTGGCAGCCATGGTGTGCCGTCGCCGCCGCGACGTGGCCTGAGCAGCGGAATTCAAGAAGGAACATGCAGAAGGAAGCGCTGGAACGCGCTTCCTTCTTCTTTTTGAAACTCGCACGCCACCTGCTGCGCGTGCACGCGGAGGGTGCGCGATAGGCTGCGCCGCATGGCGACCACGATTGCGATCATCGAGACCGACGGCGACCACTCGCATGTGCAGATCATCGGTCCGCTCGATCTGAGCGGCGTGCAGGCGATTGAACTGAAGCTGCTTGCATCCACCGCCAGCCGTCGCAAGCCCGCAATCATCGACCTGTCGCAGGTGCCGTTCCTTGCGTCGCTTGGCATCGGCCTGCTGCTGCAGGTCAGCCGCGCGCTGGCCGCGGACAAGCACCCCACCGTGGTGCTGTCGCCCGCCGCCGAGGTGGAGAAGGCGCTGCGCATGGCGCGACTGGATGCCCTGCTGCATCTGGCCGACTCGCTGGAAACAGCGCAATCGCATGC
>JAIXRN010000085.1 GCA_027485165.1 Rubrivivax sp.
GAACAGATGGTGATTGCGTCGATCGATCAGGGTGACATGGACGGGTGCGCGCGCAAGTTTTGTCGCAGCCGTCAGTCCGCCGAAGCCGGCGCCGATGATGACGACGTGCGGCAGATCGTGGCGGTGTTCGGTCTGAGTCACATCCTGCTCCTGAGCTCAGCCCGCAACCGGAGCCAGGAGCACCAGCACCTTGTTCACCAAATTCTGGAGATCGCTCATCCGCATCACGAGCAATGCGACGCATCCACACCAGACGAGACACGCGGCGCGAAACAAGCCGCCGCCATCCTTATTGGGATCCACGCCCAGCGGCGTGAACAGGTGAAAGCTGATCGCGCCGGTCATGACCGCCAAGCCAAGCAGCGCACCTACCGGCAGGAGAAAGCCATACCCGGGCGCGAAAAGTCCCGCGAGCATCAGGACGGACGCCACAAGCTCGGCGGACCCGATGACATACTGGCTGAAGATGCCGGTGTGTCCAAAGAGACCTGGCGCGCCCAAGGAGGCGGACCACCCGTCCAGCCGGCCAAAAATCTCCTGAGTCTTTGGATGGTCGTTGAACTTGTAGCGTAGAGAGTCCAGAAATATGGCGGCGTTGAAGAGGGCGACAAGATACGGGAGATACTTGACCGCGAACTGACCGAGGTCGGGCATGTCTCAGGCTCCAATTGACCGGCGGAGCCCGCGAGTGCGGAGCAACGCGCTGAAATTACGGGATGCCAATCATTGAAGGCGTTCTCCCAGTCGATGTCATCGACATGGCGCCCCGTGCGCGCCATGGCGGTCGCCTCAATGGGTGGCGCGCCCATCAGTGTGCGGTCCAGCCGCCATCCACAGGCAGCGCAGCACCGGTGATCGACTGTGCGGCGGGCGACGAGAGGAACGCAACGAGCGCACCGATTTCTTCAACAGTAGCGAACCGCTTGTTGGGTTGTGCCTTGAGGAGCACGTCGGTGATAACCTGCTCGCGCGGGATTTTGTGCGCCAGCGCCTGTTCCTCGATCTGCTTCTCCACGAGCGGTGTCCAGACGTACCCAGGGCAGATCGCGTTGCAGGTTACATTTGTCTCCGCCGCCTCGAGCGCCACCACCTTGGTGAGCCCCAGCACGCCATGTTTGGCGGCCACGTAGGCGGACTTGAATGGCGACCCCACCAGACCGTGCGCGGAGGCGATGGTGACGATGCGGCCATAGCCCTTGGTCTTCATCGCCGGCAGCGCAGCGCGAATCGCGTGGAACGCCGAGGAAAGGTTGATCGCGATGATCGCATCCCACTTCGCGGCAGGAAACTCCTCCACCGGCGCGACGAACTGGATACCTGCATTGTTGACGAGAATATCGACGCCGCCGACGCGCTCATGCGCGAACGCGATCATCTCGGCGACGGCCTCCGCCTTCGAAAGATCGGCGCCGTGATAGTGCGCCGCGACGCCATGGCGCCGGGCAATGTCCTTACGTGTCGCTTCGATGGCGTCGGGATTGCCCAGTCCATTGAGCACGATGGTCGCTCCTTCGCGGGCGAGCGCTTCAGCGACGCCCAGACCGATGCCGCTTGTGGAGCCGGTGACCAGCGCAACGCGCCCGTTCAGGGGACGGTCGTGAGATGCGGGTGATACGTCGGTCATGACTGTTGTCCTTCTCTCGGCGCCTCCGTGGCGCGGTGACGGGCGGATACTGGTCGTTTGCGCATTCCGGGAAAAATGCCGAATTGGCATCGAGTTGATACGCCGTCGTTCGCGGCGGGGACCGCACGTATGCGCGACATCGACGACGTCGATTTAATGTCGCCCCTCAGTGCTCTTTCGGTCAGATCGCGCCCTTCGGCGGTGACGTCGTCAGCCGGGCCGTAAGGACCATGGCCAGCGCTAGCGCAGCCCCGATGCCGGCGACGCAGGCAGCCCAGCCGAACCTGTCAAACAGGGCGCCAAGAAGTGCACTGCCTACGAGGCCGCCCAGAAAGTAGGACGCGAGGTAAAGGCCGCTTGCGGCGCCGCGATCCACCGTGGCCGCACGGCTCACAAAACCGGTCGCTGTCGCCTGCGCAAAGAACGTGCCGCACGCCACAAGAACCATTCCTGCCAACACCGCGACGATGCCCGACATCAAAAGCAGCGGCAGGCCGACTAGCGCCACCCCCAACCCTGCCCACATTGCGGTCCTTGCGCCGTAGCGCGCAACGATCCCGCCCGCCAACGGGGTTGTGATGATCGACGGCGCGAACACGAAGTAGACGAAAGCGACAGTGCCCATGCCGAGAGACAGCGGCGGGCGCACCAGCACGAAGTTCACGTAGGTAAACGTGCCGATGAAGGCGAATAGGATGCAAAACCCGATCAGGAACGCCGTCCGAAGCGCCGGATTCGCGAGATGCGTGCGCAGCGCCGCAAATGGCGACACGATGGCCGTACTCATCCCCGGCATCGGCGGCGCGCGGCTGATCGTGGCCAGGACGAGCACCGCACCCGCGGCATTCAGCGCGGCGAACAGATAAAAGTTCGATGCCAGACCCAGATGGTCCACGGTGGTCGCAGCGATGAGTCTGCCCACAAGATTGCTGGCCACATTGCCCGTCACATAGGCAGCAAAGGCGCTAGCTGAGGCCGCGACCGTGCAGCGTTCGCCGAGATGCGCTAGGGTCAAAGTGAACGCCGCCGACATCAAGAGGCCCTGGCAGACCCGTAGCGCCGTGAAGGTCGTCAGATTCGGCGCGTGCGCCAGCAACGCCGTCGGGATCGCTAGCAACAGCAAGCTGAGAAAGATGCCGAGGCGACGGTTGATGTGCTGACTGAACAGCGCCACCCCAACGCCCGACGCCGCCATGCCGAGAGTGCTGGCGTTCACCGCCACCCCCATCGCCGACGCCGACACGCCGTAATGGCGGGCCAAGGCCGGAAGGATGGCCTGCGTCGCAAACAGGTCGACGACCGTCAGGAACGCCGTCAGGCCGATGACAAAGAGATTGAACGCTGCCCCCAAAGAAATGGGCGGCGCTGGCGCCTGCTTGTGTGTCGCTGCCGGACTGGGCATCTGGGTCTCCATCGACGATCGGGAGCGCGCCGCCGTTGCGACGCGCTCCCTTCAGGACGTCTGCCGGGTCGCGGCGCTTACATGCTGGAGTCCGGGTTCATAGCCGACGGCAGGATGTCTGCCGACAGCAGGATCGCGACGCGGGACGTGTTGTTGCGCCACCAATGGCTCGTCGTGCCGGATTCCGCCACGACATCGCCCATACGGTGGGTGATCGGCGCCGCGCAGGTGCTGCGGTATTCCGTGACTGCCCCCTGCACGACGTAGATGTTTGCAGGACGCTCCGCGTGGCTGTGCCACGGCACGACGCCGCCGGGCTGGATCACGAGGCGGCGCAGACGCAACGACCGGCCGGGGATCTGGTAGCCCGCGAGATCGACCGAGGAGATCACCGTATCGGTGACCTTCGACGGCATCATGGGCCCCGGCGGGGTCACGTCGACGCCGACTTTGTCGGCGGGGCATTCACCTGCACTGGCGACCGATGCGAGCGAAAGGGCGAGCGCAGCAAGGGCGATGGTCTTGGTGATTTTCATGGGGGGATCTTTCGTAACCTCACGCCTGGGCGCCATTGCCCACTGCGTGTCGGGGGTCTGTGTCCGCCATCACGCCTGACAACTGAAATGCCGGTTTCCTTTGGATTTCATGCTCGCCGCGCATCATGCGCGCGCCGCATGAAACCCATGAAGAGCCGGCAGCGGCGGGGCGGGCCTGCCCGCCTTAGAAGTGGCGGGGGCTCACCGAAGCCCCGCAAGGACAAAGCCTCATGAAACACACGCTCCGAGGCACAAGCCTTGTTCTCTTCGTCGCCCTCAGCCTGTTCTTCATCTGGTTCGGGGTGACCTATGCTGGCGTCAGGGACATACTGTCGTTTCACGCCGCTGCGGTCCCTGAGGCCGTCCGCGATCAGGTCAAGCCACTTTACTTCGCGCTGATGACGCTGATCGGCGCGGCCTCGGCGGCGCTTGGGGTTCTGGGACTTTACGTCATTGCCGTGCCGCTTCGAAGCGGCGCCCCCGGGGCCGCCACCGTACTCGTCGCCACCAATACGATAGCCTTTGCCATGGCCGCGGTCACAGCGGAAAAACTAGCGGTGGCGACGGGCGCGCCGACGTCCTGGACCCTGATGGGCATCGGCCTAGCCGTCACGCTCGCGGCCTTCCTTGCACATACGGGCTCAAAGGCGATGGGCAGATCATCCCCGGGCGTTGCGAGGTAGTCCGCGCGTACGCCCAGTCGATTGGTGCAGGAGCTCGCAGCGTGACCGCGCAAGGCTGTGTGACGAGCGCTGCCGCCCGCCTGCCTGAAGAACCCCCAGCAAACCCGAAGAACGCGAACGGCCGGAGTGGGCCAGAAGCAGCCGCTCAACACAGTTCAACGTGCATCCGAAGCCCGCACCCACCGCGCAAACAGCGCCGTCGGCAGCAGGCGTCCGCCGTCCTCCGCCAGC
>JAIXRN010000074.1 GCA_027485165.1 Rubrivivax sp.
GATGGAACGCAAGAGCCCGCTGCCCATCGTCTTCATCACCGGCCATGGCGACGTGCCGATGGCCGTGACGACGATGAAGAAGGGCGCGATGGACTTCATCGAAAAGCCCTTCAAGGAAGAAGAGCTGCTGGGCTTGGTCGAACGCATGCTGGACCAGGCGCGCAGCGCCTTCAGCCAGCACCAGGAACAGGCCAGCCGCGACGCGCTGCTGTCGCGCCTGACCACGCGTGAAGCCCAGGTGCTGGAACGCATCGTGGCCGGCCGGCTGAACAAGCAGATCGCCGACGACCTGGGTATCAGCATCAAGACGGTCGAGGCGCACCGCGCCAACATCATGGAAAAGCTCAACGCCAACACCGTTGCCGACCTGCTGAAGATCGCGCTGGGTGCGCAGCAGAAAGCCTGAGGGCCTTGTGCTGCGCGCCGTCGGCGCCGAATGTTTGGCTCCCCCGGGCCCCCTCCAAGAGGGGGTTCCAGTCAGAGTGACGAGGTAGGACAACACCATGACAGCGCAACTCATCGACGGCGTTGCGCTGTCCAAGAGCGTCCGGGCCCAAGTGGGCGAACGCGTGGCGGCCCTGGCCGCAGCCGGCCGCAAGCCCGGGCTGGCGGTGATCCTGGTCGGCGACGACCCGGCCAGCGCTGTGTACGTGCGCAACAAGGTCAAGGCCTGCGAAGAACACGGCCTGCATTCGGTGCTGGAACGCTACAAAGCCAGCCTGAGCGAATCTGCCCTGCTGGCCCGGGTGGCGGCACTGAATGCCGACCCGGCGATCCACGGCATCCTGGTGCAGATGCCCCTGCCGCCGCACATCGACGCACACCTCGTCATCGAGGCCATCGCCACGGCCAAGGACGTGGACGGGTTCTCGGTCCATTCCGCCGGCTGCCTGATGGCTGGCCTGCCCGGCCTGCGCCCGGCCACGCCCTACGGCTGCATGAAGCTGATCGAAAGCACCGGCCGCAGCCTGCGCGGTCAGCACGCGGTGGTCATCGGCCGCAGCAACACCGTGGGCAAGCCCATGGCTCTGCTGCTGCTGCAGGCGCATGCCACCGTCACCGTGTGCCACAGCGCCACGCCCGACCTGGGCCTGCACACCCGACAGGCCGACGTGGTGGTGGTGGCGGTGGGCCGGCGCGACACGTTGCGGGCCGATATGGTCAAGCCCGGCGCCACCGTCATCGACGTGGGCATGAACCGTAACGACGCCGGCAAGCTCTGCGGCGACGTCGATTTCGCGGCGGTGCGTAAAGCCTTGGGCCCGCAAGGCTGGATCACCCCCGTGCCCGGTGGCGTCGGGCCGATGACAATCACGATGTTGCTCGTCAACACCCTGCAGGCTGCGGAGTCGTCGTCATGAATGCCAACCCCTTGCTTCAGCACCACGAACTGCCCCCATTCGACGCCATCCGGCCCGAACAGGTCGCGCCCGCCATCGACCGCCTGCTGGCCGAAGCCGACGCCGCACTGGAACGCGTGGTAAGCGCCGAAGTGCCGGTGGACTACGACGCGATGGCCGCCGTGCTGGACGTGGCGGTCGAGCGGCTGAATGCCGCCTGGGGCCACGTCAGCTTCCTGCAGTCGGTAGCCGACACCCCTGCGCTGCGTGCAGCCCATGCCGAGCAGCTGCCGCGCGTGGTGGACTTCCACACCCGGCTGGGGGCCGACGACCGCCTCTATGCCAAGTACAAGGCCCTGGCCGCCAGCCCTGCTGCCAAGTGCCTGAGCGCGGCCCGCCAGAAGGCGCTGGCCGACGCGCTGCGCGACTTCGTTCTGGGCGGCGCCGAACTGCAAGGCGACGCCCGGGCGCGGTTTGCCGCCATCCAGGAACGCAGCGCAGCCTTGTCGCAGACCTTCGGCAACCACGTGCTGGACGCCACCGACGCCTTCGCGCTGTACCTGCCCGAAGGCAGCCTGGCCGGCGTGCCGGCTGACGTGGTGCAGGCCGCCCGCAGCGCTGCTGCGGCTGAAGGCCGCGACGACTGCAAGCTCACGCTGCAGATGCCCTGCTACATCCCACTGCTGCAGTACGCCGACAGGCGCGAATTGCGGGAACAGATGTTCCGCGCCTACAGCACGCGTGCCAGCGACCTGGGCGCGCCCGAACACGACAACAGCGCTGTGGTCAGCGAACTGCTGGCCCTGCGCCAGGAAGAAGCCGGCCTGCTGGGGCTGGGCAGCTATGCCCACCTGTCGCTGGTGCCGAAGATGGCGCAGTCGCCGGAAGAGGTGTTGAAGTTCCTGCGCGACCTGGCCCGGCGCGCGCGCCCGCACGCCGAACGCGAACTGGCCGAGCTGCGCGAATTCGCCCACGGCGCCCTGGGCCTGGCCGAGCTGCAGGCCTGGGACCGCCCTTACGCGAGCGAAAAGCTCAAGCAAACGCGCTTTTCCTTCAGCAGTGCCGAGGTCAAGCAGTACTTCACCCTGCCGCGTGTGCTGGAAGGGCTGTTCCGGCTGGTCGAAACACTGTTCGGCGTCGCCATCCGCGAAGAAGACGCCCCGCGCTGGCACGACAGCGTGCGCTTCTTCCGCGTCTGGCGCGGCAGCCAGCCGATCGCCGGCTTCTACCTGGACCTGCTGGCCCGCCCGGGCAAGGGCTCTGGCGCCTGGATGAGCGATGCGCGGCAGCGCTGGCAGCGGCCTGACGGCGCGCTGCAGCTACCGCTGGCCCAACTGGTGTGCAACTTTGCGCCGCCGGTGGGCGACAAGCCCAGCCTGCTGACACACGACGACCTGATCACGCTGTTCCACGAATTCGGCCACGGCCTGCACCACATGCTGACGCAGGTGGACGAACTGGCGCTGTCCGGCATTGCCGGCGTGGAATGGGACGCCTGCGAACTGCCCAGCCAGTTCATGGAGAACTTCTGCTGGGAATGGGAAGTGCTGCAGCGGCTGACCGCGCATGTCGACACCGGCCAGCCGCTGCCACGCGCGCTGTTCGACCGCATGGTGGCGGCACGCCACTTCCAGAGCGGCCTGCGCATGGTGCGGCATTGCGAATACGCGCTGTTCGACATGCGGCTGCACCTGGAAAAGGGCAGCGAAGCCCGCGTGCTGGACCTGATGCGCGAAGTCAGCGCCGAGGTCGCGCCCATGGCCCCGCCGCCCTTCGTGCGCTACCCGCTCAGCTTCACCCACCTGTTCGATGGCGGCTACGCAGCCGGTTACTACGGCTATGCCTGGGCTGAGGTGCTGTCGGCCGATGCCTTCAGTGCCTTCGAAGAGGCCGGCGTGTTCGACCCCGCCACCGGCGAACGCTTCCGCGCCAACATCCTGGAAACCGGCGGCAGCCGCCCGGCGATGGAAAGCTTCAAGGCCTTCCGCGGCCGCGAACCCCAGCTCGACGCGCTGCTGCGCCACCAGGGCCTGGCCTGATGTCCGCCATGAAGCTGCCGCTGGCCACCCGCTGCCGCCCTGCCCTGCTGGCCAGTGCGGCACTGGCCGCGCTGGCCGCCTGCAGCCTGCCAGCCCTGGCGCAATACAAGGTGGTGGGCCCCGACGGGCGCGTGACCTACACCGACCGGCCGCCCGCTGATACCAGCCTGAACGTCACCCCGCTGGGCCGCAGCTCCGGCGCGCGCCTAGCGGCGGCCCAGCCGGCAGTGAACCTGCCCATCGAACTGCGGCAGCTGACGCAGCGCTACCCCGTGACCCTGTACACGTCCGACGATTGCCAGGCCTGCGACAGCGGGCGCCAGTGGCTGGCCCAGCGCGGCGTGCCGTACCGCGAAAAGCGCATCGCCACCGAGCAGGACGCCCAGGCCCTGAACAGCCTGGTGGGCGGGCGCAGCGTGCCGGCGCTGACCGTCGGCGCGCAGCCAGTGCGCGGCTTTTCAGAGACCGACTGGCAGTCTTATCTGGATGCGGCGGGCTACCCGCGCGAAAGCAAGCTGCCCCGCGGCTGGCAACCCCCGCCGCCCACACCGCTGGTTGACGTACCACCGCGCCCAGTGGCCAGCGCCGGACCTGCCCCGGTGCCAGCTCCTGCGCGCCGTACGCCTGCGCCCACCCCGCCCGCTCCACCACCTGCAGCACCACCCGCGCCTGAGGGCGGGCTGCGCTTCTAGCGCCGTTGCTCAGGCACTGCGGCAGCGACCGGCGTCGTGGCGCCGGCACACGGCCTGGACGCCATCACCCCGGCGCAGGCGTAAAGCGACCTGCCAGCCAGGCCCCGGCGCCCACAGCGCCCCCCACGGCCCAGAACAGCACGGCGGCGCCCACCACCGCGCCACTGGCACCGAACACCAGCGGCATCACCGTGCTGGACGCGTTGATGGCCATCGAGCGGAACGCCAGCGCTTCGCCGTGCCGCTGGTCGGGCGTCAGATGGTGCAGCGTGTTCATCACGACAGGCTGTACCGCCCCCAGGGTGATGCCCAGCAGGCCGGCGCACAGGGCCATCAGCAGCGGCGTGGCCGCGAAGGGATAATCCGCGAACACGCAGGCTGTGCCCAGCATGGCGCCGCGCAGCACCCAGGTGTCGCGCAGATGGCCGGCCACCAGGGGCACCAGCAGCCGCACCCCCGTGACCGACAGCGTGAAGCTGCCGAGCACCAGCCCGATGGTGCTGGCCGAAAACCCGCGCTCGTGTCCCAGGATGGGCACAGCAAAGCTGTGCACGTCCCAGCACATCGACAACAACCAGTTCACCACCAGCAGGCGCTTCATGCCCGGGGCCTGCAGCAGGTCCCAGCTGCTGCGCCCGGCAGGTGTCGGTGCGGGCGCAGGGGGCGGCAGCCGGGGCACCTGGCGCGCGCTCAGCACGGTGGCCAGCGGCAGGGCCAGCAGCAACACATAGGCCGCGGTGAAGCCCTGACCGTCGATCATGAAGCCCACCGCCACCGGCCCCAGCACGTTGGCCAGCGAAGGCGCGATCGCCAACCAGCTGAAGATGCGCACCCGCTCGGTGCCGTCGCGCGCAGTCAGGCCCGCGGTGCGCTGGGTGGTCAGCATGCCCATGTTGGCGCCGCTGCCGGCCAAGGTGGCCGCCACGCACAGCAGCCCGAAGTGCCAGCCGCCCGTCAGCTGGCTGGACAGCACTGCCAGCCCCATGCCGCAGGCGGCCAGGGCTGCGGCCAGATAGACCGGGCGGTGGTAGCCCAGCCGGTCGGCCAGACGGCCAGATGCCAGCGCCAGCAGCACCGGCGCGGCCGCAAACAGCGCCAGCAGTAGACCCACGGCCCATGCGCTGTAGCCTTCGCGCAAGGCCTGCAGCGGCGCTGCCAGCCGCAGACCGGCCATGGCTGCGTGCAAGCCCAGCTGCCCGGTGATCAGGGCCAGCAGCACGCGGGGGCTGGTCGGGCCGGCAGGGCCGACCCTGCCAGCCCCGCCCGCATCAGCCATCGCGTTCCTCTTCCACCGATTCGCCCGGGTCGGCCCGGGCCAGGCCCGGGATCAGCTGCGCCACCTGCGCTTCGGGCAGGGCTTCCACGCCTTTCAGCCGCCGCTCCATCGCGCGCGTGCGCACGGCGGCGGCGTCCAGCGTGTCGCTGGCTTCGCCCAGCTTCTTCTTGGTCTTGGCCAGCACGTCGCCGAACTTGCCGAATTCGGTCTTCACCGCGCCCAGCACTTCCCACACTTCGGCCGACCGCTTTTCCAGCGCCAGGGTGCGAAAGCCCATCTGCAGACTGGTCAGCGTGGCCAGCAGGGTGGTGGGGCCGGTGAGCATGACCTTGTGTTCGCGCTGCAGGGCTTCCATCAGCCCGGGCCGGCGAAGGGCTTCGGCATACAGGCCTTCGGTGGGCACAAACAGGATGCCGAAGTCGGTCGTGTGCGGGGGCGAGACGTACTTTTCGCGGATGCTGCGCGCTTCCAGCCGCAAGCGCATCTCGATGGCCTTGGCCGCCGCTTCCACGGCCACCGGGTCGGCGCGGTCTTGCGCTTCCAGCAGGCGTTCGTAGTCTTCGCGCGGAAACTTCGCGTCGATCGGCAGCCACAGCGGTACGCCGTCGCTGCGCTGGCCGGGCAGGCGGATGGCGAATTCCACCCGTTCGCTACTGCCCGGCACGGTGGCCACGTTGGCCGCGTACTGCTCGGGCGTGAACACCTGTTCCAGCAGGCCAGCCAGCTGCATTTCACCGAAGATGCCGCGCGTCTTCACGTTCGTCAGCACGCGGTTGAGCGCGCCCACGTCGCGTGCCAGGGTCTGCATCTCGCCCAGGCCTTTGTGCACCTGTTCCAGCCTGTCGGCCACCTGCTTGAAGCTTTCGCCCAGGCGCGTTTCCAGCGTGGCGTGCAGCTTCTCGTCAACGGTGGCGCGCATCTGCTCGAGCTTCTTCTCGTTGCCCTCTTGCAGCGCCGAGAGCCGGGTTTCGACAGCCTGGCGCATTTCGGTGGCGCGGCGTTCGTGCGTGTCCGACAGCAGGCGCAGCTGTTCGGCCAGGGTGTCGCTGAAGCGGCGCAGCGCAGCTTCCTGCTGCTGCTGCGTGGCGGCCAGCTGCACGCGGAAGGCGTCGATCTGTTCGTTTTGGGTGCGCGCGACGTCGCCGCCCTGCGTCAGCAGCATCTGCTGAAAGTTGCCCAGGTCGCCGCGCAGGGCCTGGCTCTGGCGCCCCAGTTCGTCGCGCAGTTCGCGTTCCAGGCGCTCGATGTGGCCCCGGGTCTGGGTGGCCGCCTGTTCGGCAGCGCGCTGCTGGCCGCTTTCGTCGGGGCGTCGCAAGGCCAGCCACAACAGCAGCAACAGGTTCAGGCCCAGCAGCAGCAGGCCGGCTGCGGGCATCCATTCAGGCATGGGTTCGGGCGCTCAGGCTGGCGTGAAAACGACGGTCGCCTTCCATTGTCTCAGCCTGGCCATGCGCCAGGCCCCGGGGGGCTTCAGGGTGTGATCTCGAACACCCGCTCAGGGCAGACCAGGGGCAACGCCACCAGGTCTCCGCGGGCGCGCGGCAGTGCCGCGGCACCGGCCGGCACCACGTCGAACAGCACCAGCTGTGGCTGGATGACGTAGCGGCCGGGACGGCGCAGGTCGAACACCGGGGACAGGTCGAAGCTGGCCTGGCGCATCTGGCCCGGCTGCAGCCGCGTGTAGTCGGCCGCGCGCGGGGCCGCACGCTTGACCGACGGCCCGCCGTAGACCAGCGCCTGGCCGTCGCGCAGCAGCTCCAGCCAGGCGCCGAACCAGCCGGCTTCGAAAGGCGTGGCCCAGTGCAGGAAGTCCAGGGCCTGCGGGCCCGGGTTGCTCAGGGTCATGGTGAACACCGCGGCCTGGCCAGCCTTCAGCGTGGCCGGGCCGTCGATGCGGCAGTTCAGGGTCAGCGGCAAGGCAGGCCCGCCAGCCGCGCCCGCCGGGCCTGCCGCCACGGCTGGGCCCGGCGCACAGGCCGAGCCCAGCGTGACAGCCACCAGCCACAAGGCCGCGCAAGCAGCGCGGCCTGGCCAGCCCACAGCCCGATGCAGCACGTCAAGGCAGCGCCGGGGTGTTTTCGGCGAAGTACTCGTGGCTATCGGCGTTGCGGATCGCATTGGCCGGGTTGTTGATGGCCAGGTTGGTGCAGGCAGACTGGCCATAGGCGAAGTCGTTGGTGCCGGCAACGACCGTGAAGTGGCTCATCTCATGCACCAGGGTGCCCGCCTTCGAATCGGTGCCCAGCGCCGGCGCAGCCCAGAAAGCGTTGCACAGATAGATCTTGTACGGCTGGCTGGGAAAAACATAGGCATAGGCACTGGCGTTGGGACCGGCCGGGCACGTGCTGCAGTCGTATTCGATCGTCTGCGTGTCGAAGGCGGCAGCGATCTTCGTGAAGTTGCTGCGAATCGTGCCCCAGCTGGCGCGGGTGCCGGGGCCGAACCAGCGCGTGAAGCGCTGGGTGGCCGAACGCGCGCCGGCCTGGTAGGCCAGGGCAGCGTTCGAATAGGCCAGCGCGTTGGCCGTGGCGGTGTTCAGGTCGTTGACGCGCGAAGCGGTGCAGCCGGTGAAGATGGGCGTGGCACGCTGGCCAGCGGCGGCCGCTTGCGCAGGCGAGCGCGTCAGCGTGGCCAGGGCGGTGCGGGAGTCCAGCCACAGGTAGGCTGGCTCGGACTGCAGCGTCGCGGCGCCGTCACGCGCACCGGCGCTGATGAATTCGACCGTGTAGGTGCCGCTACGCGACAGGTCGTAGGCAGAACTCAACTCGACGCGCACGTCCAGCGTCTCGCCGGCCTGGATCAGCACGTAGTCGTCGGTGCTGGGGGTGCCACGTTTGACCATCTTGCCCGTGTAGGCCACGGGCACGCCGTCGCGCTTGACGCTGAACACGGCGTTGTCGTGGCTGGCCGATGGCAGTTCCCAGCGCAGCACGCGCAGCGCTTCGCGCGTGGTGTTGGTGACGCTCACGGTCACGTCGACATCGACGTCGCCCTTCAGCACGGGGGTAGCGGGCGCCACGCGCACGGCCAGGCCAGCCGGCGCGGCCCAGGTGGCGGCGCTGGCCGCCAGCAAAGCGGCCAGCGTGGCCAGTTGATGGATGGTTTTCATGGGTTCTCCTGGCAGAAACGGGGCGGTGGGATCGCAAGCCGCGTCAACGGTCGGCGACAGGCAGCGCAAACCGCCCTCGTCCGCGCGCCTTGTCCGCGGACGCGTTGAATTTAACCCTCTACCCGGTGGGTGAAAAGGGCGCTCACCCTGCCCCCCGCAAAGCCAAGCCAGCGGCGCCGGCCGCGTCAGCGCGCGGCCGCAGCGATGGCCTCGACCCCGCTCAACACGCCGTCTTCGATTCCCCCAGCCGCCGCGCTGCCGCGGGCTGCTTCGCCTACGTTGTCGCCGTCGGCCGGTGCCAACAGCTGGGGGTGGCTGCCGGCGCTGGCCCACTGGGCCTGCAGCGCTTCACAGCGCGCCTGCAGGTCGACGGCGGCTGGAATCCGGTCGCGGTAACGCGACAAGGTGGCTGCCGCGGCGTGCAGCAGCTTGGCGTTGTGCGTGGCCTCGGTGCGCAGCAGCAGCTGTTCGACCGCGCGCTGCGGTTCGCCTGCCAGCACCTGGCCCAGGGCAGCCTGGGCCATTTCGCCGATCTCGGCATGGGCCTGGCGCAGCAGCTGCACGTAAGCGCGCTGGGCCTGTGCGGCTTGCACCAGCACCTCGGTCGCATGGCGGCTGATGCAAAAACGCAGGCCCAGCCGGCGCACCCAGGCCTCGTCGTCGGCCAGCGGCACGCCTGCAGCGCGCAGCTCGGTCAGCAGGGACAGCAGGTTGGTGGCAGCTTCGATGTCGAAGTCGGCCTGTCTGGACTCTTCCGCCAGCGCTGCCGCCTGCTGCGCCGTTTCGGGCAGGCGGCCCTGCAGGCACAAGTCCAGCGCCTCGGTCGTGCGGCCGAAACGCTGCAAGCGGCGACGCCACGCTTCGGCTGGGGCGCCTTCGCCGGCCAGGCTTTGCGCCTGCATGTCGGCCAGGCGGGCGTGGCAGGCGCGCAGGGCTTCGGTCTGCCGGCTGCGGTAGTGCAGCAGGGCCAGCAGCAGCAAGGTCTGGGGGTCGAACTGGCGGCTGGGCGTGCTCAGCGTGGCGGCACGTTCCAGCGCCGGCTGGGCGGCGTCCACTTCGCCCGCGTAATAGGCCAGGATGCCGTATTTCTGCGCCCGCTGCACCGAAGCGGGCGTGATCTGGCTGGCCTGCCGGTAGGCCGTCAGCGCCGCCTGCAGGTTGCCCTGTTCAGCGTGCAGCTTGCCCAGCACGTCATAGGCGTCGACGTAGCGTGGCTCGGTGGCCAGCAGGTTCTCGATCGTCGACAGGGCTTCGGGGGCCTGCCCACGCGCGGCCAGGGTGCGCGCAATGCCCAGCCGGGCCCAGGGCACCGCCTTCACGGCCAGCACCGATTCGAACAGCTGCGACGCCAGGGCCGGCTTGTCCAGCCGCAAGGCCAGTTCCGCACCCATGCGGGCGGCGAAGGTCCAATACGCGCCGCGGCGGCCGTACATCACTTCGCACAACTTCAAGGCGTCGGCATAGCGGCCGGCCTCTACAGCGTCGAAAACCTTGGACAGCGCTTCCTTGCGGCGGTAGGCCGCAATCAGGCGGTCTTCCAGGCTGCCCGGGCTGTAGGGCCGGATGACGAAGCCGTCGACCGCTGATTCCGCCACCTCGGCCACGGTGTTGTAGGACGCATCGGCCGAAATCACCATCACCACGGTGCGCAGCGACAGCAGCGAGGTGCGGCGAAGTTCCTCGATCAAGTCCTGGCCCGGGGTGCCGTCGGCCAGACGGTGTTCGCACAGGATGATGTCGAAGCCGAGCTTCTCGATTTCCTTCAGTGCTTCCTGCGCACGCGTGCACTGCACCACCTGCCCCAGGCCCAGCATGCGCAGGTGCGAAGCCAGGATGTTTCGGGTGGTGATGTGACTGTCGACGATCAGCGCGCGCGTGCGGGTACCGAAGCGCGGTGTGATCGCCAGCGGGTGAGAGATGGCCAAGGCTGCGGCAGGCAGAGATGCACTGACCGTCTTATCGGCAAGCTGGCGACGGGCTTGAGGCGTACAGCCCTACCAAAGCGCAGACCTGCAAGTGACAGCCGTTCTGCCGTTCAGACGCGCCGGCTGGCGCCGTAGCTGCGGAAGCGTTCGATGACCTCGGCCATTTGCGCACCGCTCAGCAGGATGGGTTCACCGACCGCCAGGGCTTGCAGGTAGATGCCGCACAGGGCTTCGATTTCCACCGCCACCTTGGCGGCGTGCGCCAGGCTGGTGCCCGCTGCCACCAGGCCATGGTTGGCCATCAGGCAGGCGTTGCGGTCTGCGAACGCGGCAGCCACGGCTTTCGACAAGGCCTGGGTACCGAACAGGTGGTAGGGTGTGCAGGGCACGCTGTCGCCACCGGCCACGGCCACCATGTAGTGGAAGGCGGGCAAGCCGCGGCGCAGGCAAGCCAGCGCCGTGGCATGGGGCGAATGCAGGTGCACGACAGCCTGCAGGTCGGCACGGGCGGCATAGATGGCGCGGTGGAAGGGCCATTCGGTCGAGGGCGCCCAGGCCCCCTGGATGACCTGCCCGTCCAGCCCCATGCGCACCAGGTCGCCAGCCCCCAGCTCGCTGGCCGGCATGCCCGTGGGGGTGACCCAGAAGCTGGCCATGGCACCGCCTTCTGCGGTGGCGTCTGCGCTGCCGTTGGTGATGCCGTTCGTGCTGGCGCGCACGCTCAGGTTGCCGGTGCTGCCACGGTTCAGACCCTGCGCATCCAGCTGCCGGGCAGTGGCCACCAGGGCTTCCCGCAAGGCCAAGTCGTGGTCGGCGGCTGGGGTCATGTCGAAGGGCCTTCCGCGGCTGCCCCGGGCTGCAAACGGCGTAGCGCGTCGGCCTGGGCGGCCACCAGGCCGCGCTCAGTGATCAGGCCCGTCACCAGCCGGGCTGGGGTGACGTCGAAAGCCGGGTTGGCAGCGGCGGCGCCGTCCGGCGTCACCTGCACTTCCACCAACTGGCCCGCCGCATCGCGCCCGGTCAGATGCGTGACTTCGCGCGCGCTGCGTTCCTCGATCGGGATCTCGGCCAGCCCGTCGTCCAGGCTCAGGTCCAGCGTGGACGTGGGCATGGCCACATAAAAGGGCACGCCGTTGTCGTGCGCCGCCAGCGCCTTGAGGTAGGTGCCGATCTTGTTGCAGACATCGCCACGCGCGGTGACGCGGTCGCAGCCGACGATGACCAGGTCCACCTGCCGCTGCTGCATCAGGTGGCCGCCGGCGTTGTCGGCCACCACGGTGTGCGGCACGCCGGCGCGGCCCAGTTCCCAGGCCGTCAGGCTGGCGCCCTGATTGCGCGGGCGGGTTTCGTCCACCCACACGTGCAGCTTCAGGCCCAGGGCGTGGGCCATGTAGATGGGGGCCGTGGCAGTACCCCAGCCCACGGTGGCCAGCCAGCCGGCGTTGCAGTGCGTCAGCACCTGCAGCGGCCCGCTGCCCACCGCCGCGCGCTGCGCCGCCAGGGCCTGCAGGATGGGCAGGCCGGTGCGGCCGATGGCGGCGTTCACGGCCAGGTCTTCGGCGGCGATGGCCTGGGCCTCGGCCCAGGTGGCTGCCGCGCGCGCGGCAGGCGGCAGCGGGCGCCAGACGCGGGCCATGCGCCGCAGGGCCCAGGCCAGGTTCACCGCCGTGGGCCGCGCCTGCTGCAGCTGCGCGGTGGCGGCCGCCAGCGCCGCATCGCTGGCATCGTGCCGGGCCTGCAGGGCGATGCCGAAGGCGGCCGTGGCACCGATCAGCGGTGCGCCACGCACCCACATGTCGCCGATGGCAGTGGTGACGCTGTTCACGTCCTGCAGCTGCACCAGGCGCAGTTCGTGCGGCAGCCAGCGCTGGTCGATGATCTCCACAGCGGCACTGCCAGGCAGCGCGCGGATGGGGCGCTCTGCGTGCGGCGGCTGGGTATCTTCAACCCTCATGCGCCGGGCCTCGTCAGGCCGTGCTGCATCGCCATGGCTCAAGCCGCCGGCCCCAGCACGCGCGCGGCCACGCTGCGCAGGCGCTGCACCACAGCCGGGTCGCGCGCCTCAGGCGCGGTGATGAGCGCGTGCTGCAGTGCCGTGCGGCAGGCGCACGCGGGGCCCTGTGGGTCGGCCGTGATCTGCCCGGCCAGCCCGGCCACCAGCGTACGCGCCGCGCAGGCATTGGCCAGCAGCACCTGAATGATCGCGTCCACCGTCACGGCGTCGTGTGCCGGGTGCCAGCAGTCGAAGTCGGTCACCATGCCCACGCTGGCGTAGCAGAGCTCGGCTTCACGGGCCAGCTTGGCTTCGGGCATGTTCGTCATGCCGATGACGCTGCAGTTCCAGCTGCGATAGAGATCGCTTTCCGCCCGGGTGCTGAACTGCGGGCCTTCGATCGTGAGGTAGCAGCCGCCGCGCACATGGGGCACACCCTGCTGCTGCAGCGCGCCAGCGACGTGGCTGCCCAGCCGGCTGCACACCGGGTCGGCCATCGACACATGCGCCACCAGCCCGGTGCCGAAGAAGCTCTTGGCGCGGGCATGGGTGCGGTCGATGAACTGGTCCACGACCACGAAGGTACCCGGCGGCAGGTCGGCGCGCAGGCCGCCCACGGCCGACAGCGACAGCACGTCGGTGGCGCCCAATATCTTCAGCGCGGCCATGTTGGCGCGGTAGTTCACTTCCGAAGGCGGGATGCGATGGCCGCGGCCGTGGCGCGGCAGGAAGGCCAGTTCCGCGTCGCCTAGACGACCACGGAAGACCTGATCCGAGGGCGCGCCCCACGGCGTGTCGACGGTTTCCCAGCGCGTGTCGACCAGGCCAGGCAGGTCGTACAGGCCGCTGCCACCCAGGATGGCGAGCAAGGGTGTGCGGGGCGTCATGAGCTCGGCTCCAGTTGTGCAGGTTGCGGGAGGGTGGGCGAAGCCGGTGCCAGGCCCTGCCCCGCCAGCCGCGCCGCTGTGGCCTGGCGCGCCACTTCAGTGGCCGGCAGTAGCTTCAGGCGGCGGTCAGACCACACCTGCCGCCAGCGCCGGGCGCCTGGCGTGCCGTTCCACAGGCCCAGCATGTGGCGCGCCGCTGGCGCCCAGGGCTGGCCCTGGGCCTGCAGGCGCGACAGGTAGGCCAGCATGCCGTCTTCCAGCGCTTCGCGCGTGGCCACAGGTGCTGCAGCGCCGAAAAAGCGGCGGTCCCAGTCGGCCATGGCCCAGGGCTCGTGGTACGCATGGCGGCCGACCATCACGCCGTCGATATCGCCCAGGTGCGCTTCGATCTGCTCGTCGCTGTTCACGCCACCATTGAGTACAAAGCTGAGGGCCGGGAAGTCGGCCTTCAGGCGCGCCACGAAGCCGTAGCGCAGCGGCGGCAGTTCGCGGTTTTCCTTCGGGCTCAGCCCTTCCAGCCAGGCGCTGCGGGCATGCACGATGAAGACGCTGCAGCCTCCGCGCTGCGCCACGGTGCCGACGAAGTCGCACACGAAGTCGTAGCTGTCCTGTCGGTCAACCCCGATGCGGTGCTTCACCGTCACGGGCAGGCTGCAGGCCTCGCGCATCGCGGCCACGCCGTCGCCCACCAGGCCCGCTTCACTCATCAGGCAGGCGCCGAAGGCACCACGCTGCACGCGCGGGCTGGGACAGCCACAGTTCAGGTTGACCTCGTCATAACCCCATTCCTGCGCCAGGCGGGCGCAAGCTGCCAGGTCGGCGGGTTCGCTGCCGCCCAGTTGCAGCGCCACCGGGTGTTCTTCGACATTGAAGTCCAGGTGCCGCGGCACGTCGCCATGCAGCAGCGCTCCGGTGGTCACCATCTCGGTGTAAAGACGCGTGTGGCACGTGATGAGGCGATGGAAGTAGCGGCAGTGCCGGTCCGTCCAGTCCATCATGGGGGCGACGGACAGGCGCCAGGGGTTATGGCCGGGCTGGGCGGGCTGGGCGGGCGTTGGCACGGGTGGGAGCTTAGACGACGGCCGAATGGGCTCTGCTGGAGGCCAGATGTCGGTGGCGTATCTTGGAAGAGCTTTGCATCGTAGTGGATGGACGCCGTGGCCCCTGGCCAGCCCCGGCCCCTACTCGTCAGGTCGCCCAGCCGGGTGCCCGAAACCCGCGCCAGAACGCGCATGCCAGCAGAACAGGGCCCAGGTCAGGCCGCACGCGGCGGCGTCTGCAAAGTCTGCTGAAGGCTGGCCACCAACGCCGCACCCGCCACGTCGGCATGGTGCAGCGACAAGCGCACAGCAGCGGCCGCATCGCCGGCCTGAATGGCGGCGCGGATGGCTTCGTGTTCGTCCCAGATGCCTGTGCGGCTGCTGCTCTTCAGCAACACGGCGCCCATCACGCGGCGCAGGTGGATCCAGTGCAGCAGTGCACTGTCGATGATGTACGGGTTGCCCGACGCTTCGTAGATGGCGCGGTGAAACGCCGTATCGGCTTCGATCATGGCGCCCACGTCGGTGCCGGCCGCGGCAGCCCGACCGGCCGTGATCAGCGCCACCGGTATCGCGGCCTGGCGTTCGGCTGCCAGCCGCGCGGCCAGCGCGTCCAGCGCAGCGCGCACCTGGTAGAGCTGGCCCACGCGTGCAGGGTCGAGCGGCACCACGCGCAAGCCGCGGCCGGGGGCGTCTTCCAGCAGGCCGTCTTTTTTCAGCAGGCGCAGGGCCTGCAGCACGGGCGAGCGCGACACATTCAGCTGCTCGGCCAGTTCTTCCTGCGTCACGCGTGCGCCGGGCGCCAGCGTGCCGTCGCTGATGGCGTCCAGCAGCCTGCGGTACACCTCGTCCACGTAATCGGTGCGCGCCGGTACCTTCGAAAGCGTCATGTGAGGTGGCCTTCCATGCCTTAAACCAAGCTTCCCGCCGCGGAACCGGCTTTGCCGGGCCGCTGGCGGACGGCCCCCTTGGGGGGTAGCGAGCGCCAGCGAGCTTGGGGGCTCAATTGAACATGTCGAGCTGGGTGGCGGCCAGGTGTTCGTAGATGGGTTGGAAGTGCAGCCAGCCGATGTATTCCGACCCGACGTGTTCGCGGCTGTAGCGGGCCTTGTCGGGCGGCACCTGCACGGGCTTGTGGCCACTGGCCTCGACGATGAGCTGCTGCTTGCAGCAGCGTTCCAGCGCAATGAACCAGAAGGCCGCGGCTTCTATGCTGTGGCGGCTGGCCGTCAACAGGCCATGGTTCTGGTGGATGGCAGCCTTCACGCCCTTGAACCAGTCGCACACCGCCAGGCCGGCTTTTTCTTCCACGGCCACCTGGCCGGCTTCGTCCTGGATGACGACGTGGTCCTCGAAGAAGGCCGCAGCGTCCTGCGAAATCGGCTCCAACGGCCGGCCCAGGGCCGCAAAAGCGGTGCCGTAGACGGTGTGCGCATGACACATGGCCAGGATGTCCGGGTGCGCCTCGTGCACGGCGGCGTGCAGCACGAAACCGGCACGGTTGATGGCGTGGCGGCCTTCCACGACACGGCCCTTGTGGTCAGCCAGGATCAGGTTCGACACCTTGACCTGCGCGAAGTGCACGCACATCGGGTTGGTCCAGTAGAGCTCGGGCCGTTCGGGGTCGCGGATGGTCAGGTGGCCGGCGAAGCCGTAGTCGAAGCCCTGCAGCGCAAAGGCTCGGCAGGCCGCCACCAGGCGCTGCTTGAGGTACAGGCGTTCGCTGGCGAAGTCCGCAAAGCTGGGCGCTTCCGGGTAGACCAGACCGGGCTGGGTGGGTTCATAGATCGAACGCTTCTTCACGGTATCGAGCATGGTGATTCCTTCGGCAGGGGTTCAGAGGTCGAGCACGAGCAGCGGGCTGCGGCAGCGCGAGACGCAGACCGTCAGGCAGTGCTGCTTTTCTTCGTCGCTCAGGATGTAGTCCTGGTGGTCCACAGCACCTTCCAGGTAGCCGGTCTTGCAGGCCCCGCACAGGCCCGACAGGCAGGATGTGGGCACGCGCAGGCCGGCCAGTTCGATGGCGCGCACGATGGTCTGTTCGGGCGGCACCTGCAGGCGCAGGCCCTGGCGGGACAGCAGCACTTCGAAGCTGCCCTCGGGCAGGGCCGCCGGGCGGGGTGCGGGCGCGGTGAAGTGTTCGCAGTGCACCTGGGCCGGCGCCCAGTGGCGGCTGGCGCTGGCGCAGGCCTGCATGAAGCCAGCCGGGCCGCAGTAGTAAACGTGGGTGCCGGCGGCTGCCAGGCCGGGGCCGGACAGCAGTGCGGCGATGTCCAGGCCCCGCCCGGGCTGGCCTTGGTCGAAGTGCAGGTGCAGGCGGCCTGGCGGCACGATGCGGCGCAGTTCTTCGACAAACGCAGCATGCCGCGGCGTGCGGGCGCTGTAGTGCAAGTCGAAGTCAGCGCCCTGCGCCGCCAGTTCATGCGCCATCGCCTTCAGCGGCGTGATGCCGATGCCACCGGCCAGCAGCAGGCTGTGCGGTGCTGCTGGCGCCAGGGCGAAGGCGTTGCGCGGCGCGCTGACGGTGATCACGTCGCCCACGCGCAGTTGTTCGTGCATGGCGCGCGACCCACCCCGGCCCGCGGTTTCGCGCAGCACACCCAGCGTCCAGTGGGTACGGTCGCGCGGGTTGCCGGCCAGCGAATACGGTCGCACCAGGCCGCCGGGCAGGTGCACGTCCACGTGCGCGCCGGCAGCAGCGGGCGGCAGGGCTTCGCTGTCGGGGCTGTGCAGTTCGAAGGCGTGGATGCGTTCGGCCAACAGCCGGATGGCGCGCACCTGCAGGCGCAGGGTGTCGGGCATGGCGCGGGTGCTGGTGCTGGTGGGGGTGCTGGTGCTGGTTGGGGTGCTGTTGCTGGTGGCGCCAGCCAGCGGGTGTTGCACTTCGGCGAGCACAGGCATCAAGCCTGCCGCCGGGCCAGCACGTCCTGCTGCAGGGCTTCCATGCGGTCGCGCACGAAGCTGGCGCGGTCGAGGGCCTTCAGCGCTTCGGCTTCGTTCAGGATCGCCACCACCTGCCGGGCCAGGTGCCGGCGCAGCGTCACTTCTTCTTCCGTCGTGCGGCCCAGGGGCAGGTCGAAGACGTTGCCGCTGCAGTAGCTGTTGGGTGCGCCCGCGTTGTCGCGCAACCATTGGGCGAATTCCTGCGGCGTGGCGCGCGGGTTGCTGCCGCGCACGGCGTCGCGCAGCAGCTTGCGGAACATGTACACGCCAGCGTCAAACTTGGTCGGGTTCTCCAGCGCGTGCACGGCAATTGGGCGCTGGCTGGTGATGGCCTCGTAATCGCCCGGGGCGTACTGGCAGTCCTTGTAGTTGTGGCGCGCGCGGTGGTCCTGTGGGATGGGCACCAGGTCTTCCAGCTTGTACTGGCCAAAGCGCTCGGGCCGGCGCATGGCCACCTGGCCTTCCAGGAAGTCGATGGTCTCGTAGCCGACCATGCCCTTGTCGCCCACGCCGCGCGTGTCGATGCCCGGGCCCATCACGCGCCACCCGAGCATCTTGCTGTTGTGGTCGTCCACCGGCACCGTCCAGCGGATCATGTGGAAGCGGCTGAACAGTTTCTTGCGCTTGCCGTCTTCGGATGTGTAGGCGTGCAGGCTCAGGTTGGGCAGCACCTGGTGCTGCACACGGATGAACATGTGCCCGTTGTCGGCCCGGCGGGCACCCGCGCAGGCCAGGCTGCGCCCGCCCTGCACAGGCACGAAGTGCATGTCGGGCGGCACTTCCATGCTGGCCGCGCCCACTTCGTCGAAGGTCGTGCCCTGGTAATGCTGGCCCGTCACCTGGCGCTTGGCGTGCAGGGCCATGGTGTGGAAGTTGTCGGCGGCGTTGTCCTGCACCTGCAGCCAGTTGCAATGCTGGAAGTTGCTGTAGGGCACGAGTTCGTCGCCCTCTGCCACCGTGAAGTTGCCTTCCCATTCCGGGAACGGCGGTTCCTCTTCGGGCGGGCCCATGTAGGCGAACACCAGGCCGTGGCGTTCGAAGGCCTTGTACGCGCCCTGGCGGATGCTGCAGCGGTAGCGCTCGCCCTCGATTTCCTCGCCGGCCGGGAAGGGCACGCGCAGGCAGGTGCCGTCGATGTCGAACTGCATGCCGTGGTAACAGCAGGAAATGCCGCGCTCTTCGATCTTGCCGTACTCCAGCGAGGCGCCGCGGTGAACGCAATGCGCGTGCAGCAGGCCGACGCGGCCGCTGCCGTCGCGGAAGCACACCAGTTCTTCGCCCAGGATCTTCAGGAAGCGCGGCGTGTCGGTCAGCTCGATGGCCATGCACACCGGGTGCCAAAAGCGGCGCATGTATTCGCCCAGCGGGGTGCCGGGGCCGGTTTCCGTCAGTTCGGGGTCGTGGCCCGGCACGCGGTTGCTGAAGTAGCCGCCGAATGGCACGAGCTTCTTTTCCGTTGGGGCTTCGGGCAGGGCGGCGTACTTGTCGCGGGTGTTCACGGGCGGTGGTCCTGGTCGGTCGGGGCTGGCTGAGGGGTCGAAACATGGGTTTCGAACTCTGTATACAGAATACTAGCCAGAAGGGTTGACGGCTTTCCCGGGTCAAACCCGAACCGCCGCATCAGCGCCGACCCGCCGGCATCGGGCCCCGCCTGACCCGGTGCCCAGGCCCGCCCCCGAGGGCTGCTTACAGTCGACGTCTTGCCCACCCGGCCCGCACGGCCCCAGCGTCTTGAATTCCAGTCCGCCCCCCGCGCCAGCCGGCGCCTCGATCGCCCGACTGCGCTACGGGGGCGACAGGGCTTTCGCGCCATATGAATCGCTGGACGCGCAGGGCCGGCCGCAAGGCTTTCAGATCGACCTGCTGGCCGCGCTGGGCGCGCGGCTGGGGACCGTGGTCGACGTGCAATTGCGGCCGTGGCCCGAGACCGAAGCGGCTTTCCGCGCCGGCCAGTGCGACCTGGTGGCGATGGTGCCCACGGCTGAACGCCGCAGCTGGGCCCGCTTCACGCGTGGCCATGCCAGCCCGGTGCTGGGGGTGTACCGGCGCCAGGACTTGCCCGAACCACAGGGCCCGCAGGCGCTGGCCGGGCTGCGCCTGGCGGTGCTGGACGGCGAGGCCATGCGCGAAACCCTGGCCACCCTGCTGGGCACCCTGCCCCCGCCGGCCGTGGTGGCCGCGACGCCGCTGGCCGCGCTGCAGGCAGTGGCGCGGGGCCAGGCCGACGCCGCTGTGCTGCTGCAGGCCTATGCCGACCCGCTCTTGAAGGACAGCCAGCAGGGCGGCGATCGGGGCGTCGATCTGGGTGTCATCAGGGCCGGCAGCCTGCCGCTGGGCGCGCAGAGCTACGGCTTCGCCGTGCTGCCCGGCCGCGAAGCGCTGCTGCAGCGCTTGCAACAGGCACTGGAAGCGATGGAAGCGGACGGCAGCCTGGACGCGCTGCGCCTGCGCTGGCTGCCCAGCCACCGCGCACTGGCTGAAGCCCACCGCTTGCAAGCCCGGGTGGCCCAAAGCCGGCAGTGGACCTGGGCCGTGGCCGGCAGCGCCACCCTGGCCGTGGCCGGGCTGGGCTGGGCGCTCAGCCGCCGTCAGCGCCAGGCCCAGGCCGAAAGGCAACAGCGCCTGCAGGCCGAGGCTGCGCTGCAGCGTGCCGAAGATCTGCTGGAACGCAGCTTCACCCAGCACCCCCAGGCGATGTTGGTGGTCGAACGCGGCACGGCCATGGTGCGCGACGCCAACCAGGCCGCCCACCGCCTGCTGGGCGTGGGCGCCGGTTCGCTGATCGGCCAGCCGCTGGCCCGGCTGCAGCAGCATCTGCCGGCCGCGCTGCTGCAAACCCTGGCCGCTGCACTGGACATGGACGGCGAAATCGTCGGCGCCCCGCTGCAGCTGCGCAGCGCCGACGGCAGCGTGCGCGACTGCCTGCTGAATGCCGACGAGCTGGCTGTGGGCGACAGCGTGCAGGTGTTCTGCCTGCTGCAAGACGTCACCGACACCCTGCGCCACGACGCCCAGCTGCGCGCCGGTTACGACAGCCTGCTGGCCGAACTGCGCCGCACCGAAGGCGAACTCGACCAGACGCGGCAGCAGCGCGCCCGCGCCGAGGAACGGCTGGAAGACTTCACGCAGGCCGTCACGCACGACCTGAAAGCCCCGCTGCGGGCCCTGCAAGGCCTGACCGGGCTGCTGCGCGCGCGCGTGCAGGCCGGCCACACGCGCGAAGCGCTGGCCTACACGCACCACATCGAACGTGCTGGCGAACGCATGCAGCAGATGGTCGCGGCCCTGGGCCGGCTGGCGCAGGTGACGCGCCAGCCGCTGCAGCGGCAGCCGGTGGAAATGGGCGCGCTGGCGCGCGGCAGCTGGGCGCTGCTGACGATGGCACACCCTGAATGGGCCGTGCGCTGCGACGTCGACGTGCTGCCGGTGGCCCAGGGCGATGCCAGCCTGCTGGGGCTGGTGTGGCAGAACCTGCTGGAGAACGCCGCCAAGTTCAGCGCGGCACGCCCGAATGCTGGCGCCGACGCTGATGCTGACGCTGACGCCAAAGCCGCCAGCCGTCCAGCCAGTCCCGCGCGCGGCCCCGGCCCCGGCCAGCCCCGCGTGCGCGTCGACAGCCACCAGGACGAACGCGGCACCTGGTACCGCATCACCGACAACGGCGTGGGCTTCGACATGTCGCGCGCGGCCGGCCTGTTCCAGCCCTTCGTGCGCCTGCACCCCGACCCGCGCTGGGCCGGCAGCGGTATCGGCCTGGCCCAGGTGCGGCGCATCGTGGAACTGCACGGCGGCGACGTGCGCCTGCGCAGTGCGCCAGGCGTGGGCACGGTGGCTGAATTCACGCTCGACCCGCCGCGGCCGTGACGCGGCCTGTTTCGCCCTGGGCCCCGTCGGCACGCCAGCTGCGGCGACAGGGGTGACACCAAGGCGGCCTTCAGACGCCGAACGTACACTGCGCTGCGTTGTCAGCAGGCCGCCCGGCCCCCATCCCCTTGTCCCTGCCCCCGGCCACGGCCGCCCCCACGTCCCCGCCAGCCCAGGCGCTGCTGCAGACCCTGGCCCTGGCCGGCGAACGCGGTGACCGGCGTCTTTTCGAAAGCCTGGACCTGCAACTGGCCCCCGGCAGCGTCACGTGGCTGCGGGGCCGCAACGGGCGCGGCAAGACCAGCCTGCTGCGCATCCTGGCCGGCCTTTCCAGCCCCGCCAGCGGGCAGCTGCTGATGCAGGGCCTCAGCCTGCGCCAGGCTGGCGCTGAGGGCCGCCGCGGCTGGGTCTACGTCGGCCACCAGAACGCGCTGAAAGAAGACCTCACGGCCACCGAGGCCCTGCACTTCCTGGCCCGGCTGCATGGCCTGCCCTGCGACGCCGCGGCGCTGAAGGCGGCCTTGCAGCGCCTGGGCATCGGCCATCGCCAGCATGCCGCGGTGCGCACGCTCAGCCAGGGCCAGCGGCGGCGTGTGGCCCTGGCGCGGATGGCACTGTCAACCCGGGCGCCGCTGTGGCTGCTGGACGAGCCCTTCGACGCGCTGGACGCCGACGGCATCGCCGCGCTGAACCAGGTCATCGGCGACCACGCCAGTCAAGGCGGTGCCGTTCTGCTGACCAGCCACCAGTCCCTGAGCCTGCAGCAGCCCGTGCCCCGTGTGCTGGACCTGGAAGCCTTCGCGCCGGAGCCGCCCCCCAGGCCTGCCGGGCCTGACATGGTGCCCGCGGCCCCGGGCGCCCGCCATGCCGCTGCGACATGAGACAGGTCTTCTGGTGCGTGCTGCTGCGCGACCTGCGGCTGGCCTCGCGGCGCCGCATCGACGCGCTGCTGCCGCTGGCCTTCTTCATCGTCGCGTTGAGCCTGTTTCCGCTGGGCGTGGGCCCGGAACCGAAGATGCTGCGCGAGATCGCCCCGGGCATCGTGTGGGTCTGTGCGCTGCTGGCGTCGATGCTGTCGGTGGGCCAGCTGTTTGCCGGCGACATGGCCGACGGTTCGCTGGAACAGATGCTGCTGGCGCCCGCCCCCGCGGTGGCCGTGGCCGCGGCCAAATGCGCCGCACACTGGCTGCTGACCGGGCTGCCGCTGATCGTGGCCACGCCCGTGGTGGGGCTGGTGTTCAACCTATCCACGCCGGCCCTGCTGGCCCTGCTGGCCAGCCTGGTGCTGGGCACGCCCATCCTCAGCCTGCTGGGCGCACTGGGCGCGGCCCTGACGCTGGGGTTGCGCAGCGGCGGCATGCTGCTGATCCTGGTGGTGCTGCCGCTGGCCACGCCGGCGCTGATCTTCGGCGCCGGGGCAGTGGGCATGGTCGAAGCCGGCCTGTCGGCGGCCGGGCATTTCTCGCTGCTGGGGGCGCTGCTGGTGGCCACCAGCGTGGGCGCACCACTGGCCACTGCGGCAGCCCTGCGCATTTCGACAGAATGATGGCTCTGGCAGCATTCCGGGTGTCGTGCCGGTACCCACCCCATTGATGATGTCCACCCCCACCTCGTCCGCTGCCGTGCCCTTGCGATTTTTCAGCTTTGCCGCACCTTCGCGCTTTTATGCCCTGACGCGCTGGCTGGTGCCCCTGTGCTGGGCCGTGGCGCTGTCTTTCACGGTGGCCGGCCTGTACATGGGTTTCTTCGTCGCGCCCACCGACGCCACGCAAGGCGACGCCTACCGCATCATCTTCATCCACGTGCCGGCGGCCTGGATGTCGATGCTGCTGTATCTGGTGATGGCCTTCTGGGCCGGCATCGGCTGGGCCTTCAAGGCCAGGCTGGCGTCGATGGTGGCGCAGAGCATCGCCCCCACTGGCGCGATGTTCACTTTCCTGGCCCTGTGGACGGGCGCGCTGTGGGGTCGGCCCACCTGGGGCACCTACTGGGTCTGGGACGCGCGGCTGACGACCGAGCTGATCCTGCTGTTCCTGTACCTGGGCTACATCGCCCTGGTGAACGCCATCGACGACCGCCGGCGGGCCGACGCCGCAGGTGCCCTGCTGGCCCTGGTGGGCAGCGTGAACGTGCCCATCATCTACTTCTCGGTGAAGTGGTGGAACACCCTGCACCAGGGCGCCACCATCAGCGTCACCGCCGCGCCGAAGATGGCCAGCACCATGCTGACGGCCATGTTGTTGATGACCGTGGCCTTCTGGGCTTATTCCTTTGCCGTCGTCTTCATGCGCACGCGCGCCCACATCGTCGAACGCGAAGCCCATGCGGGCTGGGTGGCCGAGCTGCTGCGCGGGAGAATCCGGGCATGAACTGGGGCAGCGCATCGGAGTTTTTCCACATGGGGGGCTACGGCTTCTATGTGTGGGGCTCGTACGCCGTGACCCTGCTGCTGATGCTGGCCGAACCCCTGCTGGCCCGCCAGCGCCACCGCCAGGCCCTGCGCGACGCAGCGCGCCAGGCCGACTTCCAAGAGGACGAGAGATGAAACCGAGACACAAGCGCCTGGCCCTGATCGGTGGTCTGGTGTCGGCGGCCGGCATCACCGTGGCGCTGGTGCTGAACGCCTTCCAGAGCAACCTGGTGTTCTTCTATTCGCCCTCGCAGGTGGCCGCCAACGAAGCACCCGCCAATCGCACCTTCCGCGTCGGGGGCATGGTGGAAACGGGGTCGGTACAGCGTGAAGGCCTGAAGGTGAACTTCGTCGTCACCGACACGGCCAAGACCGTGCCGGTGCGCTACGAAGGCATCCTTCCCGACCTGTTCCAGGAAGGTAAGGGCGTGGTCGCACAGGGCCAGCTGAAGGACGGTGTATTCGTGGCCCGCGAAGTGCTGGCCAAGCACGACGAGAACTACATGCCGCCCGAAGCGGCCGACGCGCTGAAGCGCGCGCAAAAGGGGCAGAGCCGGCTCGAACAGAGCCTGGTGCAGCAGGGTACCCCGGAGAAGCAGCCATGATCGCCGAAGCAGGCCACTTCGCCCTGTGGCTGGCGGTGGGCGTGACCCTGGTGCTGGGCACCCTGCCCCTGGTGGGCGCGCAGCGCGGACGCGCCGACTGGATGGCCCTGGCCCGGCCGGCTACGCACGTGTTGCTGGGGCTGATCGTGTTCGCGTACGGCTGCCTGATCATGAGCTTCGTCAGGAACGATTTCTCATTGCTCAACGTCGCCTCGCATTCCAACAGTGCCCTGCCCACCATCTACCGCATCGCGGCTTCCTGGGGCAGCCATGAAGGCAGCCTGCTGCTGTGGCTACTGATGCAGGCCGGCTGGGCCTGGGCGGTGGCCACTTTCAGCAAGGACCTGCCGCAGCCCGTGCTGGCGCGCATCCTGGCCGTGATGGGCCTGCTGACGCTGAGCTTCCTGCTGTTTGTGCTGTTCACGTCCAACCCCTTCGACCGCCTGTTCCCGGTGCCAGCCGACGGCCGCGACCTGAACCCGCAGCTGCAGGACCCGGGGATGATTTTCCATCCGCCGATGCTCTACATGGGCTACGTGGGCATGTCGGTGGCGTTCTCGTTCGCCGTTGCGGCACTGATCGGTGGCAACCTGGACGCGCAGTGGGCCCGCTGGTCGCGCCCCTGGACGACCGTGGCCTGGGCCTTCCTGACCTTCGGCATCGCGCTTGGCAGCTGGTGGGCCTACTACGAACTGGGCTGGGGCGGCTGGTGGTTCTGGGACGCGGTGGAAAACGCGTCCTTCATGCCCTGGCTGGTGGCCACGGCGCTGATCCATTCGTTGGCCGTGACGGAAAAGCGTGGCAGCTTCAAGAGCTGGACGGTGCTGCTGGCCATCTTGGGCTATTCGCTGGCGCTGCTGGGCACCTTCCTGGTGCGCTCGGGCGTCATCACCTCGGTGCATTCCTTCGCTGCCGACCCCACGCGCGGAGCCTTCATCCTGGTGATGCTGGCCATCACCGTCAGCGCCGCGCTGGCGCTGTACGCCTGGCGCGCGCCGTCGGTGGGCCTGGGGGCGCGCTTTGCCAGCGTGTCGCGCGAAAGCATGCTGCTGGCCAACAACGTGCTGCTGGTGGTGGCGATGGGCGCGGTGATGCTGGGCACGCTCTACCCGCTGATCCTGGACGCGCTGGGCCTGGGCAAGATCAGCGTCGGGGCGCCCTACTTCAACGCCGTCTACGTACCCATCATGGCCGTGCTGGTGTTTTTCATGGGCTTGGGGCCGCTGGCACGCTGGAAGAACGACGCATTGCCCGCCCTGGCCGTGCGCCTGCGCTGGGCCGCTGGCGTGACCGTGGTCAGTGCAGCGCTGACGGCCTGGATCGGCGGCATCATCACCTTCGGCTCGGTCATGGGCCTGATGATGGCCTACTGGATCCTCTACACCGTACTCACCGAACTGTGGGAACGCGTGAAGCCCGCCGGCGGCGTAAAGGCCAACGTGCTGCATCGGCTGGGCCAGCTGCCACGCGCCACGGTGGGCATGATGGTGGCGCACGTGGGCGTGGCGGTTTTCGTGTTCGGCGTCACGATGGTGGGCACCTACGACATTGAGCGCGATGTCGCGATGGCCCCCGGCGACAGCACCACCGTCAATGGCTACACCTTCACCTACCAGGGTACGCAGCCGGTGCGCGGCCCGAACTTCGACGCCGTGCGCGGGCACCTGGCGGTCACGCGCGACGGCCGCCCCGTATCGGACATGTACCCCGAAAAGCGTGTCTACAAGGTGCAGCGCAACCCGATGACCGAAGCCGCCATCGACAGCCGCATCCACGGCGACCTGTATGTCCAGCTGGGCGAACCCCTGCCCGGCGACAAGTGGCTGGTGCGCATCTGGGTCAAGCCCTTCGTCACCTGGATCTGGATCGGCTGCCTGTTCATGGGCCTGGGCGGCATCTGGGCCGTCACCGACCGCCGCTACCGCCAGCGCGCCACGCGCAGCAGCACCGACATGGCCGGCACGGCCACCGCTGCCGCACGATGAAGGCTCTGCGCTTCCTGCTGCCGCTGGCCCTCTTCGGCGCAGTGTTGGCCTTCCTGTTCGTGGGCCTGGGCCTGAACCCGCGTGAAGTACCTTCGCCCCTGATCGGCAAGCCGGCCCCGGCATTTCAGTTGCCGCGGCTGGACGACTCGGCGCAGACCATCAAGCGCGACGACCTGCTGGGCAAGGTCTGGATGCTGAACGTCTGGGCCAGCTGGTGCGCGCCTTGCCGGGAAGAACACCCGCTGGTGATCGACATCGCCCAGCGCAAGTTGCTGCCCGTCTACGGCCTGAACTACAAAGACCAAGGCCAGGCGGCCCGAGGCTGGCTGGCCAACCTGGGCGACCCGTACACGGCCACCCTGGTGGACGCCGACGGCCGTGTGGGCATCGACTACGGGGTCTACGGCGTGCCCGAGACCTTCATCATCGACCGCCAGGGCGTGATCCGCTACAAGCACACCGGCCCGTTGACGCTTGACGTGGTGCGCACGCGCATCGAACCGCTGGTGAAGGAACTGCAAGATGCCAGCTGACCGCCACGCCTTCGTTCTGGCCTGGGCCAGGGCCCGCACCCATGCCCTGGCGTTGGTACTGGCGGCTTGCGCCGGCCTGGCCCCTGCCCTGCTGCATGCCAAGGAAGCGGCGCCAGCCAGTGCCGACCCCGCGCTGGAAGAACGGGTGATGAAGGTCTCGGCCGAACTGCGCTGCCTGGTGTGCCAGAACGAGACCATCGCCGCTTCGCACGCCGACCTGGCCGTGGACCTGCGCAACCAGGTACGCGAGATGCTGCGCGCCGGCAAGAACGAACGTGAAGTCTTCGACTACATGACAGCACGCTACGGCGACTTCGTGCTGTACCGCCCCCCATTGAAAAGCAGCACCGCGCCGCTGTGGTTCGGCCCGCCCCTGCTGCTGGGCGCCGGACTGCTGGGCTTGTGGTGGCTGCTGCGCCAACGCAGCCGGCTGCCGGCCGACCAGTTCGAACCCGACGAAAGTGAAGAGGGCCGCTGACCCCGCAAAGGCCGGCAAGCCCCGCATGCGATGAACCCCGATGTCGACACCCTGCGCCAGAAGCTGCAGCAACTGAAAGCCCTGCACGCCGAAGGCACGCTGGACGACGCCGCCTACGCGGCCGCCAAGAGCCCGCTGGAACGCAGCCTGCTGGACCAGGTGATGGCCAGCCCGGCCGCTGGCGCTGCAGCCCGGCCCGCACCCAGGCCCAGCGGCAAGCTGCTGGCTGCTCTGTGCGTGGGCGTGCTCGGCCTGGCGGTGGCCGGCTATTCCTACACCGGTGCCCCCGGCGCCACGGTGCTGGCTGGCAGCGTCCAGGCCGCACCTGGCGTGGACAGCACGGCCAGCGAAGAAGCCCAATTCGCGGCCGCCGTCGAACAGTTGGCCCAGCGTCTGCAGTCCGAGCCTGCCAACACCGAGGGCTGGGCCATGCTGGCCCGTTCCTACGCCCGCCTGGGCCAGCACGACAAGGCTTTGCCGGCCTTCAAGAAGACTGGCGCGCTGCTGGAAACCGACGCCCGCCTGATCGCCGACTATGCCGACACCCTGGCTGTGCTGAACAACCGCCAGCTGGCCGGCGAGCCGATGCAGTGGATCGAACGCGCGCTGAAGCTGCAGCCTGACAACCCCAAGGCCCTGGCCCTGGCCGGCACGGGCGCATTCGAAGTGAAGGACTACGCCGGCGCCGTGCGCTACTGGGAACGACTGGCCGGCAACACACCGCCGGGGGCGGAATTCCTGCCCCAGCTGCAGGCCAGCATTACCGAAGCGCGCCAGCTGGCAGGCATGCCGCCAGCCGTTGCGCCACTGGCCCGCGCGTCGGCAGCCGGCCCGATGGCGGCCGCGCCGCCGGCCGCCAGTGGCGCGGCCCAGACCGCGCAGGCAGGCCCCAGCCAGGCCGCAGCGGTGCCAGACGCCACTGCGCCAGGAGCCCCACCGGCCAGCGTGCAAGGCACGGTGCGCCTGGCTCCGGCATTGGCTGGCCAGGTTCAGCCAGGCGACACGGTCTTCATCTTCGCGCGCGCCGCCGAAGGCCCGCGCATGCCGCTGGCCATTCTGCGCCAGCAGGTGAAAGACCTGCCCCTGAACTTCACCCTCGACGACAGCCAGGCCATGGCGCCGGCTATGCGCCTGTCGCTGCACCAGAAGGTGGTGATCAGCGCACGCATCAGCAAGAGCGGCCAGGCCACGCCCGCACCGGGCGATCTGCAGGGTCAGTCGGCGCCGGTGGACAACCGCGCCCGCGGCGTGACGATCGAGATCAACGAGGTCGTCAAGAACTGAAGCCCAGGGCCCTGCATGGAGGCCCAGGTTCAGCGCGCGGCGGGCCCCCGCACCCGCGCCGCCACGCGGCTGATGCCAGCAGCGAAGCGCGGCAGCAACGCATCGGGCAGGTCGTGCCCCATGCCCGGCACGATGTCCAGCTCTGCGGCACCCGGCACCCCAGTCAGCCGGTCCACCAAGTGCCGGCCCGCCGCCACGGGGATCAAGGGGTCGGCGTCGCCATGAATCACCAGGCTGGGCGCCCGGATGGCCGCCACCAGGGCGCTGCGGTCGCCGTCAGCCGCCACGGCCAGCAGCTGACGCGCCGTGCCCGCCGGGCGCCAGGCCCTCGCCACCAGGGCCTGCAGGCGCTGGCGCTGCTGCGCCGGCTCAGGTGGGTAGGCCGGGCTGCCGATCACGGCCAGCAGGCGCTGCAGGTGGTCCACCACAGCTTCTGGTTGGCCGCCGTCCGGCCGCGACAGCAGCGCAGCGCGCACGCGCAGCCTCGGCTGCGGCAGATGGCGTGCGCCGGTGGTGGTCATCATCAGCGTCAGGCTGGCCACTCGCGTCGGGTGGCGCGCCGCCAGGTGCTGGGCGATCATGCCGCCCATCGACGCCCCGCACACGTGGGCGCGCGGGATGCCCAGCACGTCGAGAACGCCCAGCGCATCGGCGGCCATGTCGGCGATGCCGTAGACCGGCTGCAGCGGCAAATGCAGGCCGTACTTCAGGCCCGCCCAGGCCAGGTTGGGCGTGCCGGCCTGGTCGAAGCCCTGGCTGAGCCCGGCGTCGCGGTTGTCGATGCGGATGACGCGAAAGCCCCGCGCCAGCAGCCTGTCCACCAGGGCCTGAGGCCAGGCCGTCAGCTGCATGCCCAGGCCCATCAGCAGCAGCAGCGGCTCACCGCCCACCGGGCCCTGGTCGTCGACTTCGATGCGCAGGCCATTGGCCACGATCTGCATGCGTGCGGCTACCCCAGCGTGGGCTTGAAGAACCAGCGCATCGCGCCCGCCGCGTCGAAGCGGCGCCAGGCCTTCGGGTCCTGCGCCAGGCGGTCCGCCACGGCGTACAGCGCCAGCGGGTTCAGGCCCATGCCGATGTGGCTGGCCTGCACTTCGATGTTCTCGGTGTGGGGCGCTTCGTCGTTGATGCTGCAAGGCCAGGCCACGACGCCGTCGCTCTTGCTGTAGATCGACGTGGTGGGGCAGCGCGGCGGCACGCGCAGGGCCTGGATCAGGGCCTCGTCATGCGCCGTCTGGCCGCTGACCAGCTCGAAGAACCGCCAGGCATTGGTGGCGCGCGGGTGGCCGGCAAACGGGGTGCCCAGCGTGATGACGCAGCGCACCTTGGCCGGCACTTCCTTGGCCAGTTCGCGGGCGTAGATGCCGCCCAGGCTCCAGCCGACCAGGCTGATCTTTTCGCGGTGGCGCTTGTGCAGGGTCTGCAGCAGTTCGCGGCAGCCGTCCAGCACGCCCGGCCGCGGGCCCAGGTTGAAGCCCTGTTCCCAGGGGTAAGTGGTGTAGCCCCGGCCGCGCAGGAAGTTGCGCAGCGTGAGCGTGCTGATGTCGCCGGCCCCCAGGCCCGGAAACACCAGCACCGGGTGCCCGTCGCCCACGGGCATGCGCGCCAGCCAGGGGGTGGCGGCCAGCATGGCGGCATATTCCCAGGGCGCGCGGGCTTCCAGCAGCATCTGCCAGGCGCCAGGGGCAGCCAGCGCGTCGGGCGGGGTCTTGGAGTCGTTCATGGCGTGATCTGCGCCTTCACGGCTTGCGGCGCGCAGGGCTGCGCGCCGGCTTGGCCACGCGCGCCACGGCACCCGCCAGCGCGGCCCGCGCCACGCCGCCGGCGATCTTGCCCACGGCATCGCCTACCGCCCCGGCCATGGCGCTCTTGGCTGCATCGGCGGCCACGCTGGCCTGATGCCCAGCCCGGCTGGTCAGAGTGCGCGGCACGGGCGTGGCTGGGTGGCCGGCTTCGCCAGGCTGCGGCAGGGCCGCCAGGTCGTCCAGCGCAATGACGATGGCGTCGGCCAGTTCGCGCACCTGGGGCATGGCCGCAGCGTCGGCCATCAGGCCGAAGTCCAGGCTCTGGTCGTAGCTCTGCACGGTGATGTTCAGCGCCATGCCATGCACGACGATGGACGCCGGGTAGTTCGTCAGCATCTTGGCGCCGGCCAGGTACAGCGGCACCGGCGGCCCGGGCACATTGCTGATGACGAGGTTGGCCAGCTGCGGAATGCGGTCGGCCACGCGCGCCTTGCCGTACAGGGCCGTGGCGGCTTCGATCAGCCAGGGCACGCCCAGGCTGGGAAAGTCGGTGGGCAGCACCTTCTTCAGCCCGCCCATGGTGGACTTCATCGCGCGGCTGGCGGCCTGTACGTGGTGCAGGCGCTGCAGCGGGTCGGCGATGTTCGTGCCCAGGCTCACCAGGCTCATCGACGCCTGGTTGCCTTCACCTGGCGTGGCGGCAGCGTCGGTGCGCAGCGAGATCGGCACGGCGGCCACCAGGCTCTTGCGCGGCAGCGCGCGGCGCTTCTGGAAGTAGCGCCGCAGCGCGGTGCTGCACAGGGTCAGCACGATGTCGTTCAGCGTCGCGCCATGGGCCCGCGCCAGCGTCTTCAGCTCACGCAGCGGTAGGGTGACGCTGGCAAACGCGCGGCCCGGCGTGACCGACACATTCAGCGCCGTGCGCGGTGCCAGGCTCAGCGCGCCGGCACCCGGCTGGCCGCTGCCGCCAGGCAGGCCCAGGCGGCCCAGGGCCTGCGTCATGGCGCCGGCCGCAGCGCGCGACGCCGCGGTCTTCAGCGTGCCCACGGTGCCCGGCAGTTCGCGGATGATGCCGGCCACCTTCTGCGCCTGACCGCCCAGCACGCCGCGCAGCATTTCCGTCATGCCCAGCTCGAAGGTCTGGTGCCGGCGCGACGTACGCTGCTGCGGTGCCCGGCCTTCTGGGCTGAGGTCCAGGATGGCGTTGGCCAGCGCCACCGCGGCCTGGCCGTCCACCGCCGCGTGGTGCAGCTGCGTGTACAGGGCCACCCGCTTGTGGCCGTCGGGCGAGGGCCCCAGGCCTTCGAGCACATGGAACTTCCACAGTGGCCGGCTGCGGTCCAGCAGCGTGCCATGAAGGCGGCTGACTTCGGCTTCCAGTTCGCGCCGGCCGTCGCCCAGCTTGGCGCTGGGCGGCAGCCGAACTTCCACGATGTGCTGCTTCAGGTCCGGCTCGGCGTCCACCCAGGCCGGGTTGGCCAGGTTCAGCGGCATCCACCACAGCCGCCGGCGCAGCACGGGCGCCACCGGTAGCCGCGCAGCCATGTGCTTGCGCAGCGCGGTGACGAAGCGGCCGGGGCTGCCCGGGGGCAGTTCGAAGATGTGCAGTGCCCCCACGTGCATCGGCATCTCGGGGGTTTCCAGATACAGGAAGGTGGCGTCCAGGCCGGAGAGTTGATGCATGGCAGTGGGCAAGGGGCAAGCGGCCCAGCACGCGCCTTGGCCGGCGGTGCCAGGGCTGAGACGGATGCTAGCGCCCGGGGCGAACAGCGCCTCTCGGGAGCCACCCTGTGCGTGGTCCCCTGGCTTGATTCGCGGAGCAGGCCCGGGCCGGGCGCGTGGTCAAGCGCCTGGTCGCGCGCTGCGCCAGCCCAGTGCTTCGTTGCCCAGCAGAGCCAGCAGCACCAGCGCACCGCCGCCCAGCACGGCTGCCCCCGGGGCCTCGCTGGCACCCAGCCAGGCCCAAAGCACGCCGAACACCACTTCCAGCAGGCCCAGGAGCGAAACCTCGGGCCCGCTCAAGACGCGCGCCACGGCCACCGCCATCAGGCAGGGAATGGCCAGCTGCACCACACCCAGCAAGGCCAGCAGGCCGATGTCGTGCGGCGACGCCGCCAGCGGCCAGGCCAGCGGCAGCGCCACTGCGGCCGACAGCACAGCGCCCACCAGCACGGCACTGAGCATGTCCGGCGGTTCATCCTGCGCCTTCAAGTGCTGTAGCAGCGTCCAGTTCACCGCCGCGGCCACCGGCACGGCCAGGGCCACGGCGGTGCCCAGCAGGTGGCGCGGGTCGCCCCCGCTCACTTCATGCCCGTACATCCAGGCAATGCCCGCACCGGCCAGGGCAATCGCCCACCAGGTGCGCGCCGCCAGCCGGTGCCCCAGTGCGATGCGCGCCCCCAGGGCCGTGAGCAGCGGGCCGATGGCCATCGTCACCAACACGTTGGCCACCGTGGTGAGCGTGAGCGCCACCATGAAGGCCGTGAACATCACCGCCCAGCACGCGCCCGACACCCACAGCGCGCGCCCGCCGCCTCGCACGCTGGCCGCCAGCTGCCGCGGGCCTCGCAGCCACGACAACAGCACCACCAGCGCCAGCGCGTTGAAGCCGCTGCGCCAGAAGGTGAGCTCGAAGCTGCGCGTGGCTTCCAGATGCCGGGTGACGACGCCCGCGATGCTCCACATCAGCGTGGCCGCCACCATGGCCCAGACAGCCTGTCGATGCGTCATGAAAACCCAGCGGAGTTCTAGAGGCGCGCGCAGCGAGCCGGGCTATCACCCAGACAGAACCCCCCGCTCGGCGGGGGGCAGGGGGGTGCCCAGTTTCAGCGCGAAAGCGGACAACGCGTGAGTCGGCTCAAGCCGACTCGCGCGACGCTCGCTTGCGGTCGTGTTCCTTCAGGTGCCGCTTGCGCACGCGCACGCTCTTGGGCGTGATCTCGACCAGTTCGTCGTCGTCGATGAACTCCACCGCGTATTCCAGCGTCAGGTCGATGGGCGGGGTGATCTTGATCGCGTCTTCCTTGCCGCTGACGCGGAAGTTCGTCAGCTGCTTGGTGCGCGTGGCGTTCACCACCAGGTCGTTGTCGCGGCTGTGGATGCCCACGATCATGCCTTCGTACACCGGGTCGTTCGGCTTCACGAACATGCGGCCGCGGTCGTCCAGCTTGCCCAGGGCATAGGTGAAGATCTCGCCGTCGTCCATGCTGATCAGCACGCCGTTCTTGCGGCCTTCGATCTCGCCCTTGTAGGGCTCGTAGCCGTCGAAGATGTTGCTGATCAGGCCGGTGCCGCGCGTCAGGTTCATGAACTCGTTCGAAAAACCGATCAGCCCGCGCGCCGGGATGCGGTATTCCAGCCGCACGCGGCCGCGGCCGTCGGTTTCCATGTTCACCAGGTCGCCCTTGCGCGCGCCCAGGGCCTGCATCACGCCGCCCTGGTGGGCGTCTTCGATGTCGGCCGTCACCAGTTCGATGGGCTCGCACTTCTCGCCGTTGATCATCTGGAACACCACGCGCGGCTTGCTCACGGCCATCTCGTAGCCTTCGCGACGCATGTTTTCCAGCAGGATGGTCAGGTGCAGTTCGCCCCGGCCACTGACTTCGAACACGCCGTCTTCGCCCGATTCCTTCACGCGCAGGGCCACGTTGCTCTGCAGTTCCTTCTGCAGGCGGTCCCAGATCTGGCGGCTGGTAACGAATTTGCCTTCGCGCCCGGCCAGCGGGCTGTTGTTGACGCAGAAGTTCATCGTCAACGTGGGCTCGTCCACGTGCAGCATGGGCAGCGGCATGGGGTTGAGCGGATCGGTCAGCGTCACGCCGATGCCGATGTTTTCGATGCCGTTGACCAGCACGATGTCGCCCGGGCCGGCTTCCGCGGCCTGCACGCGTTCCAGGCCTTCGAAAGTCAGCACCTGGTTGACGCGGCCCTTGAAAGTCTTGCCGCCCTCGTCCGCTGTGCCTTCGCACACCATCACGTCCTGCATCGGCTTCAGGGTACCGGCCGTCACGCGGCCCACGCCGATGCGGCCGACGAAGGTGGAATAGTCCAGCGACGAGATCTGCAGCTGCAGCGGCGCCGCCGGGTCGCCCTGGTGCGCCGGCACGTGGCCCAGTACGGTTTCGAACAGCGGCGACAGGTCCGGGCCCCACTGCTCGCCCGCCGGGCCTTCGGTCAGCGAAGCCCAGCCGTTCAGGCCCGAGGCGTAGACGACGGGGAAGTCCAGCTGGGTTTCGCTGGCGCCCAGCTTGTCGAACAGCTCGAACGCGGCGTTGATGACGTAATCGGGCCGCGCGCCGGGCTTGTCGACCTTGTTCACCACCACGATGGGCTTCAGGCCCAGGGCCAGGGCCTTCTTGGTGACGAAGCGCGTCTGCGGCATCGGGCCTTCTTGCGCGTCGATCAGCAGTACCACGCCGTCGACCATGCTCAAGGCACGTTCCACTTCGCCGCCGAAGTCGGCGTGGCCTGGGGTGTCCACGATGTTGATGTGCGTGCCCTTCCAGGTCACGGCGCAGTTCTTGGCCAGGATGGTGATGCCGCGCTCACGTTCGATGTCGTTGCTGTCCATCACGCGTTCGGCGACCTTCTCGTTTTCGCGGAAGGTGCCGCTCTGGCGCAGCAGTTGGTCGACCAGGGTGGTCTTGCCATGGTCGACGTGGGCGATGATGGCGATGTTGCGGATTTGCTTGGTCATGGTGTTGCTTGAAGCCTGTGGGCTGAGATCTGGGCCTGCACTTCCAGGGGGCTGAGCAGGCGGTCGGCGATCAGTTCGCCGGCGGTGATGTGGGCTGTGCCCAGGAAGTCCAGGCCGTCGTCGGGGTCGGCATTCGCGACACGGTAAACACGCACCCGCGGTGCGTCCGCCAGCCGCACGCGGCGCCGCAGCCCGGTCAAGAAACGCCCCGCTTCATCGTCGGGCAAGCGAACTTCAGGCCAGGCCTGCAGCAGCACATCAGCGGGCAGCAGGCGCGCTTCGCGCTCGGCTTCGCTCATGGCCTGCAAGGCTTCCAGTGTGACGGCGTCCTGCAGCCGCAGCGGGCCGGCCGAGGTGCGGCGCAGCGCCGACAGGTGCGCCCCGCAGCCCAGCGCCACGCCGATGTCTTCTGCCAGCGTGCGGATGTAGGTGCCCTTGCTGCACTGCACGTCGATCACCAGACGCTCAGCTTGCCACTCGACGATGTCGATGCGATGAATCGTGACAGCCCGGGTCGGCCTGTCGATCTCGATGCCGTGGCGCGCGTAGTCGTAAAGCGCCCTGCCCTCGTGTTTCAAGGCCGAATGCATCGGGGGCAACTGGTCGATGAGGCCGGTGAAGCGCACGCAGGCGGCTTCGATGGCGGCTCGGTCCACGGCGACAGCCTGCTCGGCCACGATCTCGCCTTCGGCGTCACCGGTGCTGGTGCGCTGGCCCAGGCGCAGGGTGGCGCGGTAGCCCTTGTCGGCGTCCAGGCTGACCTGGCTGAACTTCGTCGCCGCGCCGAAGCACAGCGGCAGCAGGCCGGTGGCCAGCGGGTCCAGCGTGCCGGTATGGCCAGCCTTTTCAGCGCGCAGCATGCCCTTGGCCTTTTGCAAGGCGTCGTTGCTGGTGAAGCCGATGGGCTTGTCGAGCAGCAGCACGCCGTGCAGGGCACGGCGCTGTTGACGCGGCTTGCCGGCGACCGACATCAGTCTTCCTTCGCGCGCGTGGCGTTGGCACGGGCGATCAAGGCCGACAGGTCGGCCGCGCGTTCCGTCGTCTGGTCGTACTGGAAATGCAGGGTTGGCACGGTGTGGATCGACAGGCGCTTGAACAACCCGTTGCGCAGGAAGCCCGCGGCTTCGTTCAGGCCTTCGGCGCATTCCACCGGGTCGCCCAGCAGCACGCTGAAGTAGACCTTGGCGTGCGCGTAGTCGGGCGTCACTTCCACGGCGTTGACCGTGACCATGCCCACGCGCGGGTCCTTCAGCTCACGGATGAGCTCGGCCAGATCACGCTGGATCTGGTCGGCCACGCGAAAGCTGCGGTTGACGGTGGATTTCTTGTGTCGCATGGGGTGGTCCTCTGGCAGGGTCCCTCAAGCACAAACCCCGCCTCGTTTCGGAGGCGGGGTTTGCAGGGTGAGGGCAAATCCGCCGTTACAGCGTGCGGGCAACTTCCTTCACTTCGAAGAATTCGAGCTGGTCGCCTTCCTTGATGTCGTTGTAGTTCTTCAGCTTGATACCGCACTCGAAGCCTTCGCTGACTTCGCGCACATCGTCCTTCATGCGGCGCACCGATTCGATTTCGCCGGTGTAGATGACGACGTTTTCGCGCAGCAGGCGGAAGCGTGCGTTGCGCACCACGCGGCCAGCGGTGACCATGCTGCCGGCCACGGTGCCGATCTTGCTGGCCACGAAGACCGTGCGGATCTCGGCCGTGCCGATGACTTCCTCACGCTGCTCGGGTGCCAGCATGCCACCCATGGCCGCCTTGATCTCGTCGACAGCGTCATAGATGATGTTGTAGTACTTGAGCTGCACGCCGTTGCCTTCGGCCAGCTTGCGCGCACCGGCATCGGCCCGCGTGTTGAAGCCGATGATGATGGCCTTGCTGGCGATGGCCAGGTTGATGTCCGATTCGCTGATGCCACCCACGGCCGCGTGCACGATCTGCACCTTGACCTCGGGCGTGGAAAGCTTCAGCAGGCTCTGGGCCAGGGCTTCCTGCGAACCCTGCACGTCGGCCTTGACGATCAGGCTCAGCGTCTGCGCCGCGCCTTCGCCCATGTTTTCGAACATGCCTTCCAGCTTGGCCGCCTGGCGGCGGTTCAGCGTGACTTCGCGATACTTGCCCTGGCGGAAAGTGGCGATTTCGCGCGCACGGCGCTCGTCGTTCAGCACCATGAACTCGTCGCCAGCTTGCGGCACCTCGGTCAAGCCCTGGATTTCCACCGGCAGCGAAGGCCCGGCCGATTCGATGGCCTTGCCGTCTTCGTCCAGCATGGCGCGCACGCGGCCGAAGCTGCTGCCAGCCAGCACGACATCGCCCTTCTTGAGCGTGCCGCTCTGCACCAGGATAGTGGCCACCGGGCCACGGCCCTTGTCCAGGCGGGCTTCGATCACCAGGCCCTTCGCTGCGGCCTCCTTCGGCGCCTTCAGTTCCAGCACTTCGGCTTGCAGCAGCACCTGTTCCAGCAGGGTGTCCACGCCCGTGCCCATCTTGGCCGAGACGCCGACGAAGGGCGAATCGCCACCGAATTCTTCGGGGATCACGCCTTCGGCCACCAGTTCGCTCTTCACGCGTTCCAGGTTGCTGTCGGGCTTGTCGATCTTGTTCATCGCCACCACCAGGGGCACACCCGCCGCCCTGGCGTGGGCGATGGCTTCCTTGGTCTGCGGCATCACGCCGTCGTCGGCCGCCACCACCAGGATGACGATGTCGGTGGCCTTGGCGCCCCGCGCACGCATCGCGGTAAACGCCGCGTGGCCAGGGGTGTCGAGGAAGGTGATCATCCCGCGCGGGGTTTCCACGTGGTATGCACCGATGTGCTGGGTGATGCCGCCGGCTTCACCAGACGCCACACGGGCCCGGCGGATGTAGTCCAGCAGGCTGGTCTTGCCATGGTCCACGTGGCCCATGACCGTGACCACCGGCGCGCGCGGCAGCTGTTCGGCTGCATCGTGCAGCGCGGTTTCTTCTTCGGTGAAAGCTTCCGGGTCGTCCAGCTTGGCAGCCAGTGCCTTGTGGCCCATTTCTTCGACGACGATCATCGCCGTCTCCTGGTCCAGCTGCTGGTTGATGGTGACCATCTGGCCCAGTTTCATCAGCTGCTTGATGACTTCGCTGGCCTTGACGCTCATCTTGTGCGCCAGGTCGGCCACCGAGATGGTTTCCGGCACGTGCACTTCCTGCACCAGCTGTTCAGGCGTCGGCGCGAAGCCCTGCCCGCTGTCGCCACGTTCGCCGCGGCGCCCGCCGGCAGCACCGCCGCGCGGCGCACGCCAGCCCGCGCGGGCGCCGGACGAATCGCCGCGTGTCTTCAGCGCTGCGCGCTTCTTGGCGGCGTCGTCGGCCCAGCTGGACGACAGCTTCTCGCTCTTGACCTGCTTCTTGTCGCCAGGCTTGGCCACCGTGGCGGCAGCACCCGGGGCGCCCGGCTTGGCTGTGGGCTTGTGGATCGTGCCCTTGATGGCTTCCTTGGCGGCTTCGGCCGGCTTGGGCTCTTCCGGTTTCTTCGCCAGCATCACCTTCTTCGGCGCGGACATCATCGCGCGGATGGCAGCGGCTTCAGCCTCGGCTGCCTTGCGGCGGCGGGCCAGGTCATCGGCCTTGGCGTTGTCTTCAGCGGCCTTGTCGGCGGCCTTGACGATGCGCAGCAGGGGTTTCGGCGGTTCGACCGGCTTGGCCGCTTCGGCCACGGGTTCGGTGGCCTTCTCGGCCGGCGTGGTCTTGTCGGCTTTCTCGGCTTTCTCGGCCTTTTCGGCTTTGTCCGCTGCCTTTTCGCCACCCTTGCCAGCGCTGGCCTTGGCTAGTTCGGCCAGGCGGGCGGCTTCGGCCTCGCGTTCAGCGGCTTCGGCTGCAGCCTTGGCGGCGGCCGCTTCAGCAGCGGCAGCAGCGGCTTGCGCCGCTTCACGTGCCAGACGTTCCTGTTCCTCGCGCACGCGGCGCTGTTCGGCCAGCTCGGCTTCCTGCTGGCGGATCGACTCGGCTTCGATGCGGGCTTCTTCCTCGCGGCGCTGCAGGTCCAGGTCTTCAGCGCTGGGGCCGGTCACTTCCTCGGCGCCGGCAAGCACGTCGTCGCGCTTGACGAAGACCCGCTTCTTGCGCACTTCCACCTGGATCGTCCGGGCCCGCCCGCTGCTGTCGGCCTGCTTGATCTCGGTGCTGGTCTTCTTCGTCAGCGTGATTTTCTTGCGTTCGGCGCCGGCTGCGGTGCCGTGCGCGTTGCGCAGGAAATCGAGCAGGCGTTCCTTGTCTGCCTCGGTGAGCGCGTCGTCAGGCGACTGCTTGGTCACGCCGGCGCTCTGCAGCTGTTCAAGCAGTGCAGTGGTCGGGCGATTGAGCTGAAGCGCGAACTGGGCGACAGTGGTCACGGCCATGTGTCGATTTTCCTAGAGTGTTTGCAGGCGGGCGCGGTTCACCATCAGGCGGTGAACCAGTGCTCGCGGGCTTTCATGATGAGTGCGCGAGCGCCTTCATCGTCGATGCCGGTCATTTCGGTGAGCTCGTCGACCGCCAGGTCGGCGAGGTCGTCGCGTGTGTGGATGCCGCCTTCGGCCAGCTTGCTGATCAGTTCAGGCGTCAGGCCTTCCAGGTCACGCAGGTCTTGCGACACCTGGTCCACCTGTTCTTCGCGGGCGATTTCCATCGTCAGCAGCGCGTCCTTGGCACGGGTGCGCAGTTCGTGCACCGTGTCTTCGTCGAAGCTTTCGATTTCCAGCATTTCCGTCAGCGGCACATAGGCCACTTCTTCCAGACTGGTGAAACCTTCGGCGATCAGGATGTCGGCCACCTCTTCATCGACGTCGAGTTTGTCGACGAACAGGGCTCGCACCGATTCACTTTCGGTCGCCTGTTTCGCCTGCGATTCCTCGGCCGTCATGATGTTGATGCGCCAGCCCGTCAGGTCTGACGCCAGGCGCACGTTCTGGCCACCGCGGCCAATGGCAATGGCGAGGTTTTCTTCGTCCACCACCACGTCCATGGCGTGGCGCTCTTCGTCCACCACGATGCTCTGCACGTTCGCAGGCGCCAGCGCGCCGATGACGAACTGCGCCGGGTCGTCCGACCACAGCACGATGTCCACGCGCTCGCCCGCCAGTTCGGTGGTGACACCGTTCACACGCGAACCGCGCACGCCTACACAGGTGCCGATCGGGTCGACGCGGCGGTCGTGGCTGACGACGGCGATCTTCGCGCGGCTGCCCGGGTCGCGGGCGCAGCTCTTGATTTCCAGCAGGCCCTGTTCGATCTCGGGCACTTCCTGAGCGAAGAGTTCGATCATGAAGCCCGGCGCGCTGCGCGACAGCATGATCTGCGCGCCGCGCTGCGTGGGGTCGACGCCCTGGATGAAGGCCCGTACACGGTCGCCCGTGCGCAGGTTTTCCTTCGGGATCATCTCGCTGCGCTTCAGCCGGCCTTCCACACGCCCGCTCTCGACGATGATGTCGCCTTTGTCCAGGCGCTTGACCGTGCCGACAAAGATGCGTTCGCCGCGGCTGAGAAAGTCGTTCAACAACTGTTCGCGTTCGGCGTCGCGGATCTTTTGTAGGATGACCTGCTTGGCCGCCTGCGCGCCGATGCGACCGATCGTCACCGATTCGACCGCCTCTTCGATGTAGTCGCCTTCCTCGATGTCCGGGATGCGGTCCAGCGCCTCGGACAGCAGTTCTTCCGCGTCAGGGTTCTGCAGACCGGCGCTGTCGGGCACCACCAGCCAGCGGCGGAAGGTCTCGTATTCGCCGGTGTCACGGTCGACGGCGACGCGCATGTCCACTTCGCCGCCATGCAGCTTCTTGCTGGCCGAAGCCAGCGCAGCTTCGACAGCGCCGAAAACCACCTCGCGGTCCACCGTCTTCTCGCGCGAGATGGCGTCCACCAGCATGAGCATTTCGCGATTCATCGATTTCCTAGCCTCCAATGTCGCCGGGCTGCGCCGCCGCGGGCATGGCGCCCCCGTCGGTGCTACCAACAGCTGCCGGCACGTCGCTGGGCTTGTTGCCGCGACGGCCCTTGAAATCGAGCACCGGCACCAGCCGGGCTTCACGTACTTCGTCCAGGCTGAAACCCAGCACCTGGTCGACCTTGCCGGCGCTGAAGGCCAGCGTCCAGCCCTGCCCGCCTTCGGCACGCGCCAGCACGCCCTTGAAGACTTTGCGGCCTTCGAAAGGCTCTTTCAGGCTGATACTGATGGCCTGGCCTTCGAAGCGGGCGTAATCGGCTTCGCGCTTCAAGGGCCGGTCGAGCCCGGGCGACGACACTTCCAGCCGCGCGTAATCGACACCGTCGACTTCCAGCGCGAACTGCAGCTGCCGGGTCACGAGCTCGCAATCTTCGACCGTGACGAATTCGCTTTCGACCGGGTACGCCTGCCCGGGCAGGCGGTCGATGGTGATGCGCAGCAAACCGCGGGCAGCACGTTCGACATCGACCACTTCGTAATGCAGACCGGTGACCGTGCGCTCGATCGATTCGCGCCAACCCGGCCGCATCACGACCAATCCCGCAGCGTCTAGCTTCAGCGGACGTTCGGCCGGGCCAGCAGGCGCGGGTTTCCGTCGGGTGTCGCTCGCTGTTCGGCCAGCGCGTGTGCGGCCGGCAGGCTGCTTGGCGCCAGCTTCGCTGGCCGCAGCCTTACCGACCTTTCCTAACTTCCCGCCGTGTTGTCCGCTGACGCCCAAGTGTTTCCTGCCCCGCCCGTTGCCTGAAGCCGGGCCAAGCGTCTCAACCGAACCGCACATCAGGGGCTGTTGACTATTGCCAGCCTTGACGCAAGACGATCGAGCAAAAAAAATGGGCTGGATTGGATCCGCCCACGCAGCTTTACCCGGGAAAAGCGCAGTATAGCCCGGCACACCTACCCCGGCAAGGGCGGGCCGTGTCAAGGGCAGCACGCGGCCGTCTGCGTGCCAGAATGCCCGCGCCTGTCGTGCCCAGGCTGACTGAGGCGTCTCTTGCCGCTGATGCAGCAGCGCCGGCAAGGCCAGCCCCAGCACGCGACAGCTGAATCTCTTTGGAGTCTGCATGAGTTTCCTCACCGGCAAGCGCCTTTTGATCACGGGTGTTCTGTCCAACCGATCGATCGCCTACGGCATCGCCAGGGCCTGCCGCGCGCAGGGTGCGGAAGTGGCGCTCAGCTATGTTGGCGAACGCTTTCGCGAACGCACCCTTGAACTGGCCAGCAGCCTGGGCACGGAACTCATCTTCGACTGCGACGTGGCCGATGACGCCCAGATCCAGCGCTTGTTCGAACAGCTTGGCGCCCACTGGACGGCGTTTGATGGCCTGGTGCATTCGATCGGATTTGCCCCACGCGAAGCCATCGCAGGCGACTTTCTGGACGGTTTGAGCCGCGAAAGCTTTCGCATCGCGCACGACATTTCGGCCTACAGCTTCCCGGCGCTGGCCAAGGCAGCGCTACCCCTTTTGCGACCCGGCAGCGCACTGCTGACCTTGTCTTACCTGGGTGCAGAACGGGCTGTCCCCAACTACAACACCATGGGCCTGGCCAAGGCTTCGCTGGAAGCCAGCGTGCGCTATCTGGCTGCCAGCCTGGGGCCCAGGGGCATTCGCGTCAACGGCATCTCGGCGGGTCCCATCAAGACGCTGGCCGCAGCCGGCATCAAAGGCTTCGGCAAGATGCTCGACGTCGTCGGCAGCCAGGCACCGCTGGGCCGCAATGTGACGATCGACGATGTCGGCAATGCTGCGGCGTTTTTGCTGTCAGACCTGGCCGCCGGCATCACCGCCGAGATCACCTACGTCGACGGTGGCTTCAGCAAGGTGATGGGAATGTCGGCTGAGGCTGGCTGAGGCCCCGCCAGCAGGCGCTGCAGTTCGGTCAGTCCTGACGCACGCAGTCGACGTAGTAGCGCCGCTTGCCGTCTTCCCCGCTGTCGTCTTCCACCAGACCGTGCACGTCGGTGTCGAAGCCGGGGAACGCGGCGTTGAAAGCACGCGTGAACTTCAGATAGTCCACGATCTTGCGGTTGAAGCGCTCGCCTGGGATCAGCAGCGGAATGCCCGGCGGATAAGGTGTCAACAGTGACGTCGTGATGCGCCCTTCCAGCTCGTCGATGTCTACACGCTCGGTCTTGCGGTGCGCGATATGGGCAAAAGCATCGCTGGGCTTCATCGCCGGCTGCAGGTCGCTCAGGTACATCTCCGTCACCAGCCGCGCGATGTCGCCCTTGGCGTAGTGCTGGTGGATGGCCTGGCACAGGTCCTTGAGGCCCATGCGTTCGTAGCGCGGATGCGCGGCGCAGAACTCCGGCAGGATGCGCCACATCGGCGCGTTGCGGTCGTAGTCGTCCTTGAACTGCTGCAGTGCTGTCAGCAGCGTGTTCCAGCGGCCCTTGGTGATGCCGATGGTGAACATGATGAAGAACGAATAGAGCCCGGTCTTTTCCACCACCACGCCGTGCTCGGCCAGGAACTTGGTGACGATGCTGGCCGGGATGCCGGTCTCCGCGAAGGTGCCCGCCATGCCCAGGCCGGGCGTGATGATGGTGCACTTGATCGGGTCCAGCAGGTTGAAGCCTTCGGCCAGTTCGCCGAAGCCGTGCCAGGTCTCACCGGCCTTCAGGATCCACTCGCGGCTGTGGCCGATGCCTTCGGCCGCCAGGCTGTCCGGGCCCCATACGGTGAACCACCAGTCTTGGTCGCCGAACTCGGCGTCCACCTTGCGCATCGCGCGGCGGAAGTCCAGTGACTCCTGAATGCTTTCTTCCACCAGGGCTGGGCCGCCGGGCGCTTCCATCATCGCCGCGGCCACGTCGCAGCTGGCGATGATGGCGTACTGCGGGCTGGTGCTGGTGTGCATCAGGTAAGCCTCGTTGAAGAGGTGCCGGTCCAGCTTGCGCTCGGTAGCGTCCTGCACCAGCACCTGGCTGGCCTGGCTGATGCCGGCCAGCAGCTTGTGCGTGCTTTGCGTCGCAAACACCAGTTGGTCGCGCGGCCGCGGCCGCTTCTTGCCCATGGCGTGGAAGCTGCCGTAGAAGGTGTGGAAGGCGGCGTGCGGCAGCCAGGCTTCGTCGAAGTGCAGGGTATCGATGTAGCCATCCAGCGCGTGCTTGATGGTCTCGGTGTTGTACAGAACCCCGTCGTAGGTGCTCTGCGTCAACGTCAGGATGCGCGGCTTCACCGTCGCCGGGTTCACATGCGCCAACAGCGGGTTGGCGGCGATCTTCCTGCGGATGGCCTCGGGCGAGAACTCGCTTTCCGGGATCGGGCCAATGATCCCGTAATGGTTGCGTGTGGGCGTCAGGAACACCGGCACAGCGCCCGTCATGATGATGCTGTGCAGGATGCTCTTGTGGCAGTTGCGGTCGACCACCACCACGTCGCCGGGCGCTACGGTGTGGTGCCACACCATCTTGTTGCTGGTGCTGGTGCCGTTGGTGACGAAGAAGCAGTGGTCGGCGTTGAAGATGCGCGCAGCGTTGCGTTCGCTCTGCGCCACCGGGCCGGTGTGGTCCAGCAGCTGGCCCAGTTCTTCTACGCTGTTGCACACGTCGGCGCGCAGCATGTTTTCGCCGAAGAACTGGTGGAACATCTGCCCCACGGGGCTCTTCAGGAAGGCCACGCCGCCGCTGTGGCCGGGGCAGTGCCAGCTGTAGCTGCCGTCCTGCGCGTAGTCCATCAGCGCCTTGAAGAACGGCGGGGCCAGGCCATCCAGGTAGCTCTTGGCTTCGCGGATGATGTGCCGGGCCACGAATTCGGGCGTGTCCTCGAACATGTGGATGAAGCCGTGCAGTTCCCGCAGCACGTCGTTGGGCAGGTGCTGGCTGGTGCGCGTTTCGCCGTAGATGTAGATCGGGATGTCCGCGTTCTTGAAGCGAATTTCCTCGATGAACTTGCGCAGGCTCAGCACTGCCGGGTCCAGCTCGGGCCCGGGCGTGAATTCGTTGTCGTCGATGGACAGGATGAAGGCACTGGCCCGGCTTTGCTGCTGGGCGAACTGGCTCAAGTCACCATAGCTGGTGGCGCCCAGGATTTCGAAACCTTCCTTGACGATGGCGTCGGCCAGGGCGCGGATGCCCAGGCCCGAAGTGTTCTCGGAACGGTAGTCCTCGTCGATGATGACGATGGGAAAGCGGAAACGCAGCATGGGCAACCTCGGGGCAAGCACTGGGCGCCCACGGTGGGCAGCCGACAAAAGTGCGCGAAGTGTAGGGGCGGCGGCGTTGGCAGGTGGGGCTGGCTACACTGCCCCGAGGCTCAGAACGCCTGCATCTGACCGCCAGCAACCCAAGGAAGAATCGATGGACTGGACTGCACCCACGCTCTGGTGGCTGGCCACTGGCGCTCTGGTGGCCGCCGAACTGGCCACTGGCACCTTCTACCTGCTGATGCTGGCCTTGGGCGCTGCGGCAGGCGCGCTTTCAGCCCACGCCGGCTTGGGGCCCACCGCACAGTGGGTGGCAGCCGCGCTGCTGGGCGCCGGTTTCACGGCCGGCTGGCACTTCAGAAGGGCCCGGGGCCCGAAATCGGCACCCGCAGCCTTCAATCAGGACGTCAACATCGACATCGGCGCCACGGTGTTGGTGCCGGCCTGGGCAGAAGACGGAACGTCGCAAGTGGCCTATCGCGGGTCCAGCTGGCGCGTACGCCACACCGGAACGGGCGCGCCGGTACCGGGTCAGCATGTCATTGTCTCGGTCCAGAGCGGCTGGCTGGGCGTCACCGCGGCGCCCGCCAACTGATCGACCCTTCGTTCCCGAAAGCGCCCATGGAAATCGCCCTCGTCCTGGCCATCATCGCCATCATCTTCATCGCCCGCACGATCAAGATCGTGCCGCAGCAGAACGCCTATGTCGTCGAAAGGCTGGGCAAGTACGACCGAACCTTGACGCCGGGGCTGAAGTTCGTCATCCCGTTTGTCGAGCGCGTGGCCTACAAGCATTCGCTGAAGGAAGTGCCGCTCGACGTGCCCAGCCAGGTGTGCATCACGCGCGACAACACCCAGTTGCAGGTCGACGGTATCCTGTACTTCCAGGTCACCGACCCGATGCGCGCCAGCTACGGCAGCAGCGACTACCTGGCGGCCATCACCCAGCTGTCGCAGACCACGCTGCGCAGCGTGATCGGTAAGATGGAACTGGACAAGACCTTCGAGGAACGCGACCTCATCAACGCCAGCGTGGTGAACGCTCTTGACGAGGCCGCCATGACCTGGGGCGTGAAGGTGCTGCGCTACGAGATCAAGGACTTGACGCCACCGGCGGAGATCCTGCGCAGCATGCAGGCGCAGATCACCGCCGAACGTGAGAAGCGGGCACTGATCGCGGCGTCCGAAGGCCGCCGGCAGGAGCAGATCAACATCGCCACGGGTGAACGCGAAGCCTTCATCGCGCGCAGCGAGGGCGAAAAGCAGGCCGAGATCAACAACGCCATGGGCGAAGCCGCTGCTATCACGGCGGTGGCCGACGCCACGGCCGATGCCATCCGCAAAATCGCCGCGGCCATCCGCGAACCTGGGGGAGAACAAGCCGTGCAACTGAAGGTGGCCGAGAAAGCCGTGGACGCCTACGCCCAACTGGCGCAGAAGAACAACACGATGATCGTGCCGGGCAACATGACCGAAGTGTCGGCCCTGATCGGCACCGCCATGGCATTGATGAAAAGCACCGGCACGCCGGGCCGCGCTGCTCCATGAGCGCGCCGGGCCGTTCCCAAGCGCTCATCCCGGAGTGCGCAGCACGGAGGGAAGTCCAATGAGCGCCCAGGCCCTGAACGTACTGGGCACGCCGCTGGTGGCGTGCTCGTTCGACCCACTGACTGGCTGGTACCGGGACGGTTGCTGCAACACCGACGAGCAGGACCATGGCAGCCATGTGGTCTGTGCCAAGGTCAGCGTGGCCTTCCTGAACTTTCAGATGGAGCGTGGCAACGACCTGATCACCCCGCGCCCAGAGCACCGCTTCAAGGGCCTGAAGCCCGGCGACCGCTGGTGCGTGTGCGCGCTGCGCTGGCGCGAAGCTTTTGAAGCCGGCTGCGCCCCGCCCGTGGTGCTGGAAAGCACGCACGCCAAGGCGCTGGAGTACGTGCTGCTGGACTGGCTGCGGCAAAACGCCGTGCAGCCGGTGGGCTAAACTCGCAGGCTGCACGGAAGGGTGGATGAGCGGTTTAAGTCGCACGCCTGGAAAGCGTGTGTGGGTTAATCCCCACCGCGGGTTCGAATCCCGCCCCTTCCGCCAAACACCCATCAAGCCCAGCACGTGGCGAAGTCTGCCCCAGCTTCCGATGCTGTCGCCTACACCCCGACGCTTGACCGGGATGTTGTTTGCGGGCAGCGCTGGTCCCGCGCGGAACCGCGCCGCAGCAGCCTGGCGTAGCCTCGAAAGCCGATCGCCATGTGGCCAAACGGTCGGCATCGAGCCGATTTCCAGCCGAGATCCATCGCCTACTGACAGCTGGCGGCCCCTGCGGGGGACCTTCTGCACTCGGGGCGCCGATCACGGGCGCCTGGCCGGCAGGCCACGTGAGCCAGCAACGCACTGCGCCAGTTATCCTTGCGCCTGTGCCCCCCCCCCCGCCTGTTGCGCCAGCCGGCCGAGTGGGTGTTCAGACACACAGAGTGCACCGGCCAGGCGGTCAGTCTGCACCACGCAACTGGCGGGCGTTCGGCACCACGTGATCTCCCGCAGCGCAACCCTCAAGGACACATATGGCCATCTTCGTACCCGGTCAGGCTGTCGTAACCCGCGACCCCACCGTCCAGGTGGACGTCACAGCCCAGAACCCGCTGAAACCTGGGCGACATCGCTTTCAGCTGGTCGTCACAGACGACTCAGGCAACGTGTCTGATCCAGCAGTGGTCGAGGTGATCGTCCGGGATGAAACCAAGCCGACAGCCGTTATCGACGCCCCTGCGACAGTCGCTGCTGGAAGCTCGTTTTCTCTCTCAGGTGCGCGGTCTGTCGACAATCCGTCAGGTCGAATCGTGCGCTTTGCCTGGACGCTGCTTCCGGCTTGAATGGCGCAGCACGATGGCACCGATGCTCTGTGCCTCGGTCAGCGCATCCCGTTGTCACCAGGCTTGCTGGCACGGATGTCGTGCGCGTCTGAGCTTCGCCAGGACGTGAGTCTGGCCACGCGGTAGCGGCCGAAATGACACCCGGGCGCCGTTTGGCCAGCGCGGCGGCCGATCAATTGCGGGCGCCGACGGTGAAATCGGTCCAGCGCACGCGGTCCTTTTCCATCACATCGTTCGAACGGCGCATGCCAATCTTTTCGTAGAACGGCACTGCGTCGTCGTTGGCATAGCAGCACTGGACAATGTTGCTTTCGCCCCCGGCCAGTTGGTGCGCCATGGCCATCAAGCGCCTGCCGATGCCCAGGCGTTCGAAGCGCCGATCCACGCCCAGATCCGTCACGAATAACCAATAGGCGAAGTCTGTCAGGCCGAAGCAGATGGCCAGGACCTGGCCATCGGGGTGGCGCGCCACCAGCTGGATCTGCAGGTTCTGCAGCAACATCTCGATGCGCTTGTCGAAGTCTTCCTGCGGGTACTGCTCGCCCAGGTGTGAACGCGACAGAAATTCGATGTAGACCTCAGGCGTCAGCGATTCCTGTCGCACCCAGAGGGTGAGTTCCCCGGCGATCAGCTCAACTTCAAAGGATGAGATCGTCATCGTGGTGCCCTGTCTTCGCGCTGAAGGGTTCAGCCCTTCGCCAGTTCAACCGGCCTGTGCAGCGATCCACGCGTCGATCAAGGTTTCCAGCGTGGTCAGCGGCAGTGCGCCGTTGTCGAGCACGGCGTTGTGGAAGCGCCGCAGGTCGAACTTCGTGCCGAGCTTTGCCTTGGCGCGGTCGCGTAACTCGATGATCTTCAGCTGCCCGATCATGTAGGCCAGCGCCTGGCCCGGGTTGGAGGTGTAGCGGTCGACCTCCGACGACGCGAAGCCGATCTCGATACCGCCTTCGTTCGTCATGTAGTCGATGGCCTGCTGGCGGCCCCAGCCCTGCGCGTGGATGCCGGTGTCCACCACCAGCCGTGCCGCGCGCAGCGCCTGCCACTGCAGGTGGCCGAAGAGGGCGTAGGGGTCGTCGTACAAACCGATATCGCGCCCCAGCGTCTCGGCGTACAGCGCCCAGCCTTCGCTGTAGGCGGTGTAGCCCCAGCCGCCACGGCGGAACTCGGGCAGCGCGCCCAGCTCCTGCGAGCGGGCGCTCTGCAGGTGATGGCCGGGCACCGCCTCGTGCGCTGCCAGCGAAGGCATGGCCCAGGTCGGTCGTGCCTTGAAGCCCAGTACGTTGGCGTTGAACCAGCCCGGGCGGCTGCCATCCAGCGCCGGCGCGCTGTAGTTGTCGGCCGCGCTCGGGCCCAGGTGGGCCGGCATCGCGCGCACGCCATAAGGTGCGCGCGGCAGCTCGGCGAACAGCCGCGGCATCTCGGCGTCGATGCGCTTGGTGATGTCGCGGTAGCGGGCCAGCATGTCTTCTGGGCTCGTGGCGTAGAACTTCGGGTCGGCGTGCAGATGCTTCACGAAGGCCGCGAAGTCGCCTTCGAACTTCACCTGCTTCTGCACCTGCGCCATCTCGGCGCGGATGCGTGCCATCTCGCGCAGGCCGATGGCGTGCACTTCCGCGGCAGTGAGCGCGGTCGTGGTCTGCTGTTGCACCAGGGTGTCGTACACCGCCTTGCCGCCGGGGTAGTGCAGGAAGGCGCCGCTGACTGGCGCCTTGGGCAGGTACTCGTCCACGATGAAGGCGCGCAGCTTTTTCATCGGCGGCAGCACGTCGCGCTCGATGGCGGCGCGGCCGGCGGCCTGCAGCCGCGTGCGCTCTGCAGCCGGAATGTCGCTGCCCAGGCGCTTGAACGGCGCATAGAACGGGCCGACTTCGATCTCGGCGTTGACCTGGCCGTCGAGTTGCGCCAGCGCCCGTTCGAGCACCGGGCGCGGCGTGACCCAGCCGGTGGCCATGCCGCGCCGGAGCTTGTCGATCTCCTGGTCCATGCGCTTCGGGTAGGCCGCCAGGCGCTTCAGCAACTGCTCGGCATGCTCGGCGCGCGCCATCGGCACCTGCTGCAGCAGCCCGGCCAGCGCCGACTGCAAACCCCACAGCGAGCCCAGGCTCAGGCTGCGGTAACCGGCGTAGGGCTCCAGCGCCAGCGTGCCCTCGATGCGCCGGATGAACAGCTCGCGCGAGACGCGGTCGGTGGCGCCCAGCGATTCCGGCGCGATCGCCTTCGCCTCGGCCAGGTTGCGGCGCAGTTCGGCCCAGTCGGCGGCCTCGGCCTCGGGCGAGGCGTCGGCCAGGCGGTCGTTGTAGCGGTAGTCGCCGCGAAAGGTGGCGAACTCGGGAAAGCGCTCGGCCTGCCGCTGCCAGTCGCGCGCAAACAGCACGTGCAGGGCCTTTGCGGCAGGGCTGGCCGACGCGGCCGGGGCAGATGCTGGCTGTGCGGCAACCGGCAGGGCCGCCAGCAAAACGGAGGCAGCCACACACAGCGCGGCAAGGTGATGACGACGGTTCATGGCGTTTCGCGGTGGGATAAACCGGCATTGTGCTGCGGCGCCGGGCGGGACCCAGGGCGGCTTGGGGGCCTGCAACGCCAGCGGTGATGCCAGAGCTTCGACCCTAGTCCCGTGGTCGCCTCGTGATACGACTTGTTCGGCGCGAGGCGGCTGGCGGATCAACGAACCCACAGCACGTCAAATCGCCGCTGGGTTGCCGCGATCTGTATCGACACCTCATCACCTTCGCGCCGGCCCAACATGGCCCTGCCCAGCGGCGCTTCGCTGCTGATGACCTGGATGGGCCGGGCCTCGCCGGTCAACTTCATGCTGCCCCCGTCCGGGCCCAGAAAGACATGTTGGCGCTGACCTTCGGAGTCGACCAGGCAGACCAGCGCACCGAGCTGGATCCCTTGGCTGGCGTTGTAGGGGGTCGGATGAAACTGGCGCCAGGCGGTGATCGCGCGGCGGACGGCTTGGGCGCGACGGGCTTGGCCGGTGGCCAGGTAGGCGGCTTCGAGCCCCAAGGTGTCGTACTTGTTCTCGGCGATGTTTTCTTCGTGAGTCGCAGCCTCGTGGGCAACCCGTATGGCCTGTTCGGTCTGCAGCAGGTCTTCGGCCAGCCGTTCCAGCACCTGCTGCAGCAACACGAACTTGTCCAAGATGAAGGGCAAGTCAGGCGCGGGGCCTTCACGATTGCCGCTCGACATGGCCTCAGGGCAAGCAGGTAGCGCCGAGTTCAGGCCGCAGGGACAGCTTCGTCAAGCGCCCTTGCTCCAGCGCCACGTTCATGTCGAGTGTGCCGCGGTCACACACCAGCTTCAGCTTCGCCTGGCTCGTGCCGTTGCCCTCCTGCACCGTTCCAGCCACGCAGCTGCCGTAGGCGCTGCGCGTGGTTTCCAGCACGGCGGCCATGCTGCTGCGGTCGACGCCCGGCGCAAGGTCCAGTGCCCGCGCGCCTCTTGCCACGGCCAGGGCGATGTCGTCGACGATCTGCTTGAACGCAGGCTGCAGGGGACCGCCCGGAGGTGATGGCGAAGGACTGCACGCGCGGCCCGGGCACGGGAGCCAAGGTCAGTTCGATGTCGAGCCATCCCTGTTCGCAGCTCAGGCGCTGTCTGCCCCGCAGCGCATTCTCTGGCGTCAAAGCACCCCGGGTGCAGCGGCCCAGGCCATCGGCAGCACCGCGAATCGCCTCGCGAAATTCAGGCAACGGGCGGTCTAGGAACAGGTTGTCAGCCGCCAACGCCTGTGCGCGGGCATCGCTCCAGTCCAGCACCAGGTCTGTCGCCGAAACTGCCGCCTGTTCCAGCGCGGCTGCGGCCACTGCTCTGCGCGGCTGCAGGGCGCCCGTCGCGTGCAGCAGGTGCACGGCCTCGGTGAGCAGTCGGCCCCCCGACGTGTAGGTGAGGTTGCTCATGGTGATGACGCCCACACCGTGATCGGGTAGCCAGAGCATCAGCGAGCCGAAGCCAGGCAGCCCGCCACTGTGGTCCACCTGGCGACCCCATCTGCAGTCGGTACTGGCCTGAAGGCCGAAGCCATAGGAAGACGCGACAGCGGCAGCAGGGCCGCCTGGTAGACGGCGCCCCAGCCACAAGTCAGGCAGGCCTTGACCCAACTGCATCTCTCGCAGCGTGCGGCGCAGCGCTGGCGGCCCTTCGGCCGCGTCGCGAGGGGGCCAGGCAGCCAGCATGGCCCCCACGAATCGCGCCAGGTCGCGTGGCGTCGTGATGAGCCCGCCCATCGCGCCGCCCTCCCCGTCTTCCAGCAACGGTTCGATCTCGAAGCCCTTGTCCTTGCGGCGATGACCCTGGGCCAGTTGGTCGGCCGGCACGGCCGCAGCGCTCCAGTAGGTGTTGGTCATGCCCAGCGGGCGCAGGATTTCGTCGCGGATGTATTGCTGGTAGGGACGCAGCGCCACGTTGCTGATCACGCGCCCGAGCAACACGTAGCCGAGGTTTGAGTATTCGAACCGGCTGCCCGGGGCATTTGCCAGCGGCACCGCGCCGGAAATCCAGGCCGAGAACTGTGGCCGGGTCAGTGCCAGCTGGCGATCTCCCTGCGGGTTGTCTTCCGGCAAGCCGCCGCTGTGCGCCAGCAGGTGGCGGATCGTGATCGGCCCGGCGTCTGAGGTTGCTGGCAGCCAGCCGCGTAGCTCAGGAACATGTCGAGCGGCGGGGTCGTCCAGGCTCAGCTTGCCTGCGTCCCTTAGCTTCAGGACGGCCAGCGCGGTAAAGCTCTTGGTCATCGATGCGATGCGGAACGCCGTGCCTTCGGTCACGGGCGTCTTTGTGGCCACATTCGCCTCGCCCAGCCCACGCGCCAGCACGACGTCGCCGTCGATGACGACCGCATACGACAGGCCCGGAACATTCAAGTCCTTGAACCCCCGCAGCATCAGCGCTTCGATGCGCGGCAGCGCCCCAGCCAGTTTCGCCCGGCGCTCTGGGTCGGCAAACTGCGCGGGCGGAACGGCGTCCACGGCAACGGCGCCGAGCGGCATGGCCAACATGGCAGCCAGAACCACCCCCAAGGGCGTCTTCATGCGGGTCCTCCTTCGCTGGTTCTTGCGGTCGTGAGGTTGCCACACTCGCCGCCAACAGCATGCGAAAACTCATTGCCGTGGGTCACCCGTGCAACCACGCGGACCAGTACCGCTGCGCGTGGCGCGCTGGCGCCGCAAGCGCTGGCACAACACGCCGCGTCCGCCGGCCGGCGCACAGCGGGCATAGCGCCTAGCTAAGGGCGAGTGGGAACAGCACTTCCGAAGCCACCGAAACGCGAGCGCCGGTCGAAGCTGCAGGACCAGTCGCAGGCGGAATCGGCTCGACAAACGTTGCTGCAGGACGCCGACGACTCTCATGACCCTGCACCACGCCGTTGCCTTTGTCGACCATCAGTCGGCAGAAGTGCTGCAGTTCACCGCCGAGCAGGTCGTAGAGCACAAGCTTCATCAGCAACTGAAGTTCACCCGCGCACACCACAGCGGCGTGCGCACTGAACACGAATTCTTCGGCCAGGTATGCGATGCCTTCGACGGCATCGCTGAGGTGCTGGTCACGGGCGGGCACACCGGCCTGGCCGACTTCCGGCGCTACGTGGACAAGCACCGACCGCTGACAGCCGCCCGCATCGTGGGCTACGAAGTGGTGGACCATCCGACCGAGAACCAGTTGGTGGCACTGGCGCGCAAGCGCTTCGTCAAGATCGACCAGTTCCTGGGCATTCAGCGACCCACCTGATCGAGCTTAGACAGGAACGGGCCAGCACCTTCGGCCAGGGGCGCGACAGGCCTGCCCGACAAGCTGGCGTGAAAAAGGGCGCCAGGGCGCCCTTTGTTCAAACCTGCCGTGCAAACTGGCCGTGGTTAGCGCCGGTGCCCGCCGCCGCTCGTACCGCCGCCGCTGCGGCCGCCACGGCTGCCACCGCCAGACCCCGCCGCTGCGGGGCGGCTGCCGCCATCACGCCGCGGTGCTGCGACGCCAGCGCTGCTGCCACCAGCCGGGCGGCCGGCCGGCGCAGACGACCTTGCCCCGCCACCCCCGCCACCCCCGCCGCCGCCTGGGCGGCCACCGCGGCCCCCACCGCCACCGCCAAAGCCGCCACCACCGCCCGCGTTGCGGCGCGTACCGCCCACGCCGATGGTCATGCGACCTAGCACGATGGGCTCGGCCCGTTCACCGGCCGGCGGCTCGAAGCCCGGAATGACTTCCACCGGGATGGGCCGCTTGATAAGCCGTTCGATGTCGCGCAGGAAGATGTCCTCGTCCAGGCACACCAGGCTCACGGCTTCGCCCTTGGCGCCGGCGCGGCCCGTGCGGCCGATACGGTGCACATAGTCTTCCGGGATGTTGGGCAGCTCGAAGTTCACGACGTGCGGCAGCATGTCGATGTCGATGCCGCGCGCGGCGATGTCGGTGGCCACCAGCACCTGCAGTTCGCCGGCCTTGAAGTCGGCCAGCGCCTTGGTGCGCGCACCCTGGCTCTTGTTGCCGTGAATGGCCATGGCGCTGATGCCTTCGTCGTTCAGGAAGTCCGTCAGCCGGTTGGCGCCATGCTTCATGCGCGTGAACACCAGTACCTGGTGCCAGTCGCCGGTCTTGATCAGGTGCGCCAGCAGGTCTTTCTTGCGTTCGCGGCCCACCGGGTGAACCTTCTGCGCGATGGTTTCGGCGGTCTGGTTGCGGCGCGCCACTTCGATCAGCGCCGGCTGGTTTAGCAGCTTGTCGGCCAGGGTCTTGATCTCGTCGCTGAAGGTGGCCGAAAACAGCAGGCTCTGCTTCTTCGCCGGCAGCACGGCCAGCACCTTCTTGATGTCGTGGATGAAGCCCATGTCCAGCATGCGGTCGGCTTCGTCGAGCACGAAGATTTCCACGTGGCTCAGGGCCAGCGTGCGCTGCTGGGGGTGGTCCAGCAGGCGGCCGGGCGTGGCCACCAGGATGTCCACGCCGCGCCGCAGCTTGTCCACCTGGGGCTGCATGCCCACGCCGCCAAACATCACCATGCTGGTGAGCGGCAGGTACTTGCCGTAGGTGCGCACGCTTTCTTCCACCTGCGCAGCCAGTTCGCGCGTGGGCGTGAGGATCAGCGCGCGGATGGCCACGCGGCCGCGGGCGTCCTTCTTCTGCGGCTGTGCCGCCAGCCGGTGCAGCATGGGCAGGGTGAAGCCTGCGGTCTTACCGGTACCCGTCTGGGCGCCGCCCATCAGATCGCCGCCTTGCAGCACGACCGGGATGGCCTGGGCCTGGATGGGGGTGGGGGTGTCGTAGCCCTGTTCGCTGACGGCGCGCAGGAGCGGCTCGGCCAGGCCGAGATCAATGAATTGCATGGGTGCTTGGGGGCCCTGGGCGCACTGCGCCGTGCGGGCCGTGGTTCGCTGCCTGCTGTCACCCGGCCCGCTTGCCGAAGGCAGGGGCTGGGTGCACCAGTCGGGTAGGCGCGATGTGCTGCGTGGTGTCGGAATCGACTGCGCCATGATGACTGGAAGCCACGGCGCTGACCCGTATTCTAGGCGATGGGCATGGCTTGACGCGCATTCAAGCGCAGCCAACCCCGGGCAATTCGATAGATGGCCCAGATGCCCAGCACGAACATGCCGACGATCCAGGTGCCGATGCCGACAACGATGAAGGCCAGCGGGATCGACACCAGGGCCACCAAGACAGCCCAGGCCAGCGCAAACCAGAAGGTGCGGATCTGCCAGGTGAAGTGGCTTTCCAGCCAGGTGCCGCGCACGTCGCCGCGCTTCACGTAGTTGATGATCACCGCGATGATCGAAGGCCAGCCGAACAGGAATGACCCCAGCACGCTGGCCGCGCCAAAGGCACCCAGGGCCAGGCCCAGGGCGTGCAGCGCATAGACGATGTGCGTCAGGCGGACCAGCGAGTCGTTGGCAGCCAGGCTGGCAGGGGCGGTGTTCATGGCGGTTCCTCGTCGATGGGCAAAAGACCGTTGGCATTATTGGCACGGCCCTCCCCAGGGGTGAACCAGGCGACGGGCTGCCCCCCGCGGCGACCGCTTGCAGCCCGGCGCGACAGGACGGCTGCCAGCGCGCCCGCCTGCACCCGGCATGGATAATCCAGGGTTTTCCTGAACTGCCCCAACCCGAGACAGCCCGCCATGGCCCAGTACGTTTTTACGATGAACCGCCTCGGCAAGATCGTGCCGCCGAAGCGCCAGATCCTGAAGGGCGTGAGCCTGTCCTTCTTCCCTGGCGCCAAGATCGGCGTGCTGGGTGTGAACGGCAGCGGCAAGAGCACGCTGCTGAAGATCATGGCCGGCGTCGACAAGGAATTCGAAGGCGAGGCCGTGCCCATGCCCGGCCTGAACATCGGTTACCTGCCGCAGGAACCGATCATGGACGCCGAACTGACCGTGCGTGAAGCCGTCGAACAGGGCATCGGCGGCGTGCTGGCGGCGAAGAAGCGGCTGGACGAGGTCTACGCCGAATACGCCAACGAAGACGCCGACTTCGACGCGCTGGCCGCCGAGCAGGCCGAGCTGGAATCCATCATCGCCGCAGCCGGCAGCGAGAACACCGACCTGCAGCTGGAAATGGCCGCCGACGCCCTGCGCCTGCCGCCCTGGGACGCCAAGATCGGCGTGCTGTCGGGCGGCGAAAAGCGCCGCGTGGCGCTGTGCCGGCTGCTGCTGAGCAAGCCCGACATGCTGCTGCTGGACGAACCGACCAACCACCTGGACGCCGAAAGCGTGGAATGGCTGGAGCTGTTCCTGAAGCGCTTCTCCGGCACCGTGGTGGCCATCACCCACGACCGCTACTTCCTGGACAACGCAGCCGAGTGGATTCTGGAACTCGACCGTGGCATGGGCATCCCCTGGAAGGGCAACTATTCTGACTGGCTGGACCAGAAGGAAAAGCGCCTGGAACAGGAACAGAAGACCGAAGACGCGCGCATGAAGGCGATGAAGGAGGAACTGAAGTGGGTTCGCTCCAACGCCAAGGCGCGCCAGACCAAGAGCAAGGCGCGTCTGGCTCGCTTTGAAGAACTGAGCGACGTCGAATACCAGCAGCGCAACGTCACCAACGAAATCTTCATCCCCGTGGCTGAACGGCTGGGCAATGAAGTCATCGAGTTCAAGGACGTCAGCAAGAGCTTCGGCGACCGGCTACTGATCGACAAGCTCAGCTTCAAGGTGCCGCCCGGCGCCATCGTCGGCATCATCGGCCCGAACGGCGCGGGCAAGTCCACGCTGTTCCGCATGCTGCAGGGCGAACAGAAGCCCGACAGCGGCGAAGTCGTCATCGGCAAGACCGCGCAGCTGGCCTTCGTGGACCAGAGCCGCCAGACCCTGGCGGACGAAAACACCGTGTGGCAGGACATCAGCGGCGGCCTGGACAACATCGTCGTGGGCAAGTTCGTGATGCCCAGCCGCGCCTACCTGGGCCGCTTCAACTTCAAGGGCAACGACCAGCAGAAGCTGGTGGGCAGCCTGTCTGGCGGTGAACGTGGCCGCCTGCACCTGGCCAAGACGCTGGCCAAGGGTGGCAACGTGCTGCTGCTGGACGAACCTTCCAACGACCTGGACGTGGAAACCCTGCGCGCGCTGGAAGAAGCCTTGTTGGAGTTTGCCGGCAGCGCGATGGTGATCAGCCACGACCGCTGGTTCCTGGACCGCATCTGCACCCACATCCTGGCCTGCGAAGGCGACAGCCAGTGGTTCTTCTACAGCGGCAACTACCAGGAATACGAAGCCGACAAGAAAAAGCGCCTGGGTGAGGAAGGCGCACGGCCCAAGCGGGTGCGCTTCAAGCCGATCCGCTAGCCCGCTTCGGCAGCGCCGGGCCCTTTGGCGCAGAATGCTTCGCGACGGGCCGACTTCGGGCCTGAAGGGTCCCTGGCATGTCGAACCTCACCCCTATGGCACGCTTCGGCGTGCTGACCCTGGTCACCATGATCGCCGGTTGCGCCACGGCACCTGCCGCCGGGCCAGCACAGGCGCCTGCAAAGGCCGTCACCGCGCCAACGCCAGGCCCGGGGCCCACCCCCGCGGCGGCGGCGCCTGCCAGCGCACCCGCGGGCGCCCAGGCTGCCACTGCTGCCCAGCCACCAGGTGCGCCGCCCAGCTTCGCCAGCATCATCCGCGACGCGCGCCGCATCGAAGGGCCACTGACGCTGTGGGCGAAGGAAGACAAAGTCTGGATCGAACTCAGCCCTGAACAGCTGAACCAGCCCTTCCTGCTGAGCCCGAAGATCAAAAACGGCATCGGCGAAGGCTGGGTGCTGGGCGGGCTGATGGTGTACGACAGCATCAACGGCGTCGGCGGCCCGCTGGTGATCGAGTTCGTGCGCGTGCACAACACCATCCGCCTGCAGGCACGCAACACCGACGTCACCGCCCGCTCTGGCACGCCCGAAGCGCGCGCGCTGGCGGCTTCGTATTCGAACAGCCTGCTGGCGTCGGCCCCGGTGGCCAGCGGCCCCCACCCCGACCGCAAGAGCGTGCTGGTGGAGGCCAACGCGCTGTTCCTGAACGACCTGATGGCCGTGGGCCAGCGCCTGCAGCGCGGGCTGCGCGCCAGCTACGGCCTGGAGCGTGGCAACACCGTCTTCACCGCCGTGCGCGCCACGCCCGAGGCCACCATCCTGGAAGTGCAAAGCCACTTCGTTGGCGGCGGTTCGCCGCCGCCGCAAGGCGGCCTGCTGGGCGCGCTGCTGGGGCCGCAGGGCCCATCCGGCCCGCGCTACCTGCCCGACGCGCGAAGCCTGCTGGTGGGCATGCATTATTCGTTGGCGCCCCTGCCGGCACAGCCCATGCGCACCCGCGCTGCAGACCCCCGCCTGGGCCTGTTCACCACCAGCCTGCTGAACTTCAGCGACGACCTGCAGCGCAGCCCGCGCCAGCGCCTCGTCAACCGTTGGCGCCTGGAAAAGAAGGACCCGGCCGCCGAGCGCAGCGAACCCGTCAAGCCCATCACCTTCTGGATCGACCGCAACGTGCCCCTGGCTTACCGCGAAACGGTGCGCGCGGCGATCCTGGAATGGAACAAGGCCTTCGACAAGATCGGCTTCGTGGGCGCCATCGCTGTCGAGCAGCAGCCCGACGACGCCGACTGGGACACGCTGGACTACGGCCGCGCTTCGGTGCGCTGGATGCTGAACGCCGACCCCGTGTTCGGCGCCATCGGCCCCAGCCATGTGGACCCGCGCACGGGCGAGATCCTGGACGCCGATATCGCCTTCGAAGGCATGTCGGCCCGCGCTGTGCGCGGCCTGCGCACCCAGGTGCTGGCCGGTGACCGGGCAGTGGCAACAGGCGATGCGACGCCCGGCTTGCCGGACTTCACGCCCCGCGTCGACCTGGGCCTGCTGCAGCCCGGCCCGCTGCATGCGCCCGACGGGCAGTGCCTGCACGCGCAACTGGGCGTCGAACAGCTGGGCTACGCGATGGACGTGCTGGAAGCCCGCGGCGAACTCGAACCCGACAGCCCGATGGCCCAGCAGTTCGTGCTGGACTACGTCAAGGATTCGATCATGCACGAGGTGGGGCATGCCCTGGGGCTGCGCCATAACTTCCGGGCCTCACGCGTTTACACCGAAGCGCAGTTGGCCGACGCCGAGTTCACGCGCGCCTATGGCACCACGGGGTCGGTGATGGAGTACAACGCCGTCAACCTGCCGCCGCCGGGCAAGAGCGGCGGCCTGCCCTTTCAGGCCACCCTGGGCCCCTACGACTACTGGGCGGTCGAATACGCCTATCGCCCGTTGCCGGCCAATGCCAGCGGGGCCGAAGAGAAAGCCCTGCTGCAGGCCATCGCGGCGCGCAGCGCCGAACCCCTGCTGGCCTTCGGCACCGACGAAGACAGCGCCTTCGGCCTGGACCCGGAAACCCTGCAGCTGGACCTGGGCAAGGACCCGATAGCCTTTGCCGCCAAACGGCTGGACATTGCGCGCGACCTGTTCAAGCGCCAGGAAACCCGCGCCCTGAGCCCTGACCGCGACTACGCCGTGCTGCGCCGGTCGATCAACTACGCGCTGACCGACGCCACGCGCGCGGTCGGCATCCTGGTGCGGCAGATCGGCGGGCTGCGCACGCTGCGCGACTACCCCGGCAGCGGCCGCGACCCGCTGCAGCCGGTGGACGCCGGCGTGCAGCGGCAGGCGCTGGACCTGATTTCCAGCACGGTACTGGCGCGCAGCGGGCTGACGCTGTCGGCCGCCTTGCAGCGCCGCATCGCCCCGGACTTCCTGGAGCGTGGCGAGGGCCTGGCCCCCACCGACTTTTCGGCCGCCGAGCGCCTGCTTGACCTGCAGCGCGCAGTGCTGAACTACCTGATGAGCGACTTCGTCGCCCGCCGCGTGCTGGACAACCAGCGCAAGTTCGACCGTCCAGCCCAGGCCTTTGCGCTGAGCGAGCTCTACGACCGGCTGGACCAGGACGTCTGGGACGGCCTGATGGCCCAGCTGGCCAGCGGCCAGGGCGTACCTGCGGTCAGGCGCGAGCTACAGCGCGACCATGTCAACCGCCTGGCCGCCGCGGTGCTGCGCCCCAGCGCGCAGACGCGCACCGACGCCCGCAGCCTGCTGCGCCTGCAGACCCAGCGCCTGGTGCAACGCCTGCAGGTGGCGCAGCGCAGCGCCCAGCGCAGCGACCCCGAAACCCGCGCCCACCTGGAAGACAGCCTGGACACCCTGCGCCAGGCGCTGGCAGCGCCCATGCCCCGGCAGTCGCTGTAGCCGCCCCAAAGGCCATGACGCCACCGTACCATGGCCCGGTGGTCCCCCCGTTCGCGGCATTGTGGGCGGCTGGCCCCGCTTGTCACACGGCTTTCACGGCCGCGCCATAGATTGCGGGCATGGCAAACATCCTGATCGTTGAAGACGAGCCGGCCATCACCGAGCTGCTGGCCCTGAACCTGCGCCACGACGGCCACACCGTGCGCTGCGCGGCCGACGCCGAAGCGGCACAGCTGGCCGTGCAGCGCGAGCTGCCCGACCTGGTGCTGCTGGACTGGATGCTGCCTGGTGAACCCGGCATCGTGCTGGCCCGACGCTGGCGCAGCGAGGCGCGTACGCGCCAGCTACCCATCGTCATGCTGACTGCACGCAGCCAGGAAAGCGACGTGGTGCAGGGTCTGGACGTGGGCGCCGACGACTACCTGGCCAAGCCCTTTTCCACCGCCGAACTGCTGGCACGCATCCGTGCCGTGCTGCGGCGCCGCGCCCCGCAGACGCTGGACGTGCCGGTGACCGTGGGCGCCCTGCTGCTGGACCCGGGCACGATGCGCGTGCAGGCCCACGGCAACGAAGTGCACCTGGGCCCGACCGAATTCCGGCTGCTGCGCTTCCTGATGAGCCACCCTGAACGCGTGCACAGCCGCGGCCAGCTGCTGGACCGCGTCTGGGGCGACCATGTCTTCATCGAAGAACGAACGGTCGACGTGCACATCAAGCGACTGCGTGATGCGCTGGCCAGCACGGGCTGCGCCAGCATGATCGAAACCGTTCGCGGCGCCGGCTACCGGCTGGCCCGCCCGGCCGCCGACCCCGCGGCCACCTCGGCTTCGGTGGCCGTCCAGGCCGCCTGAGACTTCAGCCCGCGACGTCTGGAACCAGCCGGCCGGCTTCGATGCGCAGCTGGCGGTCGCAGCGGGCTGCGATCGTGCGGTCATGCGTCACCAGTACCAGGGTGGTGCCGGCTTCGCGGTTCAGTTCGAACATCAGCTGCATCACTTTTTCGCCTGTGGCGAAGTCCAGGCTGCCAGTGGGTTCGTCGGCCAGCAGCACGGCCGGCCGCACGACGAAGGCCCGGGCCAGCGCCACACGCTGCTGTTCGCCGCCCGACAGCACCTTGGGGTAGCGGTTCAGCCGTTCGCCCAGGCCCACGCGCTTGAGCATTTCGGTCGCCGCCGCACGCGCATCGTCGCGCCCCATGAGTTCCAAAGGCAGCATCACGTTTTCCAGCGCTGTCAGGTTCGCCAGCAGCTGGAAACTCTGGAACACGAAACCCACGGTGCGCGACCGCAGTTCGGCGCGGGCGTCTTCGTCCAGCTTGAACAGGTCCTGCCCGGCCAGCAGCACGGTGCCGGAACTGGGCGTGTCCAGCCCGGCCAGGATGCTCAGCAGCGTGCTCTTGCCCGAACCCGATGCGCCGACGATGGCCACGGTCCCGCCGGGCTGAAGCTGGAAATCGATGTCATGGAGAATGGTCAAGGTCCCGGTGGAATCCACCACCTCCTTGGACATCTTTTGAACGGCAATGATGGGTTCCGGCATCGACTCTTCTTCTGTTTGTGGTTCGGCGGGTACGGGTACGGCGGCTCGCGCCAGCCGGCGCGCCTGGCTGCGCAACTGTAGCCTGGGGTTTACCTGGATCGCGGCGGCCTCCTGGGCCACCGCACAGGGCCCAGGGGCACCGCCCGTGGTGCTGGTGGTGGGCGACAGCCTGTCGGCCGAATACGGCCTGCCGCGCGGCAGCGGCTGGGTGGCGCTGCTGGAAAAGCGCATCGCGGCCGAACAGCTGCGCGCCCGCGTCGTCAATGCCAGCATCAGCGGCGACACCACATCAGGCGGCCGTTCGCGCCTGCCAGGGCTGCTGACCCTGCACAAGCCGGCCGTGGTGGTGATCGAACTGGGCGGCAACGACGCGCTGCGCGGCCTGCCGCTGAGCATGACGCAGGACAACCTGCAGGCCATGACCCGCGCCGCCAATGCCGCGGGCGCCAAACCCCTGCTGCTGGGCATGGCCGTGCCACCGAACTACGGCCGCCAATACGGCGAAGCCTTCACCCGCCTGTTTGCCACCGTGGCCCAGGCCGAAAAGGCTGCCCTGGTGCCCTTTTTCCTGGCCGGCGTGGCCGACGGCCCTGACGCCGAGGCGATGTTCCAGGCCGACCGCATCCACCCCAAGGCCGAGGCCCATCCGCGCATGCTGGCCAACGTCTGGCCAGCGCTGAAGCCGCTGTTGCGCTAGCCCGGGTGCGTGCCGACCAACTGCCGGCAGCAGCCAGTCGGCGGCCGGCGGCCAGGCTTCAGGGTTCCGGGTTGCCGCGCCAGCCGCCGCGGCCAGGGCCTTGCGCGGCCGCAGGTGCTGCAGGGGCTGGGGAGCGTTCGGCTCGCGGCGGTGGTTCGGGCCGCGCAGGCGGCTCGGGCCGCGGCTGCGGTGCAGGCTGGGCCCCGGTGGCCGGCGGTGCGGGACGCGGCGCCGGCATCATCGGCGCCGGCTGCGGTGCTGGCGCTGGCGCCTGTGCCCCAGGCGGCGGCAAAGGCCGCAGCGGCAAGCCCGGGCGCGGGTCGGGCCGGGGGTCGCGCCCGTCGTCGCGGCGGCTGTCAGGGCGACCGTCTGGACGGTCATCACGTCGTTCATCGCGCCGGCCGTCGCGGCTGTCATCACGCCGGCCATCGCCGCGTTCTTCGCGCCTGTCCATGCGCCAGTCGCGCCGTTCGTCTCGCCCGGGGTCGGGCCTGGCATCGCGGCGGTCGTCGCGACGGTCATCCCGCCTGTCGTCGCGGCGTTCGTCGCGGCGTTCGATCTCCGGCCGGCCCAGCGGGCGCTCGGCCAGGGGCAGGCGGTCGCCGCGGCCGAAACCCGGCGGGTCGAAACGCCCGAAGGCTGGCCCGTCGATGCTGCCGATGTGCCGCGGGGTGTGGCGGTACACCGGCCGATAGGGGTCGCGCGGCGACAGCGGCACCCAGCCCACGCCCGGCCCGGGCCGGCCGCCACCACCGATCTGGATCGACACCCCCACCCTCGGCGAACCTGCCCACACCACCAGCCCCGGGCTGAAGGTGGGCCGGGCCACATAGCTGCCGGGCACCCAGCACCAGCGGCCGTTCCACTGCGCCCAGCGGCCGTAATGGAAAGGCGCAAAGCCCCAGGGCGCTGTGTCCACCCAGGTCCAGCCCCAGGGCCGTACCCAGGCCCAGCGGCCCTGCGTGTACGGCGCCCAGCCCGCCGACACCTGCAGCGGAAACCAGACCGCGCCGTATTCGGGGTGGCGGTCCCAGCGGCCATAGCGGTCCAGTTCGGCAGCGCCGGTCATTTCTGGCGAAACGAAGCGTTCGCTGGCGGTGCGCGTGTCGTCCTGGGCGTCTTCGCGCAGCGCGCGGGCGGCGAAGCCGTCGTCGGCCGGGTTGCCCCAGGCGTGGCGCAGTTCGCCACGATCGCGCCACAGTTCGGCCTGGTCGCCAGTGCCGATGGCGAACCCCGCGTCGTCGGCCACGCGCAGGTCGCCGCGCCAGCTGCTGGCATAAGTGCGGTCGTCGACGCGGTCGATGCGGTAATGACCGGCGCGCAGCGGCTGCAGGCGCACTTCAGTCGTGGCCATCTCGATCTCGCGTGCCACCTCGGCCGTGCGCACACGCAGTGCCAGGCTGCCGCGCTTGAGCGCCAGCACGATGCGTTCATCGTCCAGGCGCAGCACTTCCAGTTCACTGCGGCCGTCCAGGCGCAGCGTGGTCGAACCCACCTGCAGTTCGGCCTGTCCGTCGGCACCGGTGGCAATGCGGTCGCCCGCGGTCAGGGGCAGGTTTCTTTCGGCTGGCAGCCACTGCCCGCTGCCGGCGTCGAAGCCCGACACCTTGCCCTGCAGGGCCGCCAGGCGCCCGACGCGGCCTGGTGGGTCTTCCTGGGCCCAAGCTGGGGCTGCCAGCCACGCCAGCAGCAGGAAAACGATGAAGGAGAAGGACAAGGCCAGCGGTGTGCGGTGTGACTTCATCACCGCACAACGCGCGGGCCGGGCGTGGCGCCGACCGGCGGCGCGTAAAGCAGTGTTGCAGCCGCGGGGTGGCCGACAGGGCTGCGCCGCCCGCCGGGCCGCCGTCTCAGTCGTCGGCCGCCGGGTCCAGGTCCGGAAACAGCACGCTGGTGTAGCCCAGCTTGCTCAGGTCCGTCATGCGCGTGGGGTACAGGCGGCCGATCAGATGGTCGCATTCGTGCTGCACCACGCGGGCGTGAAAGCCATCGGCTTCGCGGTCGATAGGCATACCCATGGCGTCGAAGCCGCAGTAGCGGATGCGGGCGTGACGCGGCACTTCGCCGCGCAGGCCAGGTACGCTGAGGCAGCCCTCCCAGCCGTTGACGATCTCGTCGTCGAGCGGCGTGATGACGGGGTTGATCAGCACCGTGGGCGGCACCGGCGGCGCGTCGGGGTAACGCACGTTGTGTGTGTAGCCGAAGATCACCAGCTGCAGGTCCACGCCGATCTGCGGCGCCGCCAGGCCCGCCCCGTTGGCAGCAGCCATGGTGTCGAACATGTCGGCGATCAGGGCGTGCAGTTCGGGCGTGTCGAAGGCCTGCACTGGCTGCGCCAGGCGCAGCAGGCGCGGGTCGCCCATCTTCAGGATGTCGTGGATGGCCATGGGGTTCCTTTTCTTGCAGCAGCGGTGGCGGTTGTGGATGAAGAAAACGAAGCTTCAGGCGGCCCAGCGCAGCCAGGCCCAGGTGACGGCCAAGCTGCCCACGGTGACGGGCAGCCCGGTGCGCAGATGCGTCTTCCAGTCGATGACGATGCCGCACTTGCGTGCCGCGTCGACGACGATGATGTTGGCGATCGACCCGACGATGAGCAGATTACCTGCCAGCGTGCTGACCAGGGCCAGCTGCACACCCGCCTGCAGGCCCTGCCCCGGCGGCACGGCTGGCAACAGCAACATCACGGCGGGTACGTTCGACACCAGGTTCGACAGCATCAGGGTGGCGCCGAACAGCGTGTTGGCGTCGGCCAGGTCCACCCCGGCCTGGGCCAGCGCGGCGATGGCCTGCTGCGTCAGGCCCGTAACGTCCAGCGCGCGGTTGACGATGAACAGGCCCATGAACAGCACCAGCAGTTCCCAGTCCACCCCGGCCATCATGCGCGACGAATGGAACCGCCGGCTCAGCAGCAGCAGCCCGGCCGCCACCAGGGCGGCCACGTCGCGGGGCCAGGGGGTGAACAGGAACACCCCCACCAGGGCCAGCGCGGCTGCCAGGCCCTTGGCTGTCTGCCAGGCGTCGAAGGCCGGGTCGTCATCGCCGGCCGGCTGCGCACCGGCTTCGGCCGTGCGGCCTGCGGCCGCCGGCCCTGCCGCACCCTGCCCCGCTGGCACGCGCCGCAGCGGCCAGGCCAGCAGTGCCCACAGCAGCGCCAGCCCCAGCAGCACGGGCACCCCGGCCTGCAGCAAATAGGCGCTGAACGACAACTTCAGCACTTCCCCGATCAGCATGTTCTGCGGATTGCCAATCAGCGTGGCCGCTGAACCGATGTTGCTGGCACAGGCCAGCGCCAGCAGGTAGGGCACCGGATTCACACCACGCCGCAGGCAGGCCTGGGCCAGCACCGGGGCCACGGCCAGGCAGACGATGTCGTTGCTGAACACGGCCGACAGCACCGCGCTGACGGCGATCACCACGCCCAACAGACCCGCAGGGCCCAGCTTCAGCACCACGATGCGCCGCATCACCGCGCCATAGAAGCCGCCCAGGCGCATCTGCGCCGAGATCACCATGAAGGAAAACAGCAGCAGGATGGTGGGCAGGTGCACGGCCTGCGCCGCGGCCTCGACGCTGAGTTCGCCCAAGCCGATGACGGCAATCGCGCCCAGCAGGGCCACGCCCGTGCGGTCCAGCCGCAGCCCCGGCAGGCCGCCCAGAACCATGCCCAGGTACACCAGGCAGAAGATCAGGCCAACGGCGATAACGTCGCCGCCTGGGGGCAGCAGGTTCACCCGCCGCCGGCCAACAAGGCCTTCAGACCGGCTTCGTCCAGCACCGGCACGCCCAGTTCCTGCGCCTTGGCCAGCTTGCTGCCGGCCTCTTCTCCCGCCACCACATAGTCGGTCTTCTTCGACACCGAACCCGCCACCTTGCCACCGGCGGCTTCCACCAGCGCCTTGGCGTCTTCGCGGCTGAGCGTGGGCAGGGTGCCGGTCAGCACCAGGGTCTTGCCCAGCAGGGGTTGCGGGCCCAGCGCGGCTTCGTGTTCGGGCCAGTGGATGCCTGCGGCGCGCAGTTGTTCGGCCACTTCGCGGTTGTGCGGCTGTTCGAAGAACGTGCGGATCGCCTGCGCGACGATGGGGCCGACATCGTTGACCTGCAGCAGTTCATCCAGCGGCGCGTCCATCAGCCGGTCCAGGCTGCCGAAGTGGCGCGCCAGGTCCTTGGCCGTGGCCTCGCCCACCTGGCGGATGCCAAGGGCGTAGACAAAGCGCGCCAGCGTGGTGGCCTTGCTCTTTTCCAGTGCGGCCACCAGGTTGGCCGCGCTCTTGTCGGCCATGCGCTCCAGCGCCGCCAGCTTGGCCACGCCCAGGGTGTAGAGCTCGGGCAGGGTGCGCACGATGCCGCCGTCCACCAGCTGGTCCACCAGCTTGTCGCCCAGGCCTTCGACGTCCATCGCCCGCCGGCCGGCAAAGTGCAGGATGGCCTGCTTGCGCTGCGCGGCGCAGAACAGGCCGCCGCTGCAGCGGTGGTCCATGCCGCCGCGTTCACGCACCACGGCGCTGGCGCACACGGGGCACTGCTGCGGCAGGCGGAAGTTGGGCACATAGGGCTGGCGCGGACCGGGCTGTGTGGCCACACGGCCCACCACTTCGGGGATCACGTCGCCCGCGCGCCGCACGATCACGGTATCGCCCACGCGGACGCCCTTGCGCCGCAGTTCGAACAGGTTGTGCAGCGTGGCATTGCTGACCGTGGTGCCACCCACGAACACCGGTTCCAGCTTGGCCACGGGTGTGAGCTTGCCGGTGCGGCCCACCTGCACGTCGATGCCGCGCAGCAGGGTCAGCTGTTCCTGCGCCGGGTACTTGTGGGCCACGGCCCAGCGCGGTTCACGCGTCTTGAAACCCAGCTGCTTCTGCAGCGCCAGGCTGTTGACCTTGTAGACGATGCCGTCGATGTCAAACGGCAGCGCGTCGCGCCTGGCCAGCATGTCGGCATGGAACTGCACCAGGCCTTCAGCGCCCTGCACCACGCGCCGGTCCTGGCTGACGGGCAGGCCGTAGGCGGCCAGCCGGTCCAGCAGTTGGGCGTGGGTGGCGGGTTCCTGGCCTTCGGGCCAGCCTTGCACGTCGCCCAGGCCGTAGGCAAAGAACGACAGCGGACGCTGCGCGGCCACTTTCGCGTCCAGCTGCCGCACCGCGCCGGCTGCGGTGTTGCGGGGGTTGATGTAGGTCTTCTCGCCCTTGTCGCGCTGGCGGGCGTTCAGGGCTTCGAAGTCGTCGCGCCGCATGTAGACCTCGCCGCGCACTTCCAGCACAGCGGGCCAGGTTTGGCCTTGCAAGCCGTCCTGTGGGCGCTGCAAACGCAGGGGCACTTGACCGATGGTCTGCACGTTGTGGGTCACGTCTTCGCCGGTTTCGCCGTCGCCGCGTGTGGCGGCCTGTACCAGCACGCCGGCTGCATAGCGCAGGTTGATGGCCAGGCCATCGAACTTCAGTTCAGCGGCATATTCCACCGGCGGCGCGTCTTCGGGCAGGGCCAGTTCGCGCCGCACGCGGGCGTCGAAGGCCAGCGCGCCGGCAGCGCTGGTGTCGGTCTCGGTCTGGATCGACAGCATCGGCACCGCATGCCGCACCGGCGCCAGCCCGTCCAGCACGCGTCCGATGACGCGCTGGGTAGGCGAATCAGGCGTCAACAGGTCGGGGTGGGCGGCTTCCAGGGCCTGCAGTTCCTGGAACAGGCGGTCGTATTCGGCATCGGGCAGTTCCGGCGCGTCCAGCACATAGTACCGGTGCGCGTGGTGGTGCAGGGTTTCGCGCAGCTGTGCCGCCCGGGCAGCCGCTGCTAAAGGGTCTTGTTCGGCCATGCGCGCATTGTCGGGCAGCACCATGGGCACTGCGGGGGCCACAGGTGGAGGCAAGGCCAGCGCAAAGCGCGTAAGGTTCGCGCTTCCATAACTTCCAGACCCGAGAACCGCCATGGCCTACGACTTCGACCTGCTGGTGCTGGGCGCCGGCTCTGGCGGCGTGGCGGCTTCACGGCGCGCCGCACTGCACGGCGCGCGCGTGGCCATCGTCGAGGGCAGCCGCGTGGGCGGCACCTGCGTCATCCGCGGCTGCGTGCCGAAGAAGTTGCTGATGTACGCCGCCCAGCTGGGCGAAGGCTTCGCGCAGGCGCGGGGCTACGGTTTCGACGTGGGCGATGCGGCCTTCCAGATGCCGCGCTGGGCGGCCAGCAAGGCCAGCGAAATCGACCGCCTGGAAGGCATCTACCGCAAGATGCTGGCCGGCAGTGGCGTGCAGCTGATCGAAGGCTGGGCCCGCGTCACCGGCCCGCACACCGTGCAGGTGGGTGAGCGGCAGATCACGGCGCAGCACCTGCTGCTGGCCACAGGGTCAACGCCGGTGCGCGACAGCATTCCGGGTATCGATGCCTGCGCCACCAGCGACGACCTGCTGGACCTGCAGCAGCTGCCTGACGAGCTGGCCATCATCGGCGGCGGCTTCATCGCCGTGGAATTCGCCAGCATGCTGGCGCGGCTGGGGCCGAAGGTGGCGCTGTACTACCGCGACCGCCTGCCGCTGCGCGGCTTCGACGAGATGCTGCGCACGGGCGCTGCGGCTGCGCTGCAGGCCGCCGGCGTCGAACTGCACCCCGGCGGCGCGCCGCTGCGCGTGCAGCACGCCGATGACGGCTTCCTGCTGGGCTTGATCGGCGACCGCGTGCGCGCCTTCCCCTGGGTGCTGAACGCCACGGGCCGGCGGCCCAACACGCGCGGCCTGGGTCTGGAAACCCTGGGCATCACACCCGACGCGAAGGGCGCGATTGCGGTCAACGACGAGCACGAAACCACCGCCCCCGGCGTCTACGCCATCGGCGACGTGACCGACCGCATCAACCTCACGCCCGTGGCCATCGCCCAGGGCCGGGCCGTGGCCGACCGCGTGTTCGGCAGCGGGGCGCGGCGCATGAACTGGGCCCAGGTGGCCAGCGCCGTGTTCATGCTGCCGCCCATCGGCACCGTGGGGCCCACCGAAGCGCAGGCACTGGCCGCGGGCCATCGGCTGAAGGTGTTCGAGACCGACTTCCGACCCATGAAGCAGGCCTTCATCGGCGGCGCTGAACGCACCCACATGAAGCTGCTGGTGGACGCCGACACCGACCTCGTGCTGGCCGTGCACATGCTGGGCGCCGACGCGCCTGAAATCGTGCAGAGCTTGGCCGTGGCCCTGACGGCCGGCGCCACCAAGGCCAACTTCGACAACACCGTGGCGATGCACCCCACGGCGGCCGAGGAATTCGTGCTGCTGCGCGAAGTGTCCCGGCTGGCCGAACCTGCGCCTGCCGCGGCGGCCGGCGCCTGAAGACCTGACGTCAGCTGAACAAGCGCCGCGCTGCCGCGCTGCCAGCGGGCAGCTCCAGCGCTTCCAGCTGCCCGTAGAGGACTTCCAGTTCCTGCGCAATGCTGGCAAAGGCCGCCAGCGGCAGCGGCGTGCCGTGGTCGTCCACCACCACGGCATCCATGTCGTCGGCCAGCGCGTTGGCGGCGCGGTGCCAGGCTGGGAACGGTTCAGCGGCTTGCGCGGTCTGCGGCACGTCCAGGCTCAGCGTGAACTGGCGCACTGCGGCTGCCTGCGCGTCGGCCCCCAGGGCCGCCATTGCAGCCTGCGAATCGACGGCCAGGCTCAGCACCGGGGGCGCGCCTTCCTCGGGCGCCGGCACCACCATGCGCCCGGGCACGGTACCGGCAACGAAACCGTGGCGCGCAGCACATTGCTGGATGTAGCCCAGCGACCAGGCCACGCTGTTGGACCGCAGGGTCAGCGTCAGCTGCGCGTCCAGCGGGTTGGTGGCCGCATCCAGCTTGCGCGCTTCGTCCACCACTTCCAGCATGTCGGGGAAGTTCGGCGTCGCGCCAATGGCGTCGGCAAAGGCCTGCACCTTCTGCACGAATTCCGAATACTCGATCTCGTTCAGCGGCCCGCCGCGGCTGACCATCTGCACGCCGGCCTGCACTTCGCGGTAGCGGCAGCCGGGGCTGGGGCTGTCCCATTCGCCTGTCTCCGCGTCCAGGCCCTCGATGTAGAAAGGCTTGCTGCCGGCGCGGCGCGTGCCGGGCTGGTGGGCCAGCAGGCTGTCGCCGCTGATGGGGCCGTCCAGCACCAGGGGCACCAAGGCGTCGATCAAGGCGTCCAGGCGCGCGCTGCGGCGACCCGCAGGGCGCAGGCCTGGCAGGTCGGGCAGGGTGTCACCGGCCTCTGCGTTGGCGCTGGGGTCGGCGTCGGGGTCGGCGCCCATGCTGGGTTCGACGCGTTCGCCAGCGCTCTGGCTGGGCGCGGCATCGGCTGGCGCCGCCAGCGGCCGGGCGCGTCGCGTGCGCCACCAGCCCTGCAGCAGCACGGCCAGCAGCACCACGGCCCCCAGCAGCAGCAGGCTTTCGGTCAGGCCCCAGCGGGCTGCCAGCGCGGCGTCCACGTCAACCGGCCTCGACCAGGGAAACGGCGGCTTCCATGTCCACGGCCACGATGCGGCTGACGCCCTGTTCCTGCATGGTGACGCCGATCAGCTGTTCAGCCATCTCCATCGCGATCTTGTTGTGGCTGATGAAGAGGAACTGCGTGCCCTTGCTCATCTCGGTCACCAGGTTCTTGTAGCGCTCGGTGTTGGCGTCGTCCAGCGGCGCGTCCACCTCGTCCAGCAGGCAGAAGGGCGCGGGGTTGAGCTGGAAGATGGCAAACACCAGGGCGATGGCGGTCAGTGCCTTTTCGCCACCACTCAGCAGATGGATGGTGCTGTTCTTCTTGCCTGGCGGCTGAGCCATCACCTGCACCCCGGCGTCCAGGATCTCGCCGCCCGTCATCACCAGCCGCGCATTGCCGCCGCCAAACAGGCTGGGGAACATGCGGCCGAAATGTTCGTTCACCTGGTTGAAGGTGCTGCCCAGCAAGTCGCGTGTCTCCAGGTCGATCTTGTGGATGGCGTCTTCCAGCGTGCCGATGGCTTCCAGCAAGTCGGCGTTCTGTGCGTCCAGGAAGGTCTTGCGTTCGCGCGCCTGGCCCAGTTCGTCCAGCGCGGCCAGGTTCACCGCGCCCAGTGCGGCGATGTCCTTGTTGATGCGGTCGATCTCGGTCTGCAGGCCCCACAACTTCACGCCGCCGTTGTCGATGCCCAGGGCCAGGGCTTCCAGGTCGACAGCGGCTGCCGTCAGCTGTTCCAGGTATTGCGCCCCGCCCAGCTGGGCGGCCTGCAGTTCCAGCTGCAGCTGCGTGATGCGGTCGCGCAGCGGCTGCAGGCTTTGTTCAAAGCCCATGCGCTGTTCGTCGGCGCGGCGCAGCTGGGCGCTCAAGTCGTCGTATTCGCTGCGCGCTGCACCCAGCTGCTGTTCACGCTCCAGGCGCAGCGCCAGTGCGGTCTGCAGCCCGGCCTGCGCGGCCTGGTCGTCGAAGGCGTCCAGTTCCAGCTGCAGCTGGGTACCGGCCTGTTCGTTGGCGGCCACCTGCTGCGCAGCGGTGTCGATGCTGCGCTGCAGTTCGGCTTGGCGCGCGGCCAGCGCGCGGGCCTGGAAGCGGGCTTCCTGGGCCTGGCGGTCCAGGCTGCGTTGTTGTTCGCGCGCTTCGGCCAGCCGGCGGTCGGCGGCGATCACGGCGTCGTCCAGTTCAGCGTGGCGTTCCTGCGCCGTGCCCAGCGCGATGTCCAGTTCCTCGAAGCGCCCTTCGCCCGTGGCGCGGCGTTCTTCCAGGCCTTCCATCTGGGCATCGATCTCGGCCAGCTCTTCGTTCAGCTGGTCGCGCCGGGTGCTGGCGGCGTCGGCCTGCTGCGACAGGCGCAGCAGCTCGACGTTCAGCCCATGCGCGCGCGTCTGCGCTTCGGAAGCCGCGCGCCGGGCGCTGACCAGGCGCTGCGCGGCGTCGGTGTAGGCCGCTTCCAGCCGCACCGACTGGCTTTTCGCGTCTTCGGCCAGCAAGGCCTGGGCGCGCTGCTGGCGCTGCAGGTTGTCGATTTCCTGCGCACGCGCCAGCAGACCGGCCTGTTCGCTGTCGGGCGCGTAGAAGGCCACGGCGTGCTGCGACACGGCATGGCCCTGGCGCGTCATGATGACTTCGCCGTGCGTGAGCTGGGCGCGTGCGGCCAGCGCATCGTCCAGGCTGGCGGCGGTGTAGACGCCGGCCAGCCAATCGCGCAGCAGCGTCTTGATGCCGTCGGCGTCATGCGCGGTGCCCGGGCGCAGCAGGTCGGCCAGCGGCGGCAGGCTGGCGTGCGCACGCGGGGCCGGGGCGGCAGGCATGCCCTGTAGGGCATAGAAGGCCAGCTTGGCCGGCGGGGCGTCGCTGGCGAAAGCCCGCACCATGTCGAGCTTGCCCACCGCCAGCGCGTTCAGCCGTTCCCGCAAGGCGGCTTCCAGGGCGCTTTCCCAACCGGCTTCGATGTGCACCTGCGTCCACAGGCCAGCCAGCCCTTCCAGGCCATGGCGTTGCAGCCAGGGCTTGAGCTTGCCTTCGGTCTGCACCTTGTCCTGCAGGGCGCGCAGCGCTTCCAGGCGCGCCGCGATGTCGGCCAGGCGCCCGGTTTCGGCGTTCACCGCGGCCTGCGCCGCGCGGCGCTGCTCGTCCAGCGCCGGCACCTGGTCAGACAGCTCGTGCAGCCGCGCGTCGGCCACTTCCTGTTCGGCACTGGCTTCGGCTTCCTGCAGCTTCATGGCTTCCAGCTTGGCCGCGTCGGGCGCCTGCAGGCCCTGGCGTTCCTGGGCGCGGCGTTCACGCTGGGTGCGCAGGGCGCGCAGTTGTTCGTCGACGCTGCGGCTCTCGGCTGCCAGCACCTGGATCTGCTGCTGCACCTGCGCCACGGCCGCGCGCTGGGCGTTGCTGCTGGCCTGCGCCGCGCGCACGGCGTCTTCCAGCCCAGGCAGGTTCAGGCCTTGCTCTTCGGCCTGTGCGGCCAGCACGCCAGACTGTTCTTCGGCCGCTTCGATCTGTGCCGCCAGGTCTTCCAGTTCGTTGCGGGCCGCCGCTTCACGTTCAGCCCATTGCGCGTTCTGCGCCTGCAGGTCGGCCAGGCGTGCCTGCGCGCGCTGGCGGCCTTCGACAACGTAGCGGATGCGCTCTTCCAGACGGCTGACTTCCAGTGCCGCTTCGGCCAGGCTGCCCTGCTTGGCATGCAGCGCGTCGCTGGCCGCGTAGTGCGCCTGGCGGATGCTTTCCAGCTGCGCTTCCACCTGGCGCAGGTCGGCGGTGCGGGATTCCAGCGCGGTGGCGGCTTGGTCGGCGGCGGCCTTTACCCGGGCTTCTTCACCGGCCGCGTCGCGGTGCTTCAGGAACCACAGCTGGTGCAGCTTCAGCGTGCCGTCGTCCTGCAGCCGGCGGTAGCGCGTGGCCACCTCGGCCTGGGCTTCCAGCTTGTCAAGATTGCTGTTCAGTTCCCGCAGGATGTCTTCTACCCGCGTCAGGTTTTCGCGTGTGTCCTTGAGCCGGTTTTCGGTTTCGCGGCGGCGTTCCTTGTACTTGCTGACGCCGGCGGCTTCTTCCAGGAACAGGCGCAGTTCCTCGGGCCGGCTTTCGATGATGCGGCTGATGGTGCCCTGGCCGATGATGGCGTAGGCCCGCGGGCCCAGGCCCGTGCCCAGGAACACGTCCTGCACGTCGCGGCGGCGCACGGGCTGGCCGTTGATGTAGTAGCTGCTGTTGCCGTCGCGCGTGAGCACGCGCCGCACCGCGATTTCGGCGTAGCTGTTCCACTGGCCGCCGGCGCGGGCGCTGGCGTTGTCGAAGACCAGTTCGACGCTGGCGCGGCCGGCGGGCTTGCGCTGGCCGCTGCCGTTGACGATCACGTCCTGCATGGATTCGCCACGCAGTTCGCTGGCCTTGCTTTCACCGAGAACCCAGCGCACGGCGTCCATGATGTTGCTCTTGCCGCAGCCGTTCGGGCCCACCACGCCCACGCGCTGGCCGGGCAACTGAAAGGTGGTGGGTTCGGCGAAGGACTTGAAGCCCGAAAGCTTGATCTGGTTCAGGCGCATGGCACGCGCCGCTGGGCGGCGGCGGAATAGTCCTGGAGTGTTGCTCTAACTTGTTGATTTGCTTCGCTTTTTGCGCCTCTGGCAGGGGCGGCGAAGGGGCTGGATGATAGCATCGGGCCCATGGCCCAGACCCCTCGCAAAACCCCCCGCAGCAAGACCGCCGAACGCCCGAAGCCAGCCGTGCCGCCCAGCGCGCCGTCCAGGGAACTGCAGGCTTTTCCGAACCCTGCGCCCGAGCGCGACTACCTCATCCGCTTCGATGTGCCCGAATTCACCTGCCTGTGCCCGCTGACGGGCCAGCCCGACTTTGCGCACTTCCAGATCGAGATCGTGGCCCACCGCCTGTGTGTGGAGACCAAGAGCCTGAAGCAGTATTTCTGGAGCTTCCGCAATGAAGGCGCCTTCCACGAAAAGGTGACGAACACCATCGCCAGCGACATCGTGGCCGCGATCGACCCGCGCTTCCTGCGCATCCACGCCGACTGGTACGTGCGCGGCGGCATCCGCACCTACGTCACGGTGGAACACCGCCGCAGGGGCTGGAAGCCGGCGCCCAGGGTCGACCTGCACACGCCCACGGCCCCATGACCGAGGCGCCCGCCCTGGCCCGGCCGGCCTACCAAAAGTTTGCGGTGGACGTGGCGCCCAGCGCCATCGACGGCCAGGGCGCCTTTGCCGCCGAGGCCATCGCGGCGCGGCTCAAGATCGGCGAAATCCGCGGCGAAAGCATCAGCGTGGCCGAAGCACGCATCCGCGCCACGCGCAACGAACGCATCATGATCGTCGAACTTTCGGCGCGCCGCGCCATCGACTTCAGTCACAGCGCAGACCCGATGCGCTACACCAACCACAGCTGCCAGCCCAACGCGCGGCTGTGCATTCGCCAGGGGCGGGTCGAGTTCTACGCCCTGCGCGCCATCGCGCCGGGCGAAGAAATCACCGTCAACTACGGCGAAACCCACCACGAAGGTCGCCTGGCCTGCCGCTGCGGCGCGCCGGGCTGCGTCGGGCGGCTGTAGCAGCAGCAACAGGGAAAGCGTCTTCACCATGGGCTGGGTCCACACCACGCAGCTGCGGCTGAACATCCTGCTGGAACGTTTGCAGGGCCTGGATTTCACGCGCGCCAACCAGCGGCCGGCCGAGCTGGGGCTGGACGAACGCGAGGTCTTCATCCCCTCGCCTTCCGGCGGGCCGGCCTTGCGCCGCGTGCTGGCCGACCTGGGCATCCAGCCCGCCGACAGCGTGCTGGACATCGGCTGCGCCAAGGGTTCGGCCATGCGCGACCTGCTGCGCCTGTCGTTCCAGCGCGTGGACGGTATCGAACTGTCTCCCGACCTGGCCGCCATCGCGCGGCGCAACTTCGCGCGGCTGAAGCAAGCCCGGGTCAGCATCCACTGCGTCGACGCGCGGCACTTCGACGGCTATGGCCGCTACAACGTCTTCTACCTGTACAACCCTTTTCCGCCGGTGGTGCTGGCCCCGGTGCTGCAGGCGCTGACGAGTCAGCACGACCGCCGCACAGAACTGCTGGTGATCTACAACAACCCGCTGGGCCACGCCCAGATGCTGGCCCAGGGCTTCACGGCCATGCGCCGTTACCCTGATTTTTGGGGCCACGGCATCCAGGTCTACAGCAACCGGCCGCAGGCCAGCCGCCTGGGGCCGCCGCGCCTGGCCCCGGGCGAGCACACCAGTGGTTCGCACCCGGATAATCCGGCGGCATGAACCCGCTGCTGGCCCGCCTGCACCCCTACCCCTTCGAACGCTGGCGCGAACTGACGCGCGGCATCACGCCGAACCCGGCGTACCGGCCCATCAGCCTGGGCATTGGCGAACCGCGGCACCCCACGCCGGCCATGATCGAAGAAGCCCTGGTAGACGCCCTGCCCGGGCTGGCCAGCTACCCCGCCACGGCCGGCGAACCCGCGCTGCGGGAAGCCATCGCTGGCTGGGTGCAGCGGCGCTATGGCGTGACGCTGGACGCGGGCACGCAGCTGCTGCCGGTGTCGGGGTCGCGCGAGGCGCTGTTCGCCTTCGCGCAGACCGTCATCGACCCCACGCGGCCTGGCGCCACGGTCGTCTGCCCCAATCCTTTCTATCAGATCTACGAAGGCGCGGCCTTGCTGGCCGGCGCACAGACGGCCTTTGTCGCCAGCGACCCGGCACGCAACTTTGCGGCCGACTGGGCCGCAGTGCCCGAAGCCACCTGGGCGCGCACCCAGCTGCTGTACGTCTGCAGCCCCGGCAACCCAACAGGCGCCGTGATGCCGCTGTCGGAATGGCAGCAGCTGTTCGAACTGAGCGACCGCCACGGCTTCGTCATCGCCAGCGACGAGTGCTATTCCGAGATCTACTTCCGCGAAGAAGCGCCGCTGGGCGCGCTGCAGGCCGCACAGACCCTCGGCCGGCACGACTTCAAGAACCTGGTGGCCTTCACCAGCCTGTCCAAGCGCAGCAATGTGCCGGGCCTGCGTTCGGGCTTCGTGGCTGGCGACGCAGCGCTGATGAAGGCCTTCCTGCTCTACCGCACCTACCACGGCAGTGCGATGAGCCCGGTCGTGCAACGCGCCAGCATCGCGGCCTGGAACGACGAAGCGCATGTGGTGGCCAACCGGGCGCTGTACCGCGACAAGTTCGCCCAGGTCACGCCACTGCTGGCCCGGGTCCTGGACGTGGCCCTGCCCGACGCAGCGTTCTACCTGTGGGCGCAGGTGCCGCAGCAGGGCGGCGTGCGCGACGAGATCGCTTTCGCCCAGGGCCTGCTGGCTCAATACAATGTGAACGTCTTGCCGGGCAGCCTGCTGGCCCGCACGGCCAACGGCCTGAACCCGGGCACCGGCCGCATCCGCCTGGCCCTGGTCGCCCCCACTGAAGACTGTCTGGAAGCCGCGCACCGCATCGTGGCCTTCGGCGAAGCCTTCCGCCAAACCCCCTGCGAAAGCCCTGCATGACCACCCAACAGCTGCAAGCCACCATCGACCTGGCTTGGGAAAGCCGCGCCGAGATCAACGCCATCAACGCCCCCGAGGTGCGTGACGCCGTCGAAACCACGATCCGGGAACTCAACGCCGGCCGCCTGCGCGTGGCCGAGCGCCGTGGCGTGGGCGACTGGGCCGTGCACCAGTGGGTCAAGAAGGCCGTGCTGCTGAGTTTCCGCCTGACCGACAACCAGATCATGCGGGCCGGCGACCTGGGCTTTTTCGATAAGGTGAAGACCAAGTTCGCCCACATGGACGAAGCGCAGATGCGGGCCAGTGGCGTGCGCGTGGTGCCGCCGGCCGTGGCCCGGCGCGGCAGCTTCATCGGCAAGAACGTGGTGCTGATGCCCAGCTACGTGAACATCGGCGCCTATGTCGACGAAGGCACGATGGTCGACACCTGGGCCACCGTGGGCAGCTGCGCGCAGATCGGCAAGAATGTGCACCTGTCTGGCGGCGTGGGCATCGGCGGCGTGCTGGAACCGCTGCAGGCCAACCCCACCATCATCGAGGACAACTGCTTCATCGGCGCACGCAGCGAGGTCGTCGAAGGCGTCATCGTCGAGGAGAACTCGGTCATCTCGATGGGCGTCTACATCGGCCAGAGCACCAAGATCTACGATCGTGCCACCGGCACCGTGAGCTACGGCCGCATCCCTGCCGGCAGCGTGGTGGTGTCAGGCAATCTGCCCAGCAGCGACGGCACGCACAGTCTGTATTGCGCCGTGATCGTGAAAAAAGTCGACGCCCAGACCCGTTCCAAGACCAGCATCAACGAACTCCTCCGAGCATGATCTCAGGCTGTTTGTTTTCAGCCAAGGTCATGCACGGATCCGGCTCCGCCGGTCCGTTGCATGCGCCCCCACGGGGGGCAGCGACCAGCGGGAGCGTGGGGGTCCTATGAGTAACAACCTGGAACGCGTGTTGCGCCTGATGGCGGAGAAGAACGCCTCTGACGTCTACATGTCGGCGAACACGCCGATCCTGATCAAGATCCACGGCCAGATCCTGCAGCTGTCGGACCAGATGCTCAGCACCACGCAGACGCGCCAGCTGCTGGCCGAACTGCTGACACCGCAGCAGCTGGAAGAGCTGGACGACACCGGTGAGCTGAACGTCGGCATCGGCATCCCGCGCGTGGGCAGTTTCCGGCTGAGTGCCTTCAAGCAGCGCGGGTCGATCGCGGCGGTGTTCCGCTGCATCCCCTTCATCATCCCGCCGCTGGACAGCCTGGGCGTGCCACCGCTGCTGAAGCAGCTGGTGGTGGAAAAGCGCGGCCTGATCCTGATGGTGGGCGCCACCGGCACCGGCAAGAGCACGACGCTGGCGTCGATGCTGGAATACCGCAACACGCAGATGACCGGGCACATCCTCACCATCGAGGACCCGATCGAATTCCTGTTCACGAACAAAAAGAGCATCGTCAACCAGCGCGAAGTGGGCCGCGACACGCAGACCTTGCAGGTGGCGCTGAAGAACGCGCTGCGCCAGGCGCCGGACTGCATCCTGATCGGAGAAATCCGCGACCGCGAGACGATGACCGCGGCCATCAGCTATTCGCTGTCAGGCCACCTGGTGCTGGCCACCCTGCATGCCAACAACAGCTACCACGCGCTGGGGCGCATCCTCTCTTTCTACTCGCCCGAAGCGCGGCCCACGCTGTTGTCAGACCTGGCCAGTGGCCTGCGCGCCATCGTCAGCCAGCGTCTCCTGCGCGCCAACAGCGGCGGCCGCGTGGCGGCGGTGGAGGTGCTGCTGAATTCGCAGCTGGTGAGCGAGATGATCGAAAAGGGCGACATCAGCGACGTGAAGGCCGCGATGGAAAAGAGCCTGGCCGAAGGGTCCCAGACTTTTGAGCAGGACATCGCCCGGCTGATCGAGGAAGGCACCATCAGCCGCGACGAAGGCCTGTCGCATGCCGATTCGCCCACCAACCTGCTGTGGCGGCTGCAGAACGACCAGGCGCCGATCTCTCGCGTCGCCCCCAAGCGCGAAGAACCCGAAGCGCCCACCTTCACCGAGATCACGATCGAAAGCCACGCCGAAGACGCGCGGCCTGCCAACGAAACCCCTTGGAGCGTGCGCAAGTGAACTTGCGGCCTGCGCTCGCGCCCTGATGCAGACGCTGCGCCTGGCCGAACAGCTGATCGCCTGCCGTTCCGTGACGCCGGCCGACGCGGGCTGCCAGGACCTCATCGCCCGCCCGCTGGCCGAAGCCGGCTTTCGCATCGAAAGGCTGGACGCCGGCCCGCCTGAAGCCCGCGTGGCGAACCTCTGGGCCGTGCACGACGCCGGCACGCCTGGCCCCACGCTGGCCTTTGCCGGCCACACCGACGTCGTGCCCACTGGCCCGCTGGAACGCTGGGCCAGCGACCCTTTCGTGCCCAGCCACCGCGACGGCCGGCTCTACGGCCGTGGTGCCGCCGACATGAAGGCCGCGGTGGCGGCGATGACGCTGGCCGCCTGTGGCTTCGTGCAGGCCCGACCGCAACACCCGGGGCGCGTGGCCCTGCTCATCACCAGCGACGAGGAAGGCCCTGCGCTGCACGGCACCCGCCACGTGGTGGACCTGCTGCGCGCCCGCGGCGAACGCATCGACGCCTGCGTGGTGGGCGAACCCACGTCAGTGGACCGCCTGGGCGACATGGTGAAGAACGGCCGCCGCGGCACGCTGTCCGGGCGCCTGACGGTGATCGGCCAGCAGGGCCACATCGCGTATCCGCACCTGGCGGCCAACCCGCTGCACCTGCTGGCGCCGGCCCTGGCCGAACTGGTGGCCATGCGCTGGGACGAAGGCAACGCCTACTTCCCACCCACCGGCTGGCAGATCAGCAACGTGCACGCCGGCACCGGCGCGCTGAACGTGATCCCGGGTGAACTGGTAGTGGACTTCAACTTCCGCTTCAGCACCGAGAGCACGCCCGAAGCGCTGCAGCAGCGGCTGGTGGCCGTGCTGCAGCGCCATGGCGTGCCACACCGCATCGCCTGGACGCTGGGCGGGCTGCCTTTCATCACCCCGCCGGGCAGCCTGAGCGCGGCCCTGGTGGCCGCGATCCAGGCCGAATGCAGCCTCACGCCCGAGCTGTCGACCACGGGGGGCACGTCCGACGGCCGCTTCATCGCGCAACTGGCGCCGCAGGTGATGGAGTTCGGCGTCGTCAACGCGAGCATCCACCAGATCGACGAATGGGTGGACGTGGACGCTGTCGAAGCGCTGCGTCGGGTCTACCGCGGCACGCTGGAACGCTTCCTGGCATGAGCGCGCCGGGCCGCTCCCAAGCGCTCATCCCGGAGTGCGCAGCACAAAGGGCCGCCCAGTGAGCCATTCCACGGTCCTGGCCGCCATCGAAGCTGCCGCCTCCCGCATGGACGCCGCTGGCCTGGCCTTCGGCCATGGCACCACCAACGCCTTCGACGAAGCCGCCTGGCTGGTGCTGTGGCGCCTGGGCCTGCCGCTGGACGGGCTGGACGAGGTGGCCACGCAGCCTGTCGATGCCGCCCTGGCCGCCGCGGTGGACGCGCTCATCACCGAACGCATCGCAACCCGCCGCCCGGCGGCATACCTGACCGGTGAAGCCTGGCTGCAGGGCGTGCCCTTCTTCGTCGATGAACGCGTGATCGTGCCGCGTTCGCTGATCGCCGAACCCCTGGCCGACGGCACGCTGGACAGCTGGCTTTCCGACCGCACCCGCCGCGTGCTGGACCTGTGCACCGGCAACGGCAGCCTGGCCGTGCTGGCGGCCATGGCATGGCCCGAGGTGCAGGTGGACGCCACCGACCTGAGCGCCGACGCGCTGGCGGTGGCTGCCAGCAACGTGCAACGCCACGGCCTGCAAGACCGCATCACGCTGCGCCAGGGCCATGGCCTGGCCGCAGCGCGCGGGCCCTACGATCTGATCCTCTGCAACCCGCCCTACGTGAACCGCGCCTCGATGACCGCACTGCCCCCTGAGTACCAGGCCGAACCCGCCATCGCGCTGGACGGCAACACCGAAGGCGGCCACGACGGCATGGACTTCATCCGCCGGCTCATCAAGGGCGTGGCGAAGGTCATGTCCGACGACGCCGTGCTGGTGCTGGAAGTGGGTAACGAACGCGCGCATTTCGAAGCCGCCTTCAAGCGCCTGCCCGCCATCTGGCTGCCCACCAGCGCGGGCGACGACCAGGTGCTGCTGCTGACGAAAGATCAACTGCTGTGATCACCATCCGCGACATCACCCTGCGCCGCGGCGTCAAGGTCGTGCTGCAGAAGGCCAGCGTGGTGCTGCAGCCTGGCGAAAAGGTGGGCCTGATCGGCCGCAACGGCGCCGGCAAGTCCAGCCTGTTCAGCCTGCTGACGCACCGGCTGCAGGCCGATGGCGGCGATGTGGAGATCCCACCCCGTTGGCGCGTGGGCGAAGTGGCCCAGGACATGCCCGAGACCGAGGACGGCGCGACCGAATTCGTGCTGAAGGGCGACATCCCGTTGATGGAAGCGCAGGCCGAACTGACGGCTGCGGAGGCCGCCGACGACGGCGAAGCCATGGCCCACGCCCACGTGGCGCTGGACGAAGCAGGGGCCTTCGACGCCCGCGCCCGCGCGCAGGCCCTGCTGCTGGGCCTGGGCTTCAAGGGCGACGAGCTGGACAAGCCCGTCAACAGCTTTTCTGGCGGCTGGCGCATGCGGCTGCAGCTGGCGCGCGCGCTGATGTGCCCAGCCGACCTGCTGCTGCTGGACGAGCCCACCAACCACCTGGACCTGGACGCCCTGGTCTGGCTGGAAGCCTGGCTGAAGCGCTTCGAAGGCCTGATGGTGGTGATCAGCCACGACCGCGAATTCCTGGACGCCATCTGCCGCGTCATCGTGCACCTGGACGACTGCACGCTCACCCGCTACACCGGCAACTACAGCGCGTTTGAAGAAATGCGCGCCGAACGCCTGAGCCAGGCCAGCGCGGCCTTCGCCAAGCAGCAGGACCGCATCAGCCACCTGCAGAAGTTCATCGACCGCTTCAAGGCCAAGGCCAGCAAGGCCAAGCAGGCGCAGAGCCGCGTGAAGGCGCTGGCGCGGATGGAAAAGCTCGCGCCCGTGCTGACGGCCAGCGACTTCAACTTCGAGTTCCGCGAACCGCTGAGCCTGCCCAACCCGATGCTGTCTTTCGACAGCCTGAAGTGCGGATACGGTTCCACCCAGATCGTCGGCAACATCAGCCGCAGCGTGCTGGCCGGCCAGCGCATCGGCATCCTGGGCGCTAACGGCCAGGGCAAGTCCACCCTGGTGAAGACCATCGCCAAGGCCCTGGCGCCGCTGGGCGGGGTGATGACCGAAGGCAAGGGCTTGAGCATCGGCTACTTCGCGCAGCAGGAACTGGACGTGCTGAGCATGGACGACGGCCCACTGATGCACATGGTGCGGCTGGCGCGCGACGTGGGCCCGGCCGGGCGCGAACAGGAACTGCGCGACTTCCTGGGCACCTTCCGCTTCACCGGGGCGATGGTGACGCAGCCGGTGGGCAGCCTGTCTGGTGGCGAAAAAGCGCGCCTGGTGCTGGCCATGCTGGTCTGGCAGCGCCCGAACCTGCTGCTGATGGACGAGCCCACCAACCACCTGGACCTGACCACACGCGAGGCGCTGTCGATCGCGCTGAACGAATTCGAAGGCACGGTGATGCTGGTCAGCCACGACCGCGCGCTGCTGCGCGAGGTCTGCGACGAGTTCTGGCTGGTCAGCCGCGGTGGCGTGGCGCCGTTCGACGGCGACCTGGACGACTACCAGAAGTGGCTGCTGGACGTGTCGCGCGCCCTGAGCAAGGGCCAGGAACCGCCGCCCGTGCCGGGTGCTGCACTGGCCGCTGCCGCGTCGGCCCCGCCTGCTGCGGCATCGGCGTCGGCACAGTCTTCGGCACAGTCGTCAGCACTCAAGGGCGCACCCAAACCCGCCAGCCGCGACGACCGCAAGCAAGGCGCGCAGGCGCGTTCGCAGCTGGCCAACCGCACGCGGCCGCTGCGCATGGAAGTGCAACAGATCGACACCCGCCTGGCCGCCCTGGGGGCCGAGAAGCTGGACCTGGAAGGCCAGCTCGAACGCGGCAAGCTGCGCGCCGGCGAAATCGCCGACATCGGTCGGCGCCTGAACCACATCGCCGCCGAAGTGGTGACGCTGGAAGAACGCTGGCTGGCGCTGCAAAGCGAAATCGAAGCCATCAACGCCGAGGCTTGACAGCAGCCGCCCGACGGCCGTCTGGCCCATCTGAGCACCCGGTTTCCGGCTGAGCCATGATCCTCGAGCTCGAACACTTCCCGCGGCCTGAGCGCCGCACCCACCCCGAAGGAGCATCACCATGGCCATCGACACCAAGATCTATACCGCCACTGCCACCGCCACCGGCGGCCGCGCCGGCACCGCCAAGAGCAGCGACGAGCGGCTGGCCGTCACCTTGTCCACGCCCAAGGCCCTGGGCGGCGACGACGGCAAGGGCACGAATCCCGAACAGCTGTTCGCCGCGGGCTATTCGGCCTGCTTCATCGGCGCCATGAAGGCCGTGGCCGCGCGCCAAAAGATCAGCCTGCCGGCGGAAGTCTCGATCACGTCCGACGTCGCCATCGGTCCGATGACGGGCAAGGCCGGCGCCTTCGGCATCTCGGTCGACATGGCCATCAGCATCCCCGGCATGGACCGCGCGGCGGCCGAAGCCCTGGTGGCCACGGCTCACGAAGTCTGTCCGTACAGCAATGCCACGCGCGGCAACATCGACGTCACGCTGAAGGTGGTCTGAGGGGGCTGCCCACCCCCGCAGGCGCGGGGGCGGGCAGGCGAGGCCGGGCACGCAGTCACGGCTTTGTCACGCAGCGGTCATACGGTCAGGGGCTTCGTCACTCACGCCGCCTGAATTGTCATGAACCGCCGTTTTCGCATCGCTGCCCTGGCCCTGGCCGCCAGCCTGGCCGTTTCACTGCCCGTGGCTGCCGCCGGCCCCATCCAGTCCGTGGCGCCGCTGTGGACCTTCAACCACAACGTCGCGCCGACCGTGGGCCGGTCGTCCGAGATCCCGTTGTTCGACGCCAGTACGCAGGCACTGTGGGTGGTGGGCGGCAACGGCCTGGACGTGCTGAACCTGGCGGGCCAGCGCATCCAGACCTTCACCACGTCGGCGCTGGGCAACGTCAACAGCATCGCCATCAGCGGCAACACCCTGGCCGTGGCCTTCACCAACGGCACCGACGCCGGGCAGCCCGGCCGCGTGAGCTTCTTCGACACCGCCACCTTCATCAGCCAAGGCGGGAACGCCGCGCTGCTGGGCAGCGTGACGGTGGGCGCAGTGCCCGACATGCTGACCTGGACGCCAGACGGCGGCCGCCTGCTGGTGGCCAACGAAGGCGAACGGCAGAGCGACACCAACAACCCGGTGGGCAGCGTCAGCCTGATCGACGTCAGCCGCAACGGCAGCAACCTGTCGACGAGCATCAGCACCGCTGGCTTCACGGCCTTCGACAGCCAGGTGTCGGCATTGCGCGCCAGCGGCGTGCGCATCGTCGGAGACACCCTGCCTTCCGTGGCTTTCGAACCGGAATACATCGCCATCGCCCCGGGCGGGCAGTTTGCGCACGTCACGCTGCAAGAAAACAATGCGATTGCCGAGCTGAATCTGCAAACCGGGCAGTTCACGCGCATCCTGCCCTTGGGCAGCAAGGACTTCAGCGTTTCCAGCAACGCCATCGACCCCAGCAACGCCGACGGGGCGGTGGGCAACTTCCGCCCTGTGCCGGTCAAGGGCCTGTACATGCCCGACTCGATCGTCAGCTACAGCGCCGGCGGGCAGGCCTTCTTCGTGATGGCGAACGAGGGTGACGCCTTTGTCGGCGATACCGACACCATCCGCGCCGGCAACGCCAACTACGTGCTGGACCCGGTGGCCTTCCCGAACGCTGCCGCACTGAAGCTGAACAGCAACCTGGGCCGCCTGAACGTGCTGCGCAACGGTGCCACCGGCGGGCTGGCCGAGGGCACGCCGATGACCGAGATCGTCACGCTCGGCGGGCGCAGCTTCTCGATCCGCAATGCCGACGGTGCCCTGGTCTTTGACAGCGGCAACCAGCTGGAAGTGGCCGCGCTGGCCGCTGGCGTGTACGACGACGAGCGCAGCGACGACAAGGGCGTCGAACCCGAAGGCGTGGCGTTATTTAGCCTGGGCGGCCGCACGCTGGCCTTCATCGGGCTGGAGCGCACCACGCGCAGTGCCGTGGCCATCTACGACATCACCGACCCGGCGAATGCGTCGTTCCTGCAGCTGCTGGTGTCCGACGACACCAGCGTGCTGCGGCCCGAAGGTCTGGTGGCCTTTGAAAGCGGCGGCCGCTTCTTCCTGGCCGTTTCGCATGAGTCGACGGTGGACAACATCGTGGCTGGCAGCCTGTCCAACCGCACGGTGCTGTACGAAATCACGCCAGTGCCCGAGCCGGGCACCTATGCCCTGATGGCACTGGGCCTGGCGGGCGTGCTGGCGCTGGCACGACGGCGCCGCGCGTAACGCTTCACGCCTGCAGCTTCACGCCGGCCGCTTCACGCCTGCGGTCTCGCGGGCTGGGCCAGCAGGTCAAGCAGCAACGCGACGCGCGCCTGCGCGGGGCTGTGCGTGGCGCTCACCGGCACGACCAGGCCCCCCGGGCCTACCACGCGCCCACTGCCGCAGCGGGTGCTCAGGCGCAGCTGCAGCCCGGCCTGCAGGGCCCGCACGGCAGCCGCTTCCAGGTCGGCATGCAGGCTGCCATTGCCCGTGCCGGCCAGCACCAGTCCATCGAAGCCGGCGGCCACAGCTGCGTCCACCAAGGCGGCGTCGAAGCCGGCGTGGCTGGTGATCCAGCCCACGCGCGGCCAGTCGGCCAGCGGCCTTTCGCACAGTGCCGCGCCCAGGCCAGTGGCCTGGGGCCAGGGCCGCAGCGCCAGCACCCGGCCTTCTTCCACCAGCGCCAGCGGCCCGGCCGGCTCTGAATCGAAGGCCTGCAGGCGGTAGGCGTCGACCTTGCGCAGCTCGTCGCCGGCGTGCACCTGGCCACCGAAGGCCACCAACACGCCCCGCGCGCCGGCGGCTTGCGCCACGCAGACGGCGTCCAGCAGGTTCTGCGGCCCGTCGGCCTGCAGCGACGTGGCGGGCCGCATCGCCGCCGTCAGCACCACCGGCTTTTCGGGCGCCAGCACCCGCTGCAGGAAGAAGGCGGTTTCCTCCAGCGTATCGGTACCGTGGGTGATGACGACGCCGCTGACATCGGGCCGCGCCAGCTCGGCTGCCAGGCAGCGCACCAGGCCCTGCCAAACGGCGTGCGACATGTCCTTGCTGTCCAGCTGCGCCAGCTGCAGGCAGCGCAGCGGTACGCTGGCCAGCGCAGGGACGGCAGCCACCAGGTCTTGCGCCGACAGCTCGGCCGCCCGGTAGCCCAGGTTGTCCTGGGCACTGCTGGCGCGACCGGCGATGGTGCCGCCGGTGGCGACGAGTAGCAGATGCGGGCTGGGGTTTGCCATCGGCCGGGTTTATGGATGAAAATACAGTATCTGGACAAAAAGACAGCCCGCATGAACCGGACCCATCGCAAGGACAGTGTCGACAGCACGGCCAACGGGTCCGACCCGCAGCCCAAACTTACGCCACGCCAGCAGCAGATTCTGGACCTGGTGCAAAGCGCGATCGAACGCACCGGCGCCCCGCCCACGCGGGCCGAGATCGCGGCCGAACTGGGCTTCAAGTCGGCCAACGCCGCCGAAGAACACCTGCAGGCCCTGGCGCGCAAGGGCGTGCTGGAACTGGTCAGCGGCACCTCGCGCGGCATCCGCCTGAAGTCCGACACCTTGCGCAGCCTGGCCCAGGCGCGCTTGGGCAAGTTGGGCCACATTGGCAGCTTGGGCCAGCAGTACAGCCTGCCCCTGCCGCAGCTGGCCCAGCTGTGTCTGCCCCTGGTGGGCCGCGTCGCCGCCGGCAGCCCCATCCTGGCGCAGGAACACATCGACCAGACTTTCCAGGTCGAGGCCTCGCTTTTCCAGCGCCGGCCCGACTACCTGCTGAAAGTGCGCGGCATGAGCATGCGCGACGCCGGCATCATGGACGGCGACCTGCTGGCCGTGCAGAAGGCCAGCGAAGCCAAGAACGGCCAGATCGTGGTGGCACGGCTGGGCGACGACGTCACTGTCAAGCGCCTGCGCCGCACCGGCAGCCAGATCGAACTGCTGGCCGAAAACCCCGACTACCCCACCATCGTCGTACCGCCTGGTACCGACTTCGCCCTGGAAGGCATTGCCGTGGGCCTGATCCGCAACACCCCGCTGATGTAGCCCCGAACCATGCCCCCCGCCCCCAGCACCGCCACCCCCCGCCTGTTGTCGCCGCCCAGGGCACTGAAGCCGCGCAAGGCGCGGCGCGCCGACGAATGCGAAATGCTCGAACAGCTGCCCAACATCGGCCCCAGCCTGGCCGACGACCTGCGCAGCCTGGGTGTGCAGCACCCGCAGGACCTGGTGACGAAGGACGCCTACGCCCTGTACCAGGCCCTTTGCCAGATCACCGGCAGGCGGCAAGACCCCTGCGTGCTGGACACCTTCCTGGCCGCCACCGACTTCATGCGCGGAGCTGAACCGCGCGCCTGGTGGACATACACGGCGCAACGCAAGCTGCAGTTCGGCGCGATCTGAAGCCGCTTCACCGCGCCGCGGCCGCCGGCAGCACCAGCACCTGCGAAGCCGCCTGGCTGTCGCCCCACAGCGGCACATAGCCACCGCGCCGCCAGGGTTCCGCAAAGCTGCGGTACAGCGGCGAAAACACGATGCCGCTTTGCCCCGTGGAATGCATGAAGCGGCTCTGCGCCGGGTTGGCCAGGTCGTACAGCGCGCGCAGGCTGGGGCCATGTTCGTCCAGGTACAGCTCGCCGGTGGTTTCGTCCGGGCGCAGGCCCACACGTGAGACGTTCACCGTGTAGGTGTCGCCGCCCACGGGCACACGCAGTTCGAACAGGCCCGCCAGGGCCTTCACGCGGCTGAAGGGCCGGTGCTCTGACCGCGCCTGGTGCGCCTGGCCCCATTGCCAGCGCGCCACATCGGGGCCGAAGCGGGCCTGCAGTTCGTCCAGCGCGCGGGCCAGCGCGGCGTCCACTTGCTGGGCACAGGTTTCGGCCGCGGTGGTGCTGCGGTCGTCGCACCAGCTGGTGTCGTCGGCTGCCAGCACGCGGGCCAGGGCGTCGGTGTAGCTGCGGCCCAGCAGGCTGCGCTGCCACAGCGCAGCGCCGGCGTCGTCGGCAAACAGGCCCTGGGCCAGCTGGCGCTGCCAGGCCCAGAAGATCAGTGGCGCTGCACGGTCGGCGGCCATCTCGCCGTCAAAGCCCTTCATCTGGGCCAGCGCCGCAGCCGCCAGCGGGTGCTGGGTTTGCGCCTTCTGCAGGAAAGGCAGCAGGCCGGGCACGGCCAGCGACTTGATGTCCAGCTGCAGCGCCGCCAGCTGGTCGATGCTGTGCTGGGGCCGCGAGCGCAGCACCTCTTCGATGCGCTGCTGGCGCCAGGGCAGCGCCCATTCGCTGGTCAGGAAATGCGGGTAGCCAGGCTCGACGATGCGCTGGTTGGCCGTGGCGATGAAGCCCTCGGCCGGGTCCAGCACGCGTGGCGTCTGGTCGGCAGGGATGAAGCCCTGCCAGTCGTAGCGGGCCTCCCAGCCGGGCGCCGGCACCAGGCCCATCAAGTCGTGGTCAGCGCCCCGCACCGGGACACGACCCGGGGCCACCATGCCGATGCGCCCGCCACGGTCGGCCACCACCATGCTCTGCATCGGCGCCACCCAGCCGCGCGTGGCGGCGACGAATTCGTCCACCGACCGGGCGCGGTTGAAGGCCATGGCCGGACCCAGGGCATCGTTGTCGGCGTCCAGCGCTGTCCAGCGCAGAGCCAGCACATAGGGCGTGGGGCTGCCGGCAGCGCCCAGCACGTCGTCGGCATTGCCGGCGTCGCTGACCACCGGGCCGTGGCGCGTGCTGCGCACCGTCAGCCGCACATCGGCCTGGCCCTTCACGCGGATGACTTCATCGACTGTGTCGAAACGGGCCCAGCCTGCAGGCGTGCGGTAGCGCGTGGGGTCGGCCGGGTCGGTCTGTTCCAGGTACAGGTCCTGCACATCTGGGGCGGTGTTGGTGAAGCCCCAGGCAATGTGCTCGTTCGCCCCCAGCACCACGCCCGGCAGGCCCGGCAGCGTGGCGCCGGCCACCTTCAGCCCCGGGGCTTCCAGCCGGGCGAAGTACCACAGCGCCGGGGTGCTGAGCTTCAGGTGCGGGTCGTTGGCCAGCAGCGGCGCGCCCGTGGTGGTGCGGCGCCCGGCCAGCACCCAGTTGTTCGAGCCCACGCCTTCCACACCCGAAGGCGGTGCGGCTTCGGCCAGGCGCTGCAGGCTGTCCAGCCACGCCGTCTTCTGCGCCGGTGCGCCCAGCTTCAGGCCGCGGTACAGCGCTGCGTAGTCGGCCACCGGCAGTGGCGCTTCGCCCGGGTAGGGTGGCAGCAGCTGCTGAATGCGCTGCACCGGCATCTGCAGCGCCAGGCGCAGGCGCAGCAGTTCGCTGTTCCAGTTGCCGCCCAGGTCCCAGGCCATCATCAGCGCCCAGGACAGGCTGTCCAGCGGAGTCCAGGGTTCGGGCTGAATGCCCAGCACGATGAATTCAGGCGGCCGGGCCCGCAGGCCCGCGGTGAGCACGGCATTCACGCCGTCGGTGTAGGCCTGCAGCAGCGCGCGTGACGCGGCGGGCAGCTGCCGCCACTGCGCTTGCGCCGCCCGCCGCACGCCCAGGGCGCGCAGGAAGCGGTCGCTGGGCAGCGCCCCGGGCCCGAAGGCTTCGGCCAGGCGCCCGGCGCCGATGCGGCGATGGGTTTCCATCTGCCACAACCTGTCCTGCGCATGGGCCACGCCCAGGCCCCAGGCCAGGTCGTGTTCGCTGCCCGCTCGGATGGTGGGGATGCCGTGCGCGTCGCGTTCGATGCGCACTTCGGCCTGCGCGCCGGGCAGCTGCAGCGTGCCGTCCACCACCGGCAGCACCCGCTGCGCGTACCCGAACAGCGCCAGCGCCAGCACGCCCAGCACCAGCAGCAAGACCAGAGCGACGCGACGGAACCACTTCATGCGCAAGACCTTGCAGACAGGGCGGGGGAGCAAGGCTAACGCCTTTGCGGCCGGGCCCGGGCCCGGGGTCGAACTGGCGCGCTTGTGCGCCGCTTCTCACGCCTTCGGCCTGGCGGCGTGGCGGCAACATGGCCTCAGGTCACACCCCGTAACGTCCGATATCACCACCATGACACCGCTGAACATCCTTTCGCGCTGGAACCGGCGGTCCACCCTGGGGCCGGGTGCCACCACGCGGCTGGGCCTGTGCCCGCCGTCGCTGCGGCAGGCGCCTGAATCCACCTGGCAGCGCGTGCTGTTCTGGCTGCTGGCCCCTGCCCCGGCCGATGCGGCGCCGCCCATGAACCGGGTACCAGCCGTGCGCGTGGAATTCATGCGTGCCGTGGCTGATGTCGACGGCGACGACGCCGACCAGCTGCGCAACCGCATCGCCCTGGCGCGTTCGCTGCGCGAACTGTGGCACTTGCGGGCCGAAGTCTTCCGGGTCGTCGGCCTGGCGTTCAGCCAGCGTGAGGCCGAAGGCCGCCTGGCCGTGTTGAACCGTCACTTTCCCACCCGCGCACCGCGGTCGCAGTTCGGAACCCTTTGATGAATTCCCCCCTGTCCAGCCCCCTGCACCGCCCTCTGCACCCTGGCCTGGCCGCCGCGCCCGTGGCCACGGCGCCGCGCCACTACACCCCCGGGGCGCAAGGCCCGGGGATCGGCCTGCCCGGCGACCGCCAGGCCCGCATGGCCGCTCGTCGCGCTTTCGTCGACTTGAAACAGACCTACCTGCTGGCCCTGGCCGGCGCGACCGACGCGGAAGTCGCCTGGCTGCGGAACCAGGTGCGTTCAGCAGAAGAGCCGGTCGACCTGTGGCTGCTGCGCGGCCCCGTCTTCGCCGCACTGGCGGGCACCGAACCTGAACGCCGTCGCTGCCGCCAGATGCTGCGCCGAGGGCTGGATTCCGTGTTTGCCGACAGCGAACCGCCCAGCAACTTCGCACCGTTCTGAAGGCGGCGTGGGCCCCTGGCCCGCTGCCGTCAAGCCGATGACTTCACGCGATGGCGGAAGGTCTTGCGGAACTTCTCGACCTTCGGCGCCACGACAAACGCGCAGTAGCCCTGCCCTGGGTGCTGGGCAAAGTAGTGCTGGTGGTAGTCCTCGGCGCGCGAGTAGTTGTCTTCGCGCAGCACTTCGGTCACCACGCGCCCCTTCAGCTGGTCATTCAGCTCGGCGCGCACCGCCTGGGCCACGGCTTCCTGTTCGGGGCTGTGCCAGTAAATGCCGCTGCGGTACTGGGTGCCCACGTCGTTGCCCTGGCGGTTCAGCGTCGTCGGGTCGTGCGTGACGAAGAAGATCTCCAGCACCTCGCGCAGGCTGATGCGTTCGGCGTCAAAGCTGACGCGCACCACTTCGTTATGGCCGGTGTTGCCGCTGCAGACCTGTTCGTAGCTGGGGTTCTTCACGTGGCCGTTGCAGTAGCCGCTTTCGACCGCCAGCACGCCGTCGACCAGTTCGAACACCGCTTCCGTGCACCAGAAGCAGCCGCCGCCCAGGGTGATGACTTGTGTGTTCATGCGTTTTCCTTGTCCCTTCGTGTGGGGGCCTGCGAACGGCCCTGTCGCCAGCATGTCAGTCGGGTTCTGGCCCGACTCTTTACACTCGCCCCAGCATTATCCGGAGACGCAAGCCATGGCCGCCAAGTTCCAGTGGGATGACCCTTTCCAGTTCGACGACCAGCTGTCGGCCGACGAACGCGCCGTGCGCGACGCCGCACACACCTACTGCCAGGAACGCCTGCAGACGCGGGTGCTGATGGCCGCACGCCACGAGAAGTTCGACCGCGAGATCATGTCCGAGATGGGCGAACTGGGCCTCTTGGGCAGCACCATCGAAGGCTACGGCTGCGCCGGGCTGAACCATGTCTGCTACGGCCTGGTGGCGCGCGAGGTGGAACGCGTGGACAGCGGCTACCGCAGCGCGATGAGCGTGCAGTCCAGCCTGGTGATGCACCCCATCCACGCCTACGGCAGCGAAGCCCAGCGCCAGAAGTACCTGCCCAAGCTGGCCAGCGGCCAGTGGGTGGGCTGCTTTGGCCTGACCGAGCCCAACCACGGCAGCGACCCCGCCAGCATGCTGACGCGGGCCACGCCTGCCGTGCGCGATGGCGTTGCTGGCTACGTCGTCAAGGGCAGCAAGATGTGGATCACCAACAGCCCGATTGCCGACGTCTTCGTCGTCTGGGCCAAGAAAGTGAACGACGACAGCACGGTCGGTGGCCAGGAAGCCATCCACGGCTTCATCCTGGAGCGTGGCATGAAGGGCCTGAGTGCCCCCAAGATTGAAGGCAAGATGAGCCTGCGCGCCAGCATCACGGGCGAAATCGTGATGGACGACGTCTTCGTCCCCGAAGCGCAACTGCTGCCGAACGTGAACGGCCTGAAAGGCCCCTTCGGCTGCCTGAACAAGGCCCGCTTCGGCATCGCCTGGGGCACCCTGGGCGCGGCCGAATTCTGCTGGCACGCGGCACGCCAGTACACGATGGACCGCCAGCAGTTCGGCCGGCCGCTTGCCGCAAACCAGCTGATCCAGAAGAAGCTGGCCGACATGCAGACCGAGATCACCCTGGGCCTGCAGAGCGTGCTGCGCGTGGGCAGGCTGATGGACGAAGGCCGCGCTGCGCCGGAAATGATCAGCCTCATCAAGCGCAACAGCTGCGGCAAGGCCCTGGACATCGCGCGCCTGGCACGCGACATGCACGGCGGTAACGGCATCCATGACGAATACCACGTCATCCGCCACATGATCAATCTCGAGACCGTCAACACCTACGAAGGCACGCACGACATCCACGCGCTGATCCTGGGCCGCGCGCAGACCGGCCTGCAAGCCTTCTTCTAACGCGCCCGGGCGTGGCGCAGCCGCCGCGCCGACCGCCCGTCATGCTGGCGCCTGGGCGCGTGCCAACAGCCCTTCACCCGCCGGCCACCCACCCATGAACGAACTGCTGTTGACGCTGGGGGTGGAATCGTGGAAGCCGGCCATCGGCGCGCTGCTGCTGCCGCCCGTGCCCTTCATCGTACTGGTGCTGCTGGGCACGCGGCTGACGTTTCGCAGCCGCGGCCTGGGCTGGTGCCTGGTGCTGCTGGGCTGCACCGGCGTGTGGCTGTCGCAAACCACGGCCGCCAGCCACCACCTGCGCCGTTGGGCCCTGCAGCCCCCGCCCGTGCTGAGCCCGGCCAACATCGCGGCGCTGCGCCGCGCGCCCCAGACGGCCGTGCTGGTGCTGGGCGGCGGCGCGGTGCCGCTGGCGATGGAATACGGCACCAGCGACCTGCACCCACGCGGGGTGGAGCGGCTGCGCTACGGCATCTTCCTGGCGCGCCAGACCGGGCTGCCGCTGGCCTTCAGCGGCGGCGTGGGCTGGGGCGGGGACGACCGGGCCAGCGAAGCTGCGCTCGCCAGCCGCATCGCCGAGAACGAATTCGGCTTCAAGCTGCGCTGGCTGGAAACCCAGTCGCGTGACACGCGCGAGAACGCTTCGCGCAGCGTGCCCCTGCTGCGTGAACAAGGCGTCCGCCACATCGTGCTGGTGACGCACGACTACCACATGCCACGCGCGGCGCGCGCGTTCCGCAACGCCATCGCGGCCGGCCCCGTGCCGCTGCAGCTGACCCTGGCACCCCTGGGGGTGGCGCCCGAGGGTTCGCTGCGCGCCCGCGACTGGCTGCCCAGCCTGACCGGTGCCGACGAGACACGGCTGGTACTGCACGAATGGCTGGGTCGCCTGCTGGGGGCCTGACGGCCCCGTACCGGTGGGGCTGAACCCGGCGCCGGTGTCCTTCAGCGCCCCGGTGGCTGGGCTTGCGCCGGCGGCGACATCTGCAGCGCCTCTTGCGCCTGGGCTTCCAACCGTTCCTTTTCGGCCTGCTGCCGCTGCAGCGCCTGCAGCCTGCGCACATGCTCGGCGGCACTGGATCGGCGGAAGGCGTCCATCATCACCACGTCCACCTTCAGGCCGCGCGCAGCCATGCGTTCGTTCAGGCGCAGGCCGGCAGCGGCGTCGCCGCCCAGTGCCACCACCACCTCGGTGGCAAAAAAGTCGGCGCTGCCCACAGCGCTGTCCACCGCCAGCGCGCGGTCGGCCTGCGCTTGCGCGGCCGACAGCAGCATGCCCGCCCCCGGCACCGCCACAGTCAGGATCTTGCCGACCACGAAGCCGGTGCTGCGCCCGGCGCTGGCCTGTTCGCGTTCATGGGCCGACAGGCTGGCCTGGAAATAGACGCCAAAGGCGGCGAGCCAGCGGAATTCGTCCTGCGTGCGCGCCTCGATCACGGCATTGGCCGGAATTTTCACGCGCTGCGTGCCCTGGCGCCAGAACACGTTGGGGTCGGCGTCGAACGTGCTGGCCGTGACGCCGCCGGCGCAGCCGGTCTGGGTGTCGACGCGCAGCGCGCGGCCGTCGGCCAGGGTCAGCGTGTAGGGCTTGCCTTCCGCAGCTTCTTCGCGCGCTTTCAGCACCACGTCCCAGAAGCCGGCGTCGTCGCGAGCCATCGGCAGTTCGCCGCGAAACACCGCGCCCAGTTCGAAGCGGGTGGCGCTGCCCGGCAGCGGCCGGCCGTTGATGGCCTGCACCGCATCGCCCCGTTTCAGCCCGGCCGGTGCTGATTCGTCCAGCCACACCACGCGCCATTGCTCGTCCATGCCGGTGACTTCGCGGTACAGCGCCAGGTCCTGCGCCGGCAGGCCGCGGCGCAGCGCGTGCACCGACAGCAGCACGAGGGGTTCGATCTCGGTCACCACATCGCACAGCGCCTCGGCGCCCCAGGCCACCTGGACGGCCGCAGCACGGAACTTCACCTCGTGTTCGAAGCGCGTCTTGAACAGTTCGCGCTCGAAGCTGCGGTCCTGCGCCTGGGCCTGCATAGGCACCAGGGCCAGCGCAGTCAAGGCCACGCGCGCCAGCAGACCGCAGGCCAGGTATTTCATGCTGCAGGTCATCGGCCGTTTCAGAACGCCAGCGCAGCGATGAAGATGCCCACCATCATGAAAGCGATCACGACCTTGGCCAGCATCCCGGCCATGATGCCCAGCCAGGTGGCCACGCCCACCTTCAGGGCGTGCTGTTCGTCGCGGCGCGCCACGTATTCACCCACCGCCGCGCCCACCAGGGGCATGAAGAGCACGCCCACCAGGCCCATGAACAGGCCCACCACGGTGCCCACGGCGGCGCCCACCAAGGCCTGGCGGCTGGCCCCCACTTTTTTGGCACCCAGCAAGCCGGCCACGAAATCCAGCACCCAGGCCAGCACGGCCAGCAAGGCCACCACCACCAGGGTGCCCGTGCCGACGCGGGTGAAGTCGTCGATCCAGGCCCCCAGCACGATGCCGCCCAGCACCAGGGCGGTACCCGGTAGCGCGGGCAACACGGTGCCGGCCAGGCCGATGAGGATGAGGGCGATCGACAATGTCCACAGCAGTGCGGGTGTCATGGGGCAGCGGTGCGTGACCGGGGCGCGCCACAGCGGCGCAGCCCGATCATGCCGCGGCGCAGCACCCACGGCGCGCGGGGCCATGCACCGGTGCGCTGGGCATGGCGGACTCAATCGCGCACACTCCGCTTGCAAGCGGTGGGACGCCGGTTTTCCGCGACTGTCTTGCACCGCGATGGGGTGCCCCCATCTCATCCTCCTACTGACTGGTTTTGCCAAAGGACTGCAAGAGTGAACACCTGGATGAACCGCGTACTCAGCATCGCTCTCGGCGCCGCCGTTGTGCTGACCGGCGCGCTGCCGACACATGCCGATGCCAAGCGCCTGGGTGGCGGCAAGTCGCAGGGCATGCAGCGCGACATGCCGGCCCGCACCGCACCTGACGCACCGCCCGCCCGTCCGGCGCAGCCGGCCCAGGGTGCCAACCCCGGCACGCCTGCGGCCGCGGGCGCCGCAACTGCTGGTACGGCGGCTGCCGCGGCCGGCAAACGGTCGTGGCTGGGCCCGATCGCTGGTCTGGCTGCCGGTCTGGGCCTGGCGGCGCTGTTCAGCAGCATGGGCCTGGGCGCTGAACTGGCGAACTTCGTCATGCTGGCCCTGCTGGGCGTGGCGGCGTTCTTCTTGGTGCGTTTCCTGATGGCCCGCTTCGGCAAGCAGGCACAGGGCCAGACACCGGCCCTGGCCGGTGCCGGCGCTACGGGCGTCGGCCGCACCCCCGGCGCGGTGCAAGCCCAGATGCCGGTTCAGCGCGAAATGATCGATGAGCGCCCCGCCGCATTCCGGCCCCAACCGCAGCCAGCGGTTGCGCCCACTGCCCCGTCCGTACTGGGTACCGCTGAAGTTGCGCCCGCCAGCTTGGCAGCCGCACGCCCCGCTGCCGTCGCCGCCGCCTTCGTGCCCGCCAGCTTCGACAGCGAAGGCTTCGAACGCATCGCCAAGATGATCTTCATCCGCATGCAGACGGCCAACGACGCTGGCGACCTGAACGACCTGCGCCGCTTCACCACGCCGGAGATGTTTGCCGCCATCCGGCTGGACATCCAGGACCGCGGCGACGTGGCCCAAAGCACCGACGTGCAGAAGGTGGACGCCCAGGTGCTGGACGTCGCCGAGGAAGACGGCCGGCAGGTGGTCAGCGTGCGCTTCACCGGCCTGGTGGTTGAAGAAGCCGGCGCCGCCGCCACGGCTTTCAACGAGGTCTGGCACCTGGTCAAGGACGTCGGCAGCGCCGACAGCGCCTGGGCCATTGCCGGCATCGAGCAGATCGCGGCCTGAACCCCGATGCCCTGATCCGCTGATCCGCTGATCCCCTGATCTGCCGACCGGCCCGCCCACTGGGCCCTGTCAACCGGGCCCCAGCCACTGCCCGCATTCGCCACCCCCGCGAATGCGGGCAGCGTCCTTTTTGGGCTCGTAGCGCACGCGGGCTGGCAGCCCCGGCCGTTAGCATGGTGGCATGACACAGCCCCGAAATACCAACCCCGCCGCCGCCCACCTCAGGGCCAGCGCCGCGCCCTGCTGGCAGCACCCTGCGCGGAGGCTTGCGCTGGCCATGGCCGTCGTGCTGGGCTTGTCTGCCTGTGCCACTTCGGAAGGCCCCAGGCCGGCCCCCGTGGCCGCGCCGCCGGCCCCTGCGGCCGGTGTCTTGGCACCCCCGGCAGCCCTGCGCGTCGAAGGCGTGCCGCCGCTGGACCCGGCGGTGCTGGCGCCCATCCAGCGTTACAGCCAGGTGTTGGGCCATGGCGTCGCCGACTGGCACCCGCTGCAGCGCGAAATGCTGGTCAGCCATCGCCTGCCGGGCGCCAGCACGGCACAACTGTTCCGCTTGCGCAGCCCGCTGGGTGCGCTGGAACCCCTGACCAGCGGACCCGACCCGGTGGGCAACGGACGTTGGGAACCGCGTCAGGGTCGTTTCATCGTTTTCGCGCGCGGCACCGGCGGCGACGAAGTCTTCCAGCTCTTCCGGCTGGACCCCGACACCCTGGCCACGACCCAGATCACGCCTGGCGGCCAGCGCCATGAATTCGGCGCCTGGCTGCCGTCGACAGCCCAGGTGCTGTACACCTCGGTTCCCCTGGACCGCACCGCGGCCGGCGGCACGCGTGCCGACGTCACGACCACGCTGTCCGTCGTCGACCCGATGAAGCCCGAGCAGCGGCGCGCGATCGCCGAACTGCCGGGTGGCGGCTGGGACGGCATCGAGGTCTCGCCCGACGAAACGCGCGTGGCCATCACGCGCTACGTCTCGGCCACGCGCAGCGAAGTCTGGCTGCTGCGCCTGGCTGACGGCCAACGCCAGCAGCTGCTGCCGGCCGCAGGCGAGACCGTGGTGGCCAGCCACTTCAGCGCCGGCTGGACGCCAGACGGGCAGTCGATCTTTGTCGTCAGCGACCGCGCCAGCGAATTCCGCGAACTGATGCGCCTGGACCTGGCTACCCCCGCCCCGGCCGGGCTGAAGCGCCTGACAGCCCATATCCCCTGGGACGTGGCCGACGGCGACCTGGCCCCCGGCAGCGGCCTGCTGGCCCTGACGGTCAACGTCGACGGCCGTGACGAGCTTCGCCTGCTGGACCCGGCCACCGGGGCAGAGCGCGCCCTGCCCGCCGCCACCCGGCTGTCCACGGGCAGCGTGGGTGCGCTGCGCACACACCGCCGCACGGGCGAACTGGCGCTGGTGAACAGCGGCGCTCGCGCGCCAGCCCAGGTGCTGTCGCTGGACCCCAAGACCGGCGCCGTGCAGGCCTGGACCCAGCCCTACACCCCCGCCGGCCTGGACCTGGCCAGCCTGCCCGACCCGGAAATCGTGCGCTGGAAAAGCTTCGACGGCCGCACCATCAGCGGCATCCTGTACCTGCCGCCGGCGCGCTTCACCGGCAAGCGCCCGGTCTACATGTCGGTGCACGGCGGCCCCGAAGCGCAAAGCAAGCTGGGCTGGAAGGGCCGGCTGAACTACCTGACGCAGGAACTGGGCGTGGCGGTGTTCGAACCCAACGTGCGCGGCTCGTCTGGCTACGGCAAGACCTTCCTGAACCTGGACAACGGCCGGCTGCGCGAAGACTCGGTCAAGGACATGGGCACGGCCATCGACTGGATGACGACGCACCCGCGCCTGGACGCGAAGCGCGTGGTGGTGGCTGGCGGCAGCTACGGCGGCTACATGGCCCTGGCCGCTAGCGTGCGCCTGGCCGACCGCATTGCCGGCGCCGCCAGCACAGTGGGCATCAGCAACTTCGTCACCTTCCTGGAACGTACGGAAAGCTACCGCCGCGACCTGCGCCGCGTGGAATACGGCGACGAACGCGACCCCGCGATGCGTGCCTTTCTGGAAAGCATTTCGCCGCTGAACCTATCGGACAAGATCAGCAAACCACTGCTGGTGGCCCAAGGCAAGAACGACCCGCGAGTGCCCTGGACCGAAAGCGAGCAGATCGTGCGCAAGCTGCAGGCCCGCAACAGCCCGGTCTGGTACCTGCTGGCCGACAACGAAGGCCATGGCTTTTCGCGGCGCGAGAACGCCGACTTCTACTTCGCCACGCTGGTGAAGTTCCTGCAGGACACGGTGCTGAAGTAGCCGGGGCGTTGTCGCCCGCGCTGCGCAGTCAAACGCCCAGCAGCGCCTGCGCCTCGCGCCAGGACCTTCGCACCCAGTCGGCAGCGGGTTCGCCGGGCCGGCACAGGCTGGCGGCCTGCCCGGCCCAGGCCTGCAGGCGCTGCAGGTCGCCGGCCTGCTCGGCTTCACGGCGCATCGCCGCCGTCAGTCCGCGCTGCACCGGGTAGTGCGCAGGCGGCGGGGCGGCCGGCCCCGCTGCCGCGCGCACATAGGCGTTGCCGATGGCGCGGCCCCAGCGGCCGGAAAAAGCCTGCGTCAGCTGGGTCTGGGTCGGCGCCAGGGCGGGCAAGGCCCCGGCCCAGACCGGGGCGATGCCGGCTTCGGGACAGGTCAGCAGTGCCGTGCCCACTTGCACAGCGCTGGCGCCCAGCATCAAGGCCGCGGCCATGCCACGGGCGTCGCCAATGCCCCCGGTGGCCACCACGGGCACGCTCACGGCGTCCACCACCTGCGGCAACAAAGCGAACAGGCCGACAGCATCGTCGCGGCCGCGGGCAGCGTCGAAGCAGCCGCGATGACCGCCGGCTTCGGCCCCCTGGGCGACGACCACATCTGCGCCCGCAGCAGCCGCCAGGCGGGCTTCAGCGGGCGTGGTGACAGTGGCCCACCAGGCCACGCCCGCGTCGCGAAAGCGCTGCCCCCACACAGGCGGCAGCAGGCCCATGATGGTGGACACCACGGCCGGCCGAGCCGCCAGCACGGCAGCGCACTGGGCATCGAAATCTGGCGGACGGGCGTTGCCCGCGTCAGCGCCCACCTGCGGGCCAAAACCGGCCAGGAACTGGCGCAAAGCGGCTTCGTGGCGGGCGTCGCGCAGCGGTGGCGGGTCTGGCACCCACAGGTTCAGCTGCAGCGGGCCGTCGCTCAGGCCGCGCACGTCGTTCACCCAGGCGCTGATGGCAATGGGCTCCAACAGCAGGGCGCCCAGGGCGCCCATGCCGCCGGCACGGGCCACGCCGGCCGCCAGCGCAGGTGGCGATGCGCCGGCCATCGGCGCCATCACCACGGGCAGCCGCATGCCCCAGCGGCGCGCAAAGGCCAGGCTGCGGGCGTGCGGGGTTTCAGGCACGGCTTTGCAGGCCTGCAGGATGCTCGGCACCTGCGGCACCCGCGGCAGCCTGGCGCCTCAACGCCGTCACCTCGATTTCGATGCGCATGCGGGGGTCGGCCAGGCCGGCCTGCAGCATCGTGGCGGCCGGCCGAACCTGCCCGAATGCGGCGCGCAGCACGGGCCAGCAGGGCTCGAAGTCTTCGGTCTTCGGCAGCAAGTACTGCACGCGCACCACGTCGGCCAGGCTGGCCCCGGCCTGTGCCAGGGCGGCTTCGATGTTGCGCAGGCATTGCGCGACTTGCTGAACGACGTCTTCGCTGATCGTCATGGCCGCATAGTCGAAGCCGGTGGTGCCGGAAACAAATATCCAGTCGCCCGCGACGACAGCACGCGAATAGCCGATCTCGGCTTCGAAGCGTGAACCTGAGCTGATGCAACGGCGGCTGCCGTGGGCAGGGCCTGGCACCTCGGTCGTACTGGCCGGCGCCGCCACATCTTCCGTGGCGGCCACGTCAGCCACCTGCCAGAGCTGGAAGACATTGCCCTCGGGGTCGTGCCCGTCGCACATCGTGCGCGTCTGGCCCAGCCGGGTGTAGGTCCACTCGCGCGCCACCGGGTCCAGCACCCCGCCCAGCGCCGCCGCATAGGCGCGGGCCGCAGCCAGGTTCGTGACGGCGAAAACGGGCTTGATCGGGGTGTCTTCGCGCCGCGCAGGCGGCTGGTCGATGACGATGTCCTTGGCGTAGCGTGCAGGAATGGCGTGCACGATCAGCTGCGATTCACCGGCCAGCAGCACCACGTGGCCCTTGTCGCCGCCCGCCGGCTGCAGCCCGCAGACCTGCTGATAGAACGCCGCCACGCGTGCCATGTCCTTGGCGAAGATCACCGCGCCTGTCAGCCCGGCTGCCATCTCAAGCCACCCACTTTCTGGCGTTGCGGAACATGCGCATCCACGGGCTGTGCTCGCTGACCGCGCCCGGCGACCAGCTCATCAGAACGTTGCGGAACACGCGCTCGGGGTGCGGCATCAGTGCAGTGAAACGGCCGTCGGAGGTGGTCACGGCCGTCAGGCCGGCCGGGCTGCCGTTGGGGTTGAAGGGATAGGCCTCAGTGGGCGCGCCGGCGTTGCTGACGAAACGCATCGCGCGGTGCACGGCCGCGGCGTCGCCGCGCTGGCTGAAGTCGGCCCGGCCTTCGCCGTGCGCCACCGCGATCGGCAGCCGGCTGCCGGCCATGCCCTGGAAGAACAGGCTGGGGCTGTCCAGCACTTCCACCATCGACAGCCGCGCTTCGAATTGCTGGCTGGCGTTGCGCGTGAAGCGCGGCCAGGCCTGCGTGCCGGGGATGATGGGGCTCAGCGCCGCCAGCATCTGGCAGCCGTTGCAAACGCCCAGAGCGAAGGTGTCGGGCCGGTTGAAGAAGGCCGCAAAAGCTTCGGCCAGCTGGGGGCTGAACAGGATGCTGCGTGCCCAGCCTTCGCCTGCGCCCAGCGTGTCGCCGTAGCTGAAGCCGCCGCAGGCCACCAGGCCGCGGTAGTCAGACAGTTTTGCGCGGCCGGCCTGCAGATCGGACATGTGCACGTCGAAGGTGTCGAAGCCGGCCTGGTCCATCACCCAGGCCATTTCCAGGTGCGAGTTCACGCCCTGTTCCCGCAGGATGGCCAGCTTCGGCCGCGCGCTGTGCACATAGGGCGCGGCCACGTTGTCCTGCGGGTCGAAGCTGAGATGCTGATGCAGGCCCGGGTCGGCCGGGTCGCCGGCAACGGCATGTTCGGCGTCGGCGCAGGCCGGGTTGTCGCGCTGTTGCGCGATGCGCCAGGCCACCTGGTCCCACTGCTGCTGCAGCGCCTGCAGCGGCGCGCCGAACTGCAGCTTGGTGTCGCGCCAGACCTCCACCACGCCGCGGTCGTTGGGCTTGCCGACGAAGTGGGCGTGGCGGCTCAGGCCATGTTCGCGCAGGGTCTGGATGACTTCGTTGCGTACGGCAGTGGGCACCTGAATGACGACGCCCAGCTCTTCATTGAACAGCGCCTGCAGCATCAGTTCGTTGCGGCGTTCGCTCACCTGCGTGGCCCAGTTCTTCGAATCGCCGTACTCGGCGCGGCTGTCAACAATGCCATCGCCTTCGGTCACCAGGATGTCCACGTTCAGGCTCAGGCCCATGTGCCCGGCAAAGGCCATCTCGCACACCGTGGCCCACAGGCCGCCGTCGCTGCGGTCGTGGTAGGCCAGGATGCGGCCCTGGGAGCGAAGCGCATTGATCGCCGCGACCAGGGCCTTGACCTGCTGCGCGTCGTCCACATCGGGCACTTCATGCCCGAACTGGCCCAGCACCTGCGCCAGCATGCTGCCACCCATGCGCTTTTTGCCCTGGCCCAGGTCGACGAGCACCAGGGTCGTGTCCCCAGGCTGCAGCTGCGGCGTGAGCGTGCCGCGCACATCGTCCAGCGTGGCGAAGGCCGTGACGATCAGCGACACCGGCGCCGTCACCTGCCTGGCCACATCACCCTCTTGCCAGCGCGTGCGCATCGACAAGGAATCCTTGCCCACCGGGATGCCGATGCCGAGTGCCGGACACAGTTCCATGCCGATGGCGTGCACGGTGTCGTACAGCGCCGCGTCTTCGCCGGGCTCGCCGCACGCGGCCATCCAGTTGGCGCTGAGCTTCACACGGCTTAGCGCGATGGGCGCAGCCAGCAGGTTGGTGATGGCCTCGGCCACCGCCATGCGGCCGCTGGCCGGGCCGTTCAGCGCTGCCAGCGGTGTGCGTTCGCCCATGGCCATGGCCTCGCCGCGGAAGCCCGCGTAGTCGGCCAGCGTCACGGCGCAGTCGGCCACCGGCACCTGCCAGGGGCCAACCATCGGGTCGCGGTGGCTCAGACCGCCGACGGTGCGGTCGCCGATGGTGATGAGAAAGCGTTTGCTGGCCACGCTGGGGTGGCGCAGCACGTCCAGCGCCACGGTTTCCAGTTTCACGCCCGTCAGGTCCAGCGGGGCTTCGCTGCGGGCCACGCGCTGCACGTCGCGGTGCATCTTGGGCGGCTTGCCCAGCAGCACGTCCATGGGCATGTCGATCACGCGCTGGGGTTTGCCGTCATCGCCGGGGCCGTCTTCCAGGACCAGTTCACGTTCGCTGGTGGCCGTGCCCACCACCGCAAACGGGCAGCGTTCACGCGCGCACATCTGCTCGAACAGCGGCATCCGGTCGGGCGCAATGGCCAACACATAGCGTTCCTGGCTCTCGTTGCACCAGGCTTCCTTCGGCGCCAGACCGCTTTCTTCCAGCGGGACCTTGCGCAGGTCGAAACGCGCACCCTGCCCTGCGCCGTCCACCAGTTCGGGGAAGGCATTGCTGATGCCGCCGGCGCCCACGTCGTGGATGGCCAGCACGGGGTTGTGTTCACCCAGGGCCCAGCAATGGTTGATGACCTCCTGCGCCCGGCGCTGGATCTCGGGGTTGCCGCGCTGCACGCTGTCGAAGTCCAGCGCCGCGGTGTTGGCGCCGGCGGCCATCGAACTGGCGGCGCCGCCACCCATGCCGATGCGCATGCCCGGCCCGCCCAGCTGCACCAGCAGCGTGCCGGCGCCAAAGGGCAGCTTGTGCGTCTGCGTGGCGTCGATCTGCCCCAGGCCGCCGGCGATCATGATGGGCTTGTGATAGCCGCGCATCACGCCGGCCACGGGCTGCTCGAAGCTGCGGAAGTAGCCGCCCAGGTTGGGCCGGCCGAATTCGTTGTTGAAGGCGGCGCCGCCCAGTGGGCCTTCCGTCATGATCTGCAGCGGGCTGGCGATGTGCGCGGGCTTGCCGATGGCCTGCCGCTCCCAGGGCTCGTCCAGGCCCGGCAGGCGCAGGTGGCTGACGCTGAAGCCCGTCAGGCCCGCCTTGGGCTTGGCGCCGCGGCCGGTGGCGCCTTCGTCGCGGATTTCGCCGCCCGCGCCCGTGCTGGCGCCCGGGAAGGGGCTGATGGCCGTGGGGTGGTTGTGCGTTTCCACCTGCATCAGCACATGCGCTGTGGCGTCGCGCGCCGTGTATGGCGGGGCGTTGGTGAAGCCGTTCGGGCCCCAGCGTTGCACCGGCCCACCGGCCATCACCGCAGCGTTGTCGCTGTAGGCCACCACGCTGTGCTGCGGGCTGGTCTTTTCCGTGTGGCGGATCATGCCGAACAGCGTGTGCGGCATGGCCACGCCGTCGATGCTGAAGCTGGCGTTGAAGATCTTGTGCCGGCAGTGTTCACTGTTGGCCTGCGCGAACATCATCAGCTCGACATCGCTGGGGTTGCGGCCCAGCGTGGTGAAGGCCTGCACCAGGTAGTCGATCTCGTCGTCGGACAGCGCCAGGCCGAATTCGCCGTTGGCTTGCACCAGCGCGGCGCGGCCGTGGCCCAGCACGTCCACATGCACCAGCGGCGGCGCGGGCTGTGGCACGAACAGCTGGGCTGCGGCTTCGCGTTCGAAGGCCACGCTTTCCGTCATGCGGTCGTGCAGCAGGGCGGCCACGACCAGGCGTTCATCGGCCGACAAGGGCTTGGCCGCACTGAACAGGCCAGCCTTCAGCGACAGCCGGTACTCCGTCACGCGCTCGATGCGGCGCAGCACCGAGCCGCCCCCGGCGCCGCGGGCGCCGATGCCGCAGACGCGGGCGATGTCGCTGGCCTTGCTGGCCCAGGGCGACACCGTGCCCAAGCGCGGCATCACCAGCACCAGGGCGCCGTCCGTCGGGCCGGCGTAGGGGTCGCCGTAGTGCAGCAGGGCCTGCAGGCGGTCGCGTTCGGCCGGGGCCAGTTCGCTGTCAGCATGCACCCAGTGCACCGACATGGCCGCCACACCCGTCACGCGGGGGCACACCTGTTGCAGGCGGGCCAGCAGGGCGCTGGCGCGGAAGTCGGAGAGTGCGTTGCCGCCCTCGAAAAAAACCGTGGAAGTGGGCATGGAACGCGGTGGGGCGGGGGCCGGCTGCTGGGCAAGCCACGATTTTAGGGGCCGGTGAGATAATCACGAGATGGCTATACAGATCAAGTCTGCCGCAGACATCGAGGGCATGCGCCTGGCCGGACGCCTGGCGTCCGAAGTGCTGGACATGCTGACCCCGCATGTGCGCCCAGGTGTCACCACCAAGGACATCGACCGCCTGGCACACGACTACATGGTCGACGTGCAGCGCGGCATACCGGCCACGCTGGGCTACCAGCCACCGGGCTACCCCGCATACCCGGCCTCGCTGTGCACCAGCCTGAATGACGTGGTGTGCCATGGCATCCCCGACGACCGGCCGCTGAAGAACGGCGACATCATCAACATCGACGTCACCGTCATCAAAGACGGCTGGCATGGCGACAACAGCCGCATGTTCGTCGTCGGCGAAGGGACCATCGCCGCGCGGCGGCTGTGCCAGATCACCTTCGATGCCATGTGGAAGGGCATCGTCAAGGTCAAGCCGGGCGCACGGCTGGGCGACATCGGCCACGCCATCCAGACCTTTGCAGAAAACGCTGGCTACAGCGTGGTGCGTGAATTCTGCGGCCACGGCGTGGGCGCGAAGTTCCACGAAGAACCGCAGGTGCTGCACTACGGCCGCCCGGGCACGCTGGAAACGCTGGAACCAGGGATGATCTTCACCATCGAGCCGATGATCAACGCCGGCAAGCGCGACATCAAGGAAGACCGCAAGGGCGCCCGCCCCTACGACGGCTGGACCATCGTCACGCGCGACCGTTCTCTGTCGGCCCAGTGGGAACACAGCGTGCTGGTCACCGACACCGGCTACGAAGTGCTGACGGTGTCGGCCGGCAGCCCTGAAGCACCCGAATTCGCCACCGCTGGCTACGGGCCGCGGGTAGGCCGCGCACCAGCGCTGACGCTGCAGGCCCCGGTGCCGCACAGCCCCGCACTGGCCACCACCTGAAAGCCATGGCCGCAGAGCAGCCGGCCGCTGGCGGGGCGCCGGACTCTTCGGCGCCCGGGGCCCCCTTGCCTGGCGACATGCCAGGCCCGGCTGCAGTGGCCTTCGCAGATGCCGCGCCGGGCTCACTGGCCGAACTGCGGGCGCAGTTCCGCGCTGGCAAGGCCGCCTTGCTGGCCCATTTCGCCGCGGCTCGCCCCACCGCGCCGGCCGCCACGCGGCTGCTGCGCGGGCTGGTGCGGCATGTCGATGCCACGCTGGCCGCCGCCTGGGCGCTGGCCAAGATGCCGCCTGACGCCACCCTGGTGGCCGCGGGCGGCTACGGCCGCGGCGAGCTGTTTCCCTATTCCGACGTCGACGTGCTGGTGCTGCTGCCCGGCGAGGTCAAGGCCGCCAGCCCGGCCGCTGCCGGCGCGGCCCGCCGCGGCAGCCCCGGCACACCGGGCGAAGCCTTGCGCAGCGCGATCGAGCGCTTCGTCACCGCCTGCTGGGACATCGGGCTGGAAATTGGCTCTTCGGTGCGCAGCGTGCAGGAATGCCTGGACGAGTCGCAGCGCGACGTCACCGTGCAGACCGCCCTGCTGGAAGCGCGGCGAGTGTGTGGCGCGCAGCGCTTGTTCAAGCAGCTGCGCGACAGCCAGGCGCGCGCCATGGACGCGCGCGCCTTCCTGCGCGCCAAGACGCTGGAAATGCAGCAGCGCCACACCAAGTTCGAGGGCACGCCCTACGCGCTGGAACCGAACTGCAAGGAAAGCCCGGGCGGCCTGCGCGACCTGCAGGTGGTGATCTGGGTGGCGCGGGCGGCAGGGCTGGGTCGCACCTGGTCTGAGCTGGCGGCCAAGGGCCTGATCACACCCTTCGAAGCCAGCCAGCTGGCCAAGCACGAAGGCACGCTGAAGCTCATCCGTGCGCGGCTGCACGCCGTGGCCGGGCGGCGGGAAGACCGTCTGGTGTTCGACCTGCAGACCGCCGTGGCCGAGGGCTTCGGCTACAAGGCCAGCAAGGAACAGCGCAGCAGCGAAGTGCTGATGCACCGCTACTACTGGGCTGCCAAGGCGGTGACGCAGCTCAACCAGATCCTGATGCTGAACATCGAAGAACGTGTCACCGAGAGCGAAGCCGTGCCCATGCGCCCGATCACAGCGCGCTTCTTCGACCGCGCGGGCATGCTGGAAGTGGCCAGCGACGACCTGTACCTGCAGAACCCGCACGCCATCCTCGAGACCTTCCTGGTCTACCAGCAGACGCCCGGGCTGTCTGGCCTGTCGGCACGCACGTTGCGCGCCCTGTACAACGCCCGCAACGTGATGGGGGCGGATTTCCGCCGCGACCCCATCAACCGCGAGCTGTTCATCGACATCCTGCGGCAAAAGACCGGCACCACGCACGTGATGCGGCTGATGAACCAGACCAGCGTGCTGGGCCGCTACCTGTGGGTGTTCCGCCGCATTGTGGGCCGCATGCAGCACGACCTGTTCCATGTCTACACCGTGGACCAGCACATCCTGATGGTGGTGCGCAACGTGCGCCGCTTTTTCATCCCCGAACACGCGCACGAATATCCGTTCTGCAGCCAGCTGGCGGCGCAGTGGGCCGAGCCCTGGCTGCTGTACATCGCGGCCATCTTCCACGACGTGGCCAAGGGCCGCGGTGGCGACCATTCGGAACTGGGCGCGGTGGAAGCGCGCCGGTTCTGCCGCGACCACGGCCTGTCGCGCGACGACACGCAGCTGATCGAATTCCTGGTGCTGCAGCACCTGACGATGAGCCGCATCGCGCAGAAGGAAGACCTGTCAGACCCCGACGTCATCCAGCGCTTTGCGCAACTGGTGGGCACGCCGCGGCGGCTGACGGCGCTGTACCTGCTGACGGTGGCCGACATCCGCGGCACCAGCCCGCGGGTGTGGAACGCCTGGAAGGCCAAGCTGCTGGAAGACCTGTTCCGCTACACCTTGCGTGCGCTGGGCGGCGCCCAGCCAGACCGCGAGACCGAGATCGAAGCCCGCAAGCAGGAAGCGCGGCAAAACCTGGCCCTGCACTCGGCCCTGCCCGGCACCGAGGAACCGCTGTGGCAGACGCTGGAGGTGAGCTACTTTGCCCGCCACGACGCGGCCGACATCGCCTGGCACGCGCGTTCGCTGTGGCGCCATGTGGCCACTACGGTGCCGATCGTGCGGGCGCGGCCTTCATCGGTGGGCGACGGGCTGCAGGTGCTGGTCTACGCCCCCGACCGGCCCGACCTGTTCGCGCGCATCTGCGGCTACTTCGACAGCGCCGGCTTCAGCATCCAGGACGCGAAGATCCACACCACGCGCGCCGGCTTCGCGCTGGACACCTTCCAGGTCATCAGCCTGGTGGGCGGCGGCCTGGCCGGGCATGTCAACCAGCGCGACCTGCCTTACCGCGACCTGGTGTCGCTGGTGGAAACGCAGGCCGCCCTGGCCCTGGCCAGCGACGGCCCGCTGCCCGAACCGCAACGCCGCCGGGTGTCGCGCCGCGTGAAAAGTTTCCCAGTCACGCCGCGCGTGTCGCTGAGCCCGGACGAACGCGCCCAGCGCTGGCTGCTGACGGTGTCGGCCAGCGACCGGTCGGGCCTGCTGTACGACGTGGCCCGTGTGCTGGCACGCTACCAGGTCAACCTGCAGCTGGCCAAGGTCAGCACGCTGGGCGAACGGGTGGAAGACACCTTCCTGGTCGACGGCGCAGCGCTGCAGCAAAGCCGCGCGCAGCTGAAGATCGAAAGCGAACTGCTGGACGCCGTGGCGGCGCCGGCGTCCTGACACGGCCCGCTGCCCATGGCCCTGCGCATGATCCCCGCCCCCCAGGCCATCGCCCGGCTGGCTGAGTTCGACACCATCATCGACGCCCGTAGCGAAAGCGAATACGCCGAAGACCGCCTGCCCGGGGCCGTGAACTGGCCGACGCTGAACGACGCCGAACGCGCCCTGGTGGGCACACAGTACAAGCAGGTGTCGGCTTTTGATGCGCGCAAGCAGGGCGCGGTGCTGGCGGCCCGCAACATCGCCACCCATGTGGAACGCGAAGCGGCACGGCTGCCGCAAAGCTGGCGCCCGCTGGTGTACTGCTGGCGTGGCGGGCAGCGTTCCGGCGCACTGGGCACGGTGCTGGGGGCGATCGGCTTCACGGTGCAGGTGCTGGAAGGCGGCTACCGCGAATTCCGCCGCGCCGTGCTGGCCGACCTGGACACCCTGCCCCTGGGCCTGGACTTCCGCGTGTTGTGCGGGCGCACCGGCTCGGCCAAGAGCCGCCTGCTGCAGCAGCTGGCCGCAGCCGGCGCGCAAGTGCTGGACCTGGAAGCCCTGGCCGCGCACCGCGGTTCGGTGCTGGGCCCGCTGCCCGGGCAGCCGCAGCCCAGCCAGAAGGCTTTCGAGACCGCCGTCTGGCAGGCGCTGCGCGCCCTGCGCCCGGGCCAGCCGGTCTATGCAGAAAGCGAAAGCCGCACCATCGGCCGCCTGCGCGTGCCCGAGGTGTTGATGGAACGCCTGCGCGCCGCGCCCTGCATCGAGGTACAGATGAGCGTGGCCGCGCGGGTGCAGTTCCTGCTGGGCGACTACGCGCACTTCCTGGCCGACAGCAGCAGCTTCTGCGAACGCCTGAACGCCCTGCGCCAGGTGCAAGGTCACGCCACCATCGACGCCTGGCAGGCGCAGGCGCAGGCGGGCGACTGGCCAGGGGTGGTGGAACAGCTGCTGACGCAGCACTACGACCCGGTCTATGCCCGGTCCACCGCGCGCAATTACCAGGGCTTTGGCCAGGCGCTGGCGCTGGCCCTGCCCGGGGCAGAACCCGCGCAGCTGCAGGCCGCAGCCCTGGCGCTGCTGCAAGCGCAAGGCGGCGACAGTGCGCCAGCCCTGCCGGTGCCGCGGTCAGCGCCCCTGACTGGCCAGGCCGAAGCAGCGCATGCCGCCCAGCCCTGAAGCCACTGCACCCCAGGCCCGCAGCGTCAGCCTGGGGCAGCCGCTAGTCTGGCTGCGCCGCGGTTGGGCCGACCTGCTGGCCTGCCCCGTGCCGGGCCTGCTGCACGGGCTGGCTGCAGCCGCTTTCGGCTGGGCGGTGCTGCTGCTCGCGCATGAAGACTTCTGGATCATGGCCGGCGCCTTCAGCGGCTTTCTCATCGTCGCACCCATCGTCGCCACGGGGCTTTACGCCGTCAGCCGCGGGCTGGCCCAGGGCCGGCGCATGGGCATGGTCGACGTGCTGGCGGTCTGGCGTTCGCAGGACCCGCGGCTGATGCACTTCGGGCTGCTGCTGGGCCTGGCCGGCACCGGCTGGGTGATGACGTCGGCGGCCATGGTGACCAGCTTTGCCGACCTGCCGGTGCATCGACCCCTGGACTTCCTGCGCCATGTGGTGCTGGACGACAAGGGCTGGGTGTTCGAGGCCTGGCTGATGCTGGGCGGGGTGCTGGCCGCGCCGGTGTTCGCGTCCAGCGTGGTGGCCATGCCGCTGCTGCTGGACCGGCCTGTCAGCGTGCTGACCGCTGTGCTGACCAGCTGGCGCGCGGTGCTGGCGTCGCCCGCGCCGCTGGCACTGTGGGCGGCTTTGCTGTGGGCCATCACTGGCCTGGGCATGCTGACGGGCCTGTTGGGCCTGGTGGTGGTGGTGCCCTGGCTGGCGCATGCCAGCTGGCACGCCTACCGCGACCTGGTCGACTGATGTTCGGCTACACGGAAGAGCAGATCGCGAGCTTCGGCCTGACGTTCGGCGTCAGCGCCTTCATGCTCTACATGGCCTTCATCATCTGGCGCCTGGCGCGCGATTCGAAAGCCGGGCGGCTGGGCACTTTCGTGTTGTTCCTGGCGCTGGGCTTCGGCCTGCTGGGCTTCGTTGCCAAGGGCATCATCAAGCTGGTGCTGGCGGGCACCTGAAGGCGCCCGCCAAGACCCGATCAGCCCATGTGCATGCCGCCGTTGCAGCTGAAGTCGGCGCCGGTGGAAAAGCCCGAGTCTTCACTGGCCAGCCAGGCGACGATGGAGCCGATCTCTTCCGGTGTGCCCAGCCGTTTGACGGGAATGGTGGCGACGATCTTTTCCAGCACTTCCGGCTTGATGGCGCGGACCATGTCGGTGCCGATGTAGCCCGGGCTCACGGTGTTCACGGTCACGCCCTTGCTGGCCACTTCCTGCGCCAGGGCCATGGTGAAGCCGTGCATGCCGGCCTTGGCGGCGCTGTAGTTGGTCTGCCCGGCCTGGCCCTTTTCGCCGTTGACCGAACTGATCTGGACAATGCGCCCCCAGCCCTTTTCCACCATGCCCGGCACCACCTGCTTGGTGACGTTGAACATGCGGTTCAGGTTGGTGTCGATGACGGCCTTCCAGTCGTCGGGCGTCATCTTCAGGAACATGCGGTCGCGCGTGATGCCGGCGTTGTTCACCAGCACGTCGATGCTGCCGTGTTCGGCCGTGGCCTTCGAAAAGGCGTCGACCGTGCTCTGCCAGTCGGCGACATTGCCCACGCTGGCGTAGAAGGTGTAGCCCAGGGCCTTCTGCTCGTCCAGCCACTTCGCGTAGTCGCGGCTGGGGCCGCAGCCGGCGATGACCTTGAAGCCTTCCTTGTGCAGGCGCTGGCAGATGGCGGTGCCGATGCCGCCCATGCCGCCGGTCACGTACGCTACTTTTTGGGCCATGGTGTTCTCTCCTGAATGAAGTGTGTGGTGGGGATTCTCAGCGTTCGACGGTCAGGGCGACACCCATGCCACCACCTATGCACAGGCTGGCGATACCCTTCTTGGCGTCGCGCCGGACCATCTCGTGCAGCAGCGTCACCAGGATACGGCAGCCGCTGGCGCCGATCGGGTGGCCGATGGCGATGGCGCCACCGTTGACGTTGACCTTGCTCGTGTCCCAGCCCATTTCCTGGTGCACGGCGCAGGCCTGGGCGGCAAAGGCTTCGTTGATTTCCAGCAGGTCCAGGTCTTGCGGCTTCCAGCCCGCGCGTTCCAGCGCGCGGCGCGCGGCCGGCACCGGGCCCATGCCCATGATCTTCGGGTCCAGCCCGGCGCTGGCGTAGCTAGCAATGCGCGCCAGCGGGGTCAGGCCCAGGGCGCGGGCCTTGGCGGCCGTCATCACCACCACACCGGCAGCGCCGTCGTTCAGGCCGCTGGCGTTGCCGGCCGTCACGCTGCCGGTCTTGTCGAAAGCCGGGCGCAGACCAGCCAGGGCTTCGGCGCTGGTCTTCTTGTTGATGAACTCGTCAGCTGCGAAGACCACCGGGTCGCCCTTCTTCTGCGGGATGCTCACCGGCACGATCTCGTCCTTGAACCGCCCGGCTTCCTGCGCGGCGGCGGCCTTCTGCTGGCTGCCCAGGGCCAGCGCGTCCTGCGCTTCGCGCGTGATGCCGTATTGCTTGGCCACGTTTTCTGCCGTGGTGCCCATGTGGTACTGGTTGTAGACGTCCCAGAGGCCGTCGCTGATCATGCTGTCGATCATCTTCCAGTCGCCCATGCGCTGGCCGTCGCGGGAATTCATCAGCACGTGGGGCGACAGGCTCATGCTTTCCTGGCCGCCGGCGATGATGATGTCGCTGTCGCCGTCGCGGATGGCCTGGGCTGCCAGCATGACCGCCTTCAGGCCCGAGCCGCAGACTTTATTGATCGTCATGCCCGGCACAGCCTCGGGCAGACCAGCCTTGATCACGGCCTGGCGTGCCGGGTTCTGGCCCACGCCTGCGGTGAGCACCTGGCCCAGGATGACTTCGCCGATCTGCCCGCCTTCCAGCCGTGCGCGTTCCAGCAAGGCCTTGATGACGGTGGCGCCCAGTTCAGACGCAGGCGTCTTGGCCAGGGTGCCGCCGAACTTGCCGACCGCGGTGCGGGCGGCGGCGACGATGACGATGTCGGTGCTCATGGAAATCTCCTTCGTTGGAATGCAGTCGTGTGTGGGTGCGGGCCGGCCCTGGTCAACGGGCCGATCAGGTGGCTTTTTCCTTGACGTAGCGGCCTGGTGCGGGTTCGATCGCGCGGTGCAGCCGGTTACCCGGCGCCTTGGGCGCGGGCACCAGCTTGCCGCCATGCGGGGCCAGCCATTCAGTCCACTGCGGCCACCAGCTGCCCGGCACTTCGGTGGCACCGGCCAGCCAGTCTTCGGCCTTGGCCGCCAGCTTGTCGTTCACCCAGTGGCTGCGCTTGCCCTTGGCCGGCGGGTTGATGACGCCGGCGATGTGGCCCGAAGCCCCCAGCACGAACTTCACGTTGGGCGCGCGCCCGGCGTTCTTCAGCAGCGGTACCGACGCGTAGGCGGCCGTCCACGGCACGATGTGGTCTTCGCGTGAGCCGTAGATGAAGGTCGGCAGCTGAATGGCCGACAGGTCCACCTTCTCGCCGCAGACCGTCAGCGCGCCGGGCTGCTTCAGTTCGTTCTGCAGGTAGGTGTGGCGCAGGTACCAGCAGTACATGGGCCCGGGCAGGTTCGTGCTGTCGCCGTTCCAGTACAGCAGGTCGAAGGGCGGCGGCGATTCGCCCTTCAGGTAGTTGCCCACCACGTAGTTCCAGACCAGGTCGTTCGGGCGCAGAAAGCTGAAGGTGGTGGCCAGTTCCTGGCCCTTCAGCAACGCGGGGCCGGTGGGGGCATCGGGGCCCAGGGTCATCTCGCGCAGCTTCACCATGGCTTCGTCGATGAAGATGTCCAGGATGCCGGTGCTCTCGAAATCCAGCAGCGTGGTCAGCAGGGTCAGGCTTTGCGCAGGGCGTTCGCCACGGGCGGCCAGCACGGCCAGCGCGGTGGCCAGGATGGTGCCGCCGACGCAGAAGCCCAGGGTGTTGATCTTCTCGCTGCCGGTGATGGCCTGCACCGCGGCGATGGCGGCCAGCGGGCCCTGTTCGATGTAGTCGTCCCAGTCCAGGGCCTTCAAGCTGTCGTCGGGGTTGCGCCAGCTGATGACGAAGGTGCGGTGGCCCTGCGCCACGGTGTGGCGGATCACGCTGTTGTCGGGCTGCAGGTCCAGGATGTAGTACTTGTTGATGCACGGCGGCACGAACAGCATCGGGCGTTCGTGCACCCGCGGCGTGAGCGGCCGGTACTCGATCAGCTGGATGAGCGCGTTTTCGAACACCACCGCGCCTTCGGTGGTGGCGACGTTGCGGCCGACTTCGAACACCGTCTCGTCGGTCTGCGACACATGGCCCTTGCGGATGTCCTCCAGAAGGTGCTGCATGCCCAGGGCGATGCTTTCGCCCTTGGTTTCCACGGCCTTGTGTAGGGCCTCGGGGTTCAGCGGCAGGAAGTTGCTGGGGCTGGCGGCGTCCACCCACTGCTGCACGGCAAAGCGCACCCGGGCCTTGGTCTTCTCGTCGGTCTGCAGGCTGTCGGCCATCTGCATCAGCGTGCGGGCGTTCAGCAGGTACATCTGGGCCGTGAAAGCGGCCGCCGGGTTGCTGGCCCATTCGGTGGCGGCAAAGCGGCGGTCGCCGAGCCGCGGCAGGGCCGGCGCCTGGCCGTCTGCAGGCGGCTGCAGGCGCTGCAACGCGGCGTTCCAGGTCTCGGCCGCCTGCTGCAGGTAATCGGTCTGCAGCTGGGCCAGGCTGTCCAGGGGCAGCTGCACGGCCGGCAGGGCTGCACCTGGCAAGCCAGCCCCAGGCAAAGGTGCAGCACCCAGCAGGCTGCGCCACATTGCCCCCATCGTCTGCCCGATGGCGTCGGCAGGGTTCTGCGGCGCTGGCGCCGACGGGTTAGGCTTGCTGCTCATCTGCTGTGTCTCCTGTGTCTTTGCGCTGCCGTCTGCCGGAGCAGGTCTGCTGGCAGCGGCCCCGATCGTCGCCGGGTTTCAGGGCAAGCCCCGTCAGGAGTTGTACGACCCCAGGCTTACCTTGGCATGACGTACCGGGCCTCGCGCCGGCCACCCCAACCCCGCCACCACCCCCTGAGAACCCCATGTACCTGGTTGCCATCGCCTGGATGTACGTCGTTGTGATGATGGCGGTGGCCGAAGCCATGTCGCCCGTGGGCACCGTGCTGGGCGCCATCATCACCTTCGTGTTCTATGGCCTGCTGCCGGTGGCCATCATCATCTACATCCTGGGCACCCCAGGCCGCAAGCGCGCACGCCTGAAGGCCGAGGCAGAGGCAGAGGCCCAGCAGGCCGAGGCCCTAGATGCCGCCGCTGCGCAACCAGATGGCAGCCGCCAGGCGCCCGGTGACGCCGTCGCGCCGGAAGGAAAACAGCTCTGAAGCCTGCGTCCAGGTGCAGGCTTTGGCTGCGCTGATCTGCGCCAGCGGCAGCCCCGCCGCTTGCAGACGGGCGCGGGCCAACCCGGCCAGGTCGGCCAGCCAGCGCGGCGCCCCGTCGGGGCGGGGCCGGTAGACGAAGTACCCGGACAAAGGGCTAGCCGGGTCCGGGGCGGGGCCGGGTACGACGCCGAAGGCCTGCAGTACATCGGCACCGACTTCGAAGGCCTGCGGCCCGATGGCTGGCCCCAGCCAGGCCAGCTGGTCGCCAGGCGGTACGCCAGCACCTTGCTGCAGTGCGGTCACCGTGGCTTCCAGCACACCGGCTGCCAGGCCGCGCCAGCCGGCATGGGCAGCGGCCACGGCGCGGCCGTCGCGCGCGGCCAGCAGCACCGGCAGGCAGTCGGCCACCAGAACCGTGCAGGCCATGCCGGGCGCGTCCGTCCAGGCGGCGTCGGCTTCGGGCAGGTCGCTGCCGGGTGAAGTCGCGTCCAGGCGCAGCACGCGCTGGCCGTGCACCTGCCGCAGCCAGACCGGCCGCGCGCCCAGGGCGACGGCAAAGCGCTGGCGGTTGACGGCCACGTCGGCGGGCTCGTCGCCGCAGGCTCCGCCCAGGTTCAGGCTGGCCCAGGGGCCGCGGCTGACACCGCCATGGCGCGTGCTCATGGCGGCACCCACCACGGGCGGCAGCGGCAGAGGCCAGCGCGGCTGCGACAAAGGTAGAGGCTGCGGCACGGGCACGGGCAGAGGCAGGTCGGACTGCATGCTGGCCCGGCTTATTCGGCGTCTGGGCAGGCCTCGGGGCGCGTGCGCTCGAAGGCCGGCAGCTGCATGCAGCGGTCGAACACCCGCATCACCTGCGGCACATGGTCCAGCCGGCAATGAAAGCGGCGGGCGTTGAAGATCTGCGGCACCAGGGTGCAGTCTGCCAGGGTGGGCTGGTCGCCGTGGCAGAAGGCCGCCGGCTGCTGGTTCAGCCGCGCTTCCACCACAGCCAGGCCGGCTTCCACCCAGTGCCGGTACCAGCGGTCCTTGTCGTCGTCGCTCAGCTTCAGGTCGTGCACCAGGTAGCGCAGCACGCGCAGGTTGTTCAGCGGGTGGATTTCACAGGCGATGTCCAGCGCCAGCGCGCGCACGCGCGCCCGTTCCAGCGCTGTGGCGGGCAGCAGCGGCGGCTGCGGGTGGGTTTCGTCCAGGTATTCGATGATGGCCAGCGACTGCGTCAGCGACACCGGCCCGTCGCTGAGCAGCGGCACCACCCGGGCGGGGTTCAAGCGCGCATAGGCATCGGCCATCTGTTCGCCGCGCGGCAGGTGCACGGGCAGGTAGCTGTAGTCCAGCCCCTTCAGCGCCAGGGCGATGCGCACCCGGTACGAAGCCGAGGAGCGGAAGTAGCTGAACAGCTGCAGATCGGGCTGGGTGCTGCTGTCGGCGTCGGCGTCGGCACCGGTACCGGTACCCGGCCCGCTGGCGCTCATCGCACCGCCACGCGCAGTGGCTGCAGGCCCTGCACCTGGGCCAGCAGCAGGTCGCCGCGCAGCACCGCGCCCACACCCGCGGGCGTGCCGGTGTAGATCAGGTCGCCGGGCTGCAACGTCCAGGCGATGCTGAGCTGTTCAATGGTTTCGTTCACGCTCCAGATCAGGTCCTTCACGTCGCCCTGCTGGCGCTCGGTGCCGTTCACCGACAGCTGGATGCTGCCCGTCAGCATCTCGCCCGTCTGGGCCAGTGGCGTGATCGGCCCGATCGGCGCCGACTGCTCGAAAGCCTTGCCGATGCACCAGGGCCGGCCCTGCTTCTTCATTTCGCCCTGCAGGTCGCGGCGCGTCATGTCCAGGCCCACGGCGTAGCCGAAGATGTGGCTCGCAGCGTCGGCTGCGCGGATGTGGCTGCCCCCGCGGCCGATGGCCACGACCAGTTCCACTTCATGGTGCAAGTTGCTGGTCAGCGACGGATAGTCGATCTGGCCGGTTTCGCCCGCTGCCACGGGCACCACCGTGTCGGCCGGCTTCAGAAAGAAGAACGGCGGTTCACGGCCGCTGAAGCCCATCTCGACCGCGTGGTCGGCGTAATTGCGGCCAACGCAATAAACCCGGTGCACGGGAAAGCTGCCGCCGCTGGTGACGGGCACGGCCGTGACAGCGGGCGGGGCGAAGACGTAGGACATGGTGGTGGCAGCGCGTAGGGGTGGAATGATCGAACGACCGGCTCTGCATGCGGCCTGTTCGGGCATGGCGGCACCGGGGCTTTCATCATGCCATGCAGGCTGCGCCACGCCCTGAGCCGCTACACTGCCCCGCATGCACCTGCCCCGCCGCATTCAGCACTGCCGGGTCTGCGGCGGCCGCGCTGAATACCGCGTGCCGGCCGACGACAACCGCGAACGCGCCACCTGTTCGGTGTGCGGCGAGATCCACTACGAAAACCCGCTGAACGTGGTGGGCACCGTGCCGGTGTGGGGCGACCAGGTGCTGCTGTGCCGGCGCAACATCGAACCGCGCTACGGCCTGTGGACCCTGCCGGCCGGCTTCATGGAACTGGGCGAGACCACGGCCGAAGGCGCTGTGCGCGAGACGGTCGAAGAAGCCGGCGCGCACATTGAACTGCAGGGCCTGTTCACCGTGCTGAACGTCGTGCGGGCCGGCCAGGTGCACTTGTTCTATCGCGCCCGCATGCTGGACACGCATCTGGACCCCGGCCCGGAAACCATCGAAGCCCGGCTCTTCCGCGAACAGGACATCCCTTGGGACGAACTGGCCTTCCGCACGGTGCGCGATACCCTGCAGCTGTTCTTCGATGACCGGCGCAGCGGCAGCTTCAGCGTGCACGACGGCAACATCGCCTGAGGCGATCTGCCGCACGGGCGGCAGCAGCCGTCCGCACCGGCTCAGCCAGCCAGGCCGTTCAACCCGCCCCGCCCTTCCGGCAGCCCGGCATTCGGCAGCACACCCAGGCTGACAGCCTGCCCGGTGGCGCCGTCGAAGCCCAGCTGCCACAGCATGGCCAGGTCTTCCGCGTCGCCGATGCCTTCTGCCAGCGCCTGCAGCCCCAGCCCGTGGACCAGGGCCACCAGGCTGGCGGCATAGCCGCGCACCGCCTCGTCTGTGGCCACGCCCTGCAGGTGGCGGGCATCGATCTTGACGTAATCGATGCGCGTGGCGTGCCACTGCGTCAGCGCCTGCGGCGAAGCGCCGGCATGCTCGACCCCCAGCTTGGCGCCCAGCGCACGCCAGCTTTCGGCCGCCAGGCGCAGCGCGCTGCCGTCGGCCGGCTGCGGGCTTTCGACCCACTCGATCGACAAGGCCTGCGCCGCCGCGGCCGCCTGGCCCAGGCGCTGCGCCACGATGTCGACAAAGCCTGGCTCGGCCAGCGAAGCCTGCGACACGTGCACAGCGCGCGGCCTGCCGTCGGCCGCGATGGCGGCCAAGGCCAGGTCCAGCGCGGCCAGGTCCACGCGCGGCATCAGCCGGCTGCGCTGGGCCAGCGCCAGCCAGTCGCGGGCCGGGCGGTAGTCGGCCGCGGATTCGTCGTCGCCCAGGTCGCCATCGCCGCTGGGCGCGCCGAACTGCACCCGCAACGGGCATTCCATGTGGATCAGGCGGCCCTGCGGGTCGACAACCGGGAACTCAGCCAGGCGCGCGCGCCCCTGCTCCAGCGCACTGGCGATCTGGCTGCGCCAGGCGCGGGCGCCGGCGGTGTCCTGTGCCCGACGTTCGGCCTCTTCCACCACCGGGGCGTCAGCGACTTCGGCTTCGGCCAGCGCAGCGTCCGCTGCCGCCAGCGCCGCGCCAGCGCCCTGCCCGCGCAGCCCGTCGACACCGCCCACAGCGTAACGCGCCGACCCTGCCCGTGCCAGTGGTGAAGCGTTCAGCGCCAGCGCCAGCGCCTGGGCCGTTTCCTGCGCCACACCGGCGGCGGGCAGCAGCAGCGCAAAGTCGCCCCCGTTCAGGCGGCCAGCGGCGGCACCCGCGACACGGTCGACATAAGCCAGCAGCACTTCGGCGCTGGCGGCCAGCAGCCGGTCGGTGGCCTCGAAGCCCAGGCGTTCGTTCACGCTGTCCAGCCGCAGCACGCGCACCAACAGCAGCGCGCTGCCGGGCGCGGCCGGGTCGGCCAAGCGGTCGGACAGGCGGCTGACGAAATGACGGCGCTGCAGCAGGCCCGTGACGGCGTCGGTCTGCGCCTGCCGCTGCAGCAGCGCCACCTGGTCGGCCTGGGCGCTGAAGACTTCCTTCAGCCGCTTGACCATGGCGTTCATGCTGCGCGTCAGTTCGCGCAGTTCGGGCTGCGTGGGTTCGCGTGCCAGGTCGAAATGCCCGGCCTCGATGGCGCGGGCCTGCGCCACGGTGGCGCGCAGGGGCCGCTGCCAGCCCTGCAGCAGCCAGGCTGTCAGCGCCAACGCCAGCCCGGCCAGCACGGCCAGGAAGGTGGCGGTGCGCACGGCAGCCGCCCAGAGTGCGGCATGCACCCAGCCCGACTGCGACACCACTTCCAGCATGCCCAGTTCCCGCCAGCCCGCGCTGACGGCTGCGCGCCCGGGCGGTGCGGTAATGGGCCAGGCGGCCACGAACCAGGCTGGCACGCTGGGCTCGCGCGCCGCCTGCTGGCGCTGGAACAGCGTGCGGCCCTGGGCATCGCGCAGCTCCAGCTGGCGGTAGTGGCCCAGGTCGAACTGCGCCGCGGCCACGGTTTCCAGCGCCGCCAGGTCGCCGCGCTGCTGCGACAGCGCCAGCGCCAGCGCCGTGGCGGCGTCCTGGTTGCGCGTTTCCTGTTCCAGCACCAGGGCGTCGCGCGCGGCCAGGGTGTGCAGCCACAGGCTGCCCAGCAGGGCCGGCAGCAGCACGGCCGCGATCAGCAGCGCCAGGCGGCGTGTCATCGTCATGGGGTGGTCTCGAAGAATCGGAGGGCGCACGACCTGCCCATGCGCAGTATCACAGGAAGCCCTCGGCACGGGTACGCGCCCAAACCGTGCGCCAGCGCGACAAGCGCAACAGGGGATCGCCCGCGGGCGTGCCGGCATGGCCCTGCCACAGGCCTTCGGTGCTGAAGCTGAAAACCGGCGTCAGGTCGGGCCGCTGGTGGGCGGGCAGCACGTCGGCGCGCAGGTTGTCCAGGATCAGTGGCGCATCGGCGTCGCTGGCTTGATAGGCCAGCACCATGTGCGCCTGTGCCTGCGCACCGATCTGCGCGCGCACGTAGACGAGCCGCAAGCGCTGCGGGGCCACGCCAGAGGCCAGCAGGCTGGCGTATTTGGCGATCGCGTAGTCCTCGCAATCGCCCCGCCCCTGGCCCAGGGTTTCCAGCGGGCTGGCCCAGTAGTCTTCCTGCCCCCAGGCCACCAGGTCGGTGGCAAAGGCGATGCGATCGTTGAAAAAACGGTTCACGGCCTGCAAGCGGGCGAGGTCGTCCATGGCAGCGGCGTCGCGCAACAGGCTTTGCAGCGGCGCCAGCGCTGCCACCGCGGCCGGGCCCAGCCGCCGTGCCGCCTGCTGCATGGGTTCGTTGTCCCAGGCCGGCAGTGGCAGCACGCCCGCCATCGACAGCGCGAAAGCCAGGCAGGCAGGAGCGAACCGACGACGGAAAAGGCGCATGGCGGGCCGCAGGGCGGCAACGGGGACGACGGGGCACGGGCAACCGCGGTGGGCGGGAGTGCAAGGCCGGCATTGACAGGAGATCGTCCTGGCGCCGCCCAACTTGAGGCACAGCGCTGCGTTCGGACATTCGGCCGTGTCAGCCGAACCGGGCGCCAAAGCGTTACCCTAGGGCTTGCCTTACTTGGCATGCTTGTAACCAAACCCTGAATCACGGAGCCCCAGATGACATCTCGCCGCAAGTTCATTCAGATTGTTCCCGTCGCCGGCGCCGCCCTGCTGGGCGCCCGCGTCGCCACTGCCCAGGCGAACCTGGTGAACGAAAAGGACCCCCAGGCCGCTGCACTGGGCTACGTGGCCGACGCCAGCAAGGCCGACAAGGCCAAGTACAAGAACTGGGCTGCCGGCCAGCTGTGCAGCAACTGCGCCCTGTACCAGGGCAAGCCTGCCGACGCGAACGGCGGCTGCCCGCTGTTTGCTGGCAAGGTGGTGGCCGGCAAGGGCTGGTGCAGCGCTTACGCCAAGAAGGGCTGAACCGCTTCACGCCGCTAAAAGCTCGCCCTGCGCGGGCTTTTTTTTCGGTGCTGCCCGCCCTGCGCGGGCTTTTTTTCGGCACTGCCCGCCCTGCGCGGGCTTTTTTTCGGCGCTGCCCGCCCTGAGCGGGCTTTTTTCATCGCTGTCTGCCGTGTACGGGCATTTCTCATGGCGGCGCGATGGACACAAAAAAGCCCGCCAGTGGCGGGCTTCATGGCGGGCGCGCAGGCCTTGTCAGGCGTGTGCCGCGCGCAGCTTCAAAGAGAACTCCTGCAGCGCGGCGATGCCGCTGTCTTCGGCCTTGCGGCACCAGGCTTGCAGATCGGCCACCAGCTGTTCGGCCGACACATTCGTGCGCGTCCACAAGGAACGCAGTTCTTCGCGCATGGCCACCAGCTTGGCCAGCTGCGGGCTTTCGCCCAGCGCCTGCTGCAGGCCAGGCTTCACGCGCTGCGGGATCTTGTCGTCGTCGCGGTGCAGCCAGGCCTTGGCCAGGCGCAGGTTGCTGAAACGGGTGCTGTTCACGGCGCCCTTGGTCTTCAGGGCATCGATCTCGGCGTGAACGGCGCGCCGCAGTTCAGTGGCGTACTTGGCCATCACTTCATAGCGATTGGCGATGATGGCTTCCAGCGTCTTGCCATCGGCCAAGGCCTTCACCTCGCCCAAGGCCAGCTTCGGCGCAGTCTTGCGGACCTTGGCCAAGCCCAGGATTTCGAAGCTGCGGATGTACAGCCAGCCGATGTCGAATTCAAAGGGCTTCACCGACAGCTTGGCCGACGTCGGGTAGGTGTGATGGTTGTTGTGCAGCTCTTCGCCACCGATCAGGATGCCCCAGGGGGACAGGTTGGTCGAAGCGTCTTGCGCTTCGAAGTTGCGGTAGCCCCACCAGTGGCCCAGGCCGTTGATGATGCCGGCCGCCGTGATGGGGATCCACGCCATCTGCACCGCCCAGACCGCAGCGCCGGCCGAACCAAACAGCAACAGGTTCACGACCAACATCAGGCCCACGCCTTGCCAGCTGAAGCGGGTGTAGAGGTTGCGCTCGACCCAGTCGTCGGGCGTGTTGTGCCCGTACTTGTTCATGGTCTCGTCGACCTTCGATTCGGCGCGGTAGAGCTCGGCGCCGGTCAGCAGCACGGTCTTGATGCCGCGCGTCTGCGGGCTGTGCGGGTCGTCGACGGTTTCGCACTTGGCGTGGTGCTTGCGGTGGATGGCCACCCATTCCTTCGTCACCATGCCGGTGGTGAGCCACAGCCAGAAACGGAAGAAATGCGAAATGACGGGGTGCAGTTCCAGCGAGCGATGCGCTTGCGAGCGGTGCAGATAGATGGTGACAGCCGCAATCGTGATGTGGGTCAGCCCCAACGCCACCAGCAGTGTCTGCCACCAAGCCATCTGCAGCAGCCCGTGCGCCAGCCATTGCACCAGCGCGTCGTGCGCCATCCACAGCGAATCCATTGACAGTCCTTGATTCAGAAAACTACCCCCGCATTGTAGGGGCCAGGCCAGGCGGCAGCGTACGGGGTCCCCACAGCCACTGGCAGAACATTGATTTGACTCAAATCCCGTCTACAGCGGTCATTTGTGGCCAAAGCGCACAAAAACAAGATCAAGGTGCTGTCAAGTCCAGTGCCTGGTGCAGCGCGACGGCAGCAGGGCCTGGCCTTTTCAGCGCTTTTCCCAGACGGCTGCGAAGAAACCGTCTGTGCGGTGCCGGTGCGGCCACAGACGCAGAAAGGGCCCGGCCACCAGGCCTTGCGCGTCGGCCACGCGCGCGGCGGCCAGCGCTTCCGCAGCTGGAAGCGGACGGAAATCGGCCTCGCGTTCGGCCGTGAAGGCTGCGGCCACGGCTTCGTTTTCGGCAGCCAGCAAACTGCAGGTGGCGTAGACGAGCCGGCCACCCGGCTTGAGCAGCCGCGCCGCGCCAGCCAGGATGGCGGCCTGCTTGACCTGCAGTTCGGCCACCGACTTGGGGCTCTGGCGCCATTTCAGGTCGGGGTTGCGGCGCAGCGTACCCAGGCCTGAGCAGGGCGCGTCCACCAGCACGCGGTCGATCTTGCCGGCCAGGCGCTTGATGCGGTCGTCGCGTTCGTGCGCGATCTGCGCCGGGTGCACATTGCTCAGCCCGCTGCGCGCCAGGCGCGGCTTCAGCGCGTCCAGCCGGTGGCCGGAAACGTCGAAGGCGTACAGCCGCCCGGTGTTGCGCATCGCCGCCCCCAGCGCCAGGGTCTTGCCGCCGGCGCCGGCGCAGAAGTCCACCACCATCTCGCCGCGCTTGGGGTCGGTCAGCAGGGCCAGCAGCTGGCTGCCTTCGTCCTGCACCTCGATCGCCCCGCCCGTGAACAGCGCCAGCTTGTTCAGCGCCGGCTTGCCCTGCACCCGCAGGCCCCAGGGTGAGTGCGGCGTGGGCTGGGCGTCGATGCCGGCTTCGGCCAGCGTGGCCTGCACGTCTTCGCGCCGCGCCTTCACCAGATTGACGCGAAGGTCCAGTGGCGCCGCTTCCGCCAGCGCCTGTACCAGGGGCCAGAAGTCGTCGCCCAACTGTTGTTGCAGTGGCGCGGCCAGCCAGTCAGGCAGGTTGTGGCGCAGCTTCTCGGGCAGGGCCGCACGGTCGATGGTGGCCACATCGGCCAGCCACTGCTGTTCCTGAGGCTGCAGCGCGCCGCGGAGGAAGGTGTCGCCGCCCTGCCAGGCCAGCAGGGCCAGACGGCGTTCCAGCGGGCCACTACCGCTTTGCGCCAGGTGCTGCAGCAGCAGGCGCTGCCGCAGCACGGTGTAGGTGGTCTCGGCCAGGGTGTGGCGTTCGCGCGCGCCCAGGCCGCGGTGTTGGCGGAAGAAGGCGGAAACGATGCCGTCGGCCGGCTGGTCCAGCTTCAAGACGGCGTGCAGCAGCTCGCTATTCAGTTCGAGCAAGGCGTTGGGGTGCATCACCCGGATTATCCTGCGCGGCCATGCACGCACCCGACACCAGCCCGGCCGACGATCTGCCACCCCTGCCCCCCACCCCGCTGGGCCGCTACCGGCACTACAAGGGCGGCCACTACGACGTGCTGGGCGTTGTGCGCCACAGCGAGACGCTGGAAGCCCTGGTGCTGTACCGCGCGCTCTACGGCCAGCAGGGCCTGTGGGTGCGGCCGCATGCCATGTTCTTCAGCAGCGTGGTCATCGACGGGCAGCAGCAGCCGCGCTTCAGCCCGATGGCCGCGGGCTGAGGCGCTGCCAGCGCTAGATCAACACCTGCGACGCCCCATCGGTCTGCCGCACGCGGCCCTGCTCGATCTGCAGCTTGCCTTCGACGAACCAGCGCACCGCCAGCGGGTAGATGCTGTGCTCGGTGGCCAGCACGCGCGCGGCAAGGCTGTCTTCGTCGTCGCCAGGCCGCACCGGCACCACGCTTTGCATGACGATCGGGCCGTGGTCCAGCTCGGGGGTGACGAAATGCACGGTAGCACCCGCAGCCTGACAGCCAGCTTCCAGTGCGCGCCGGTGCGTGTGCAGGCCCGGGAAGGCTGGCAGCAACGAAGGGTGGATATTCAGCATCCGGCCCTGGTAGCGCTGCACGAAGCTGGCGCCCAGGATGCGCATGAAGCCGGCCAGCACCAGCAGGTCGGGCGCATGGGCGTCGACGACCTGGGCCAGTGCGTCGTCGAAGGCTTCGCGGCTGGGCTGGCTGCGGTGGTCCACCACGGCCGTGGCGATGCCATGCTGCGCGGCGTAGTCCAGCGCCCCAGCCCCGGGGCGGTTTGACACCACGGCCACCACGGCCGCCGGCCAGGCTTGCTGGAGGCAGGCCTGGTGGATGGCCTGCAGGTTGGACCCGCGGCCGGAGACGAGCGCGACGATGCGTTTCATGGGTGGCATGCAATGGGGGTATGGCGCCGGCGGGGCTGGGCGCGCGCACTGTGGCGCAGGTGCCCAGCGGCGCGGCCGCAGTGTAGCCAGCACCCTGACAGAATCACGGCTTCTTACCAGCCCCTGCCCTGCGCCATGCGAGCACGCGTTCTTTCCGGCATGCGCCCCACCGGCGCCCTGCACCTCGGCCACTACCACGGCGCCCTGAAAAACTGGGTGCGCCTGCAGCAGGAATACGACTGCTACTTCTTCGTTGCCGACTGGCATGCGCTGACGACGCATTACGAAGAACGCGAGGTGATGGAAAAGTTCGTCTACGAAATGGTGATCGACTGGCTGGCCTGCGGGCTGGACCCGGACAAGAGCACGATCTTCATCCAGAGCCGCATCCCCGAGCACGCTGAACTCTTCACCTTGCTGGCCATGGGCACGCCGCTGGGCTGGCTGGAACGCGTGCCCACCTACAAGGACCAGATGGACAAGCTGAAGGACCGCGACCTGGCGACCTACGGCTTCCTGGGCTACCCGCTGCTGCAGGCGGCCGACATCCTGATCTACAAGGCGGGGTTCGTGCCGGTCGGCGCAGACCAGGCCTCGCATGTGGAACTCACCCGCGAAGTGGCGCGCCGCTTCAACCATCTGTACGGCCGCGCCGGCGACTTCGCTGCACGCGCCGCCGCCGCCCTGGGCAAGCTGCCGAAGGACGACGCGCGCTACTTCGAAAAGCAGCGCAAGGCCTTCGGCGAAACCGGTGCTGCCGAAGCGCTGGCCAAGGGCGAAGGCATCCTGGCCAAGGCTGCGGCTGGCGTGGCCGGCTGGACCGGCGACGACACCGAACTGCTGCAGGGCCTGCTGAAGGGCAGCGGCCAGGCCGTGCTGACCGAACCCCAGGTACTGTTGACCGAGACGCCCAAGATGCCCGGCCTGGATGGCGCGAAGATGAGCAAGAGCTACGGCAACGCCGTGATGATGCGCGACACCCCGGAGGCCGTGGACAAGAAGATCCGCGGCATGACCACCGACCCCGCGCGAGCGCGCCGCACAGACCCGGGCGACCCCGACAAGTGCCCTGTGTTCGACCTGCACAAGGTCTACACCGACGCCGCCACGCACGCCTGGGTGCGCCAGGGCTGCACCACCGCCGGCATCGGCTGCCTGGACTGCAAGCGACCCGTGATCGACGCCATCGTGAAGGAACAGCAGCCCTGGCGCGAACGTGCCGCTGCCTTCACGGCCAACCCGAAACAGGTGCACTGGATCGTCGAGATGGGCACCGAGCGCGCGCGCACGGTGGCCCGGCAGACGATGAAGGACGTGCGCCAGGCCATCGGCCTGAACTACTGACCGAACGAATGAATGACCGCCTGACATGCTGCAGACCATCGAACTGAACCCCGGCGCCCCGCCCCGCGCCAGCATCGTGGTGCTGCACGGCCTGGGCGCCGACGGCACCGACTTCCTGGCGCTGGCCGACGAGCTGCGGCTGGGACCGGTCGGGCCGGTGCGTTTCGTGTTCCCGCGCGCGCCGATCCGCCCCGTAACCATCAATGGTGGGCACCCGATGCGCGCCTGGTATGACATCCTGACCGCCGACCTGGTGCGGCGCGAAGACGAAGGCGGGCTGCGCGAATCCATCGCCCTGGTGCACGCGCTGCTGGACGCCGAAGTGGCGCGCGGCGTGCCAGCGCAGCGCATCGTGCTGGCCGGCTTTTCGCAGGGCTGCGCCATTACCCTGGGCGCAGGCCTGCGCTACCCGCAGCGCCTGGCCGGGCTGGCCGGCTTGTCGGGCTACCTGCCGCTGGCCGAGCAGACCGTGGCCGAACATGCCGGCCAGGCCGGCCTGCCTATCTTCCTGGGCCACGGACGCAGCGACGGCATCGTGCCCCTGGCGCGCGGCACGGCAGCGCGCGACCAATTGCAGACTCTGGGCCACCCTGTTGCGTGGCACGACTACCCCATGGAGCATTCCGTATGCATCGAAGAAGTGAAAGACCTAAGCCAGTGGCTGCTCCAGGTGCTGGCATGAAGCGCGGCCATTCATCGTTGAAAGCTCTGGCCGCACTCGCCCTCAGCCTGGGCCTGGCCGGCATCGCCCATGCCGCTGCCCCGGCCGCCAAGGGCCAGGCCCCGGGCTGGTACCGCATGACGCTGGGCAGCTTTGAAGTCACGGCCTTGTCAGACGGCACCGTGAAGCTGCCGGTGGACCAGCTGCTGCAGGGCATGCCGCAGGCGCGCATCCAGCAGATGCTGGCGCGCAGCTACCTGCAGGCGCCGCTGGAAACGTCCGTCAACGGCTACCTGGTGAACACCGGCAGCAAGCTGGTGCTGATCGACGTGGGCGCGGCCGGCCTCTTTGGCCCCACGCTGGGCAAGCTGGTGGCCAACCTGAAGGCATCGGGCTACATGCCCGAGCAGGTGGACGAGATCTACATCACCCACATGCACCCCGACCACGTAGGTGGCTTGGTGGAAGGCGGCAAGCCAGTATTCCCGAACGCGGTGGTGCGCGCCGACGGCCGCGAGCAGGCCTACTGGCTGAGCCAGGCCAACCTGGACGCCGCGCCCGAGGCCAGCAAGGGCTTCTTCCAGGGCGCGATGGCATCGCTGAACCCCTACGTGGCGGCCGGCAAGTTCAAGCCCTTCGACGGCGACACCGACTTGGTGCCCGGCATCCGCGCCATCGCCACCCGCGGCCACACGCCCGGCCATGCCAACTACGTGGTGGAAAGCGAAGGCCAGCGTCTGGTGGTCTGGGGTGACCTGATGCACGTGGCCGCGGTGCAGTTCGAAGAACCATCGGTCACGATCGGCTTCGACACCGACCCCAAGGCCGCCGCGCCGCAGCGCAAGAAGGCCTACGCCGCCGCTGCCAAGCAGGGGCACTTCGTGGCTGTGGCGCACGTGGCATTCCCCGGCATCGGGCAGCTGCGGGCCGACGGCAAGGGCTACCGCTGGCTGCCCGCGAACTACGTGTCGGCCCCATGACCCAGCGCGCCGGCAGCGCCCTGCTGCTGATGGCCCTGGCCGGCTGCGCTGGCCAGGGCCTGGCGGGCGGCGCAGGCGCACCGCCCTTGCGCGGCACAGCCTGGCAGTTGCCGCCAGCCCAGGCGCCAGAGATGTCGCCACCGCGCCCGGCCGAATTGCTGCTGGACGCCAGCAGCAGCAGCTACAGCGGCTTCACCGGCTGCAACCGCATCATGGGCAGCTATGTGCTGGCCGGGTCGGCGCTGAAGCTCAGCGCCGGCGGCAGCACGCGCATGGCCTGCCCGGGCGAGGCCAGCGAGGCCGAAGAAACGCGCTTCCTGCAGGCCCTGCTGCGCGTGCAGGCCTGGCAGCAAACCGGCACCGAACTGCGGCTGCTGGACGCTGCCGGCCAGACTGTGCTGCTGCTGCGCGCCGGGGGCCCGGCACGCTGAGACCCGCCGCACGAAGGAGTCGGACGCATGCAGCTCATCACACCCGGCCCCGGCCATCTTCCCGACTACATCGCCGCTCTGCAGCGCCAGTGGTCGCCCAACACCAGCCGGCCGGAAGTGGCCCAGGAAGAATTGGCCCACATCGACCGCGACCCGGTGGATTACCTGCGCTGGATGGACGACCCCGAAGCCCGCGGCCCTGTCGTCACGCTGCCCGACGGCAGCCAGGTGCGGCGCATCCCCAGCCTGCGGCGCTGGCTCTGGGCCGACGAAGCCGACCTGCTAGCCACCGGCCCTGCCGCTGCGGCGCCTGAACCGCATCGCTTCATCGGCATCATCAGCCTGCGCTGGATGCCCGGCAACGCCCCGCTGCCGCCGCATGTGCTGGGCCATGTGGGCTATGCCATCGTGCCCTGGTACACCGGCCGGGGCCACGCCAGTGCAGCCCTGGCGGCGCTGCTGCCGCTGGCGCGACAGCACGGCCTGCCGCACATCGAACTGACCACGGACCCTGCCAATCTGGCTTCGCAGCGCATCATCACGCGCAACGGCGGCGTCTTCATCGAAGACTTCGACACCGGGCCAGCCTATGGCCACCGGCCGGGCAAGCGCTACCGCATCAGCCTGTGAGCTGCTGGCGCTTCACCGCACGCGCCAGCGGCGCTGCGTTGAACGCGGGTCTGAAGGCCACCTGGCGTTCTACTTGGGATACAGCAGCATCTGGGTGCAGCGAAACAGCGCCAGCAGCTTGCCCCCGGCCCCGGCCGTGACGCTGGCGTCCCACACCTGGGTGGTGCGGCCCAGATGCACCGGCCGGGCGACGCAATGCACAATGCCTTCACGCACCGTGCCCAGGTGGTTGGACTTCAGTTCCACCGTGGTGAAACCGCTGGCACCCGCCGGCAGGTTCTGGAAGCAGCCATAGCCCGCCGTGGTATCGGCCAGGGTGACGATGCTGCCGGCATGCAGGAAGCCGTTGGGCGCCATCAGCTCGGGCCGCACGGCCAGCTGCGCATGCAGTTCAGCCGGGTCGGACTGCAGGATGACGATACCCAGATAACCCGGCAGATGGGTGGCACCGAACTGGTTGAAGGCTTCAGGCGTGCGCATGGTGGGTTCCTGGGCTGGTGGGGCTGGGGCTGGGCTTGAGGTTCGGGTGGGGCAGGCTGTCGAACCAGTCCAGCGCGGCCTGCCACAGGGGCTGGGCAGCCGGGCGGAAGTAGCCCATGTGGCCGATCTTGCCCAGGCGCAGGCCGGGGTCGGCCGGGTCGATGTCCACGGCACGCCAGCCGGCATGGCTGTAGCCGGCCATGAAGGCATCGCGCGACGCTGGGGGTGCCCAGGGGTCGTCCAGCGCGTTGGCCGCCACGATCGGCACCCGCACGTTGGCAAAGCGCGCCGTCATCTCGGTGGCCAGAGCCGGGTCGTCGAAGAAGTAGCGCGGGTAGCGGCACCAGTGCCGCCACTGGCGGTACACGCCCAGCGGCAGGTCTTCGCCCATGCCCAGCAGGCTCCAGGGCAGGTAGCCTTTCCAGCGCGTCAGCAGCGGGCCCACCAGCCGCCACATCAGCTGCACCCGCAGGCGTTCCAGCGGCGGCATCCAGCCATGCCAGCCGGCACCGGTGGCGAAGGTGTAGAGGCCCGACACGCGGCCCGGGTCGGGCAGCAGGCCGAAGGCATGGCCGCCATACGAATGACCCACCATGAACAGCGGCAGGCCGTCGTCGGGGCAGGCGTCGACGGCCGCCGCCAGGTCCAGGCGGGCCCAGTCCAGGTAGTCCATCTCGAAGCCGCGCAGCTGCGCCGGTTTCGACAGGCCGATGCCACGGTAGTCCAGCGTCAGGGTCTCGAAGCCCTGACTGGCCGCGTGCTGCGCGAAGCGGCGGTAGAAGCGCTGCGGCACGCCCGTGGCCCCGGCCACCACGATGCGGCCGCGGCAGCGGCCGTCTGCGTGGGCAGCCTGGGTACGCGCGGCCGCCAGGCGATATCCGTCGGCCGCGACCAGGGTGATGGGCTGGCTGTCCGGCGCGCTGGCAGGCTGGCCCGGGGTCTGAGGCGGGTTGTCGATGTTCATCGGTTTCCCTCCTGGGCTTCCAGGGCGAGGATGGCCATCAGGCTGTCGCTGGTGGCCTGCAGCGGCTGTGCGCTGCCGGCCACGCGGGCCTGCATCAGCGCCCCTTCGTAGGCCGACACCACCAGGGCGGCCAGGCCCGGCGCGCGCAGCGGCGCGACACCCGCCTGCTGCAGCACCTGCGCCAGCCGCTGGCGCAACAGGGCAAAGCCGCGGGCCAGCGCGGCGCGGATGGCTTCGTCGTCGGGTGTGGATTCCAGCGCCACGGCCGCCAGCGGGCAGCCGCGTTCGAAGCCGCTGCGCTGCAGCGCCTGCCCGGCCTGCGTCAGCCAGTGGCGCAGCCCTTCCAGCGCCGGGCCCGGGCGCTGCAGCAGCCGCTGCAGGCTGGCGTCGATACCGTCGATGACCTGGTCGATGGCGGCCACGGCCAGTTCAGCCTTGCCCCCAGGAAAGTGGTGGTACAGCACGCCCTTGGGCGCCTGGGCGGCTTGCAGGATCTCGGTCAGACCCACGCCATGCAGGCCACGGCGCTGAAGCGCGTCGATCATGGCGGCCACGAGCCTGTCGCGGGTGTTGGAAACCGGGGTGGGCATGGCGGTGATTCTGTAGACCAGTCGGTCTAGCGTCAAGCGGCTCGGTACGCGAGTCCTGGCCCATCTTCTTGCCTATGGCCTGACCGTCTTCCGCGCTTTGGGCCTGGCCCGCACCAGGGCCCGCTGTCGTGATGCTGCGGCCGATGGAACCTTCGCGGCAGGCCGCAGTCGCACTGGTCCGCCAGCACTGGCAGTTACAGGGAAGCACCGCACATGCAGGTCCAACTGAACACCGACAAGCACATCCAGGGCGACGACAGCCTGGGTGCCTGGGTCGACGCCGAACTGAAGCAGAAGCTGGCGCGCTTTCGCGACCAGCTGACGCGCGTGGAAGTGCACCTGAGCGACACCAACGCCGGCCGCGGCGGCGACCATGACAAGCGCTGCAAGCTGGAAGCCCGCCCGTCTGGGCGCGACCCGGTGGTGGTGAGCCACGATGCCGCCACCACGGGCGACGCCATCCGCGGCGCCATCGACAAGCTGCAGCGCGCGCTGGAAACCGCCACGGGCCGGGCGCGCGACGCGCATGGGCGGGACTCGATCCGCGGCAGCGTGGACTGACACCCGGCGGTTGCCGACAGTTGCCACCTGCGCTCCTAAGCGAACCGCCCCTGCAGGAACCAGTTCACATCGCCCCAGGCCGCGGGCAGGCGGCCGCGCCAGATCCAGACCAGGGCCCCGTCGGGCGCCTGGGCGATGAAGTAGTCGCGTGCCACGGGCTGGCCGTCCCACCAGCCGGTTTCGATGCGTTCGGGGCCGCTCAGCAGCTGCAGCAGCTGGCCGTCCAGCAGGGGCTGGCCGTCGCGTTCGGCCAGCGGAAGCGGCTCGGGCATCAGCCAGGCAGGACGGTGCAGGGGCAGGGGCACCACGGGGGCCGGTGTGCCAGGCAGGCCCCTGGCGGGCGAAACGGGCAGGCCGCTGACCGGTGAAACAGGCAGGCCCCTGGCTGGGGCCGGGGCGGGGCCGGGCCCAGCCCCCCCCGCACGCGGGCTGCCACGCGTGCCCGGCACCGACCCCGGCGCCAGGGGCGGCCGCGGCACCAGCGCCTGCACCGGCAGGGCACGGCTGGCATATTCCGGGCGGTGGTCGGCCACGGCCCGCAGCTGCAGCACCTGGGCGTCGCCCAGGCGGGCGCGCAGGCGTTCCAGCAGCCGCGTCAGGCCTTCGGCGGCGCTGGCGCGGCTGGGAAAGAGTTCACCGTTCGGCGCACTGCCCTGCACCAGGTGCTGGCAGTGCAGGCGCAGTTCCAGCGTGGGCGCGGCCAGCTGCAGCGGGCCCAGGCGTTCGCGCAGCAGCATCTGCAGGTGGGCCGGGTCCAGTGCGGGTTCGGCCAGGGCGATGGGCAGTTCGGTGGCGGCGGGCGCGCTGCCGCGGTGCCGCGCTTCGTGGTGCATGAACAGGCTGAAGGCTGCCACGCGCGACTGCCGCGCCTGCGCCCAGGCCACCAGCCGGGCCAGCAGCACGCTGGCGCCGTGCAGCACCTGGTCTGCCGTGTCGGCACGGGCATAGAGCTCCAGCCGGGCTTCGAAGCGTTCGGGCAGCTGCAGCCACACGCGCGGGTCGGGGCGGTCGCCCCAGGCGCGGTCCAGTTCATCGAGCAGCGCTTCGCCGAAGCGCCGCGCCAGGCCGGTGCGCGGCAGCGCGCGCAGGTCGCCCAGGGTTTGCAAGCCCATGCCCTGCAGGTCGTCCCAGTGTTCGCGGCCTGGGCCCAGCAGGTACACCGGGGCGGCCTGCAGCAGCCTTTGCAGCGCGGCCCGCTGGCTGGCCTGCGGGCCCAGCACCTGGGGGCCCTGCACGGCCGGCGGGTGCCAGCGCGCCAGCACGGCCGCGCCCAGGGCCGTGGGCGCGGCGGCCAGCTGCAGCTGGTGGCCCAGCGGCTGCACTGCCTGCTGCAGCCGCGCCAGCAGCGCTGCCGCGCCGCCAAACAGGCGCAGACTGGCCTGCACTTCCAGCAGCACGGTCTGGCCGTCGTGCAGGCACACCGATGGCGTGAAAGCCAGCGCGGCATGGGCCACGGCCAGCAGGGCCGCGGCGTCGCGCTGTGCATCGGCTTCGGCCAGCAGCAGCTGCGACGACAGCGCCAGCGCGGTGGCGCGCTTGCAGCCCGGGCGGATGCCGCACTGCGCCGCGGCGGCATTCACGGCGCTGATGGCATGCCCGGCTAGCAGGGCGACGGGCCGCTGCTGGGCCTGCGGCGACAGCGTGGCGCAGAAGGCTTCCAGCGACAGCAGCGGCAGGTGCAGGGCAAACCACAACATGGCAGGGGGACGAAGGCAGGGGCACGAGGCTGAGGCACAAGGGCGGGATGCAAGCGCAGGAAGCCAGCGCGGAACGCAAGGACAGGCGCAGCAGCCCGAGATGCGCCGTCAGGGCCCCGCCCCACTGGCTGCCGATACCACCGATACCGCCGGTGCTACCGATGACACCGATGACGCCGATGTCGCAGACACCGCCAGCCCCGCGCCCGGCCACCGGGCTGCAGCCGGCGGCGGCAGCCCGGTGGCCGGCGTGGCGCGCGGCGCTTGCGCCCGTGCGCGCCCGGCGGCCGACAGCACCGGCGGCAGCGCCAGGTACAGCGGCTGCGCCAGCGGCGGGCCGCGGCGCTTGAGCAGGCTGATGCGCAGCCGGTCGGCCCCGGCGGCGGCCAGCAGCAGGCGCAGCGGCGCGGCGCTGGGCTGCAGCCGCGCCGCCGCGTCGCGCAGCAGGAAGGCCGGGCCGTCGTGCGCCTGCGCGGCCAGCTGCAGCCGGCGCAGGGTATCGGCCGGCAGCCGCGCTGGCAGCCAGGCCAGCACAGCGCCAACATGGCCGCTCTTCAGCGCCTGTTCCAGTGCCCACAGCACGTCGGCCGCGGGCAGGCGCTGGCGGGCCGGGCCGCGCAGCGCCTGGCGCGGCTGCACGACGACGAGCTGCGCGGTGTCGATGCCCAGCGCCCCCAGCGCCCAGGCGCAGGGCGCGGCCGGCGGGTCGAACCACATCAGGCTGCCACCGCCGGCCTGCACCGCCGCCAGCGCCGGGGCCAGCAGCCGCAGTTCACCCAGGCCGGGGTGGGGCAGCAGCAGTTCGGTCAGTGCCTGGGTGGGCCAGCCGCCACCGGGCAGCACGGCGTCGAGGTCGCGGAACTGGCTGGGCTGCACCTTCCCGCCCGGCCGGGCCAGCTGGTGGGCGTGCCACAGGGCCGGGTGCAGGGCTTCCAGCGCCGGTGCGGGGACTTCAGGGGATAGAGGAGCCGCAGGGGCGGCAGGAGTCAGGGCCAAGGCGGGCGGGGACACAGCCGCCGGCAGCGACGCCCGTGCCTGCCCCCCGGCAACCCGGCCACGCCCCTGCCCTGCTGGCGGGGCAGCAGGCAAGGCGTCGAACAGGCTGGGCGTGGGGGAGACGGGCACCAGAATACTGTATGTTCATACAGTCTTCTGCACAAGGCTGGATGTGTGAAGACCCACCGGTGCAGGGCGGTTTCCCTGCAGCTTCCCTGCGGTTTCGCAGCGGTTTCGCCGCGCCTCAGGCTCTCAAGCCCCCAGCAGCCCCGCCACGCGTTCGCGCAGGCCCTGCGGGCTGGCCGCCGCCGCGGGCACGGCCGGGCCCGCCACCAGGGCCACTGGGCTGAACAGCCCGCGGCGGAAGGGCCGCACCATGGCCGTGCCCTTTTCGATGCGCGAGAAGGTCGACCCCCACAGGTTCTGCAGCGCCAGCGGCACCACCGGCACCGGGTGGGTCTGCAGGATCTTCATCACCCCGCCCTTGAATTCACCCAAGCTGCCGTCGCGCGTGATGCCACCTTCCGGGAAGATGCCCAGCAGGTCGCCTTCGTCCAGCACCTTGCGCGCTTCGGCAAAGGCGCGTTCGTAGGCTTGCGGGTCTTCGCGCTGCGGGGCAATGGGAATGGCCTTGGCCAGCCGGAACACCCAGCCCAGCACCGGCGTGGCGAAGATGCGGTGGTCCATGATGAAGCGGATCGGCCGCGGGCTGGCCGCCATCAGCAAAATGGCGTCGACGTAGCTGACGTGGTTGCACACCAGGATGGCCGCGCCCTGCACCGGGATGTGTTCGTCGCCCCGCACACGGAAGCGGTAGACCACGCGCGTCAGGATGAAGGCGAAGAAGCGCAGCAGGTATTCCGGCACCAGCAGGAAGATGTACAGCGCCACCAGCGCGTTCAGCACGCCAACGATGCCGAACACCTGCGGGATGCTGAAGCCCGCTGACAGCAGCACGCCCACGCCCAGCGAGCTGACGATCATGAACAGCGCGTTCAGGATGTTGTTGGCAGCGATGATGCGGGCGCGGTGCGTGGGCTGGCAGCGCAGCTGGATCAGCGCGTACATCGGCACGCTGTAGATGCCGGCAAACAGGCTCAGCAGCAGCAGGTCGGCCAGCACGCGCCAGTGCGCCGGCAGGGCCAGGAACTGCGCGATCGTCAGCGCAGCGGCCGGCGGCAGGCTGCGCGCAGCGAAGTACAGGTCGATCGAGAACACGCTCATGCCGATGGCGCCCAGCGGCACCAGCCCGATGTCCACATGCCGCTTGCTCAGCATTTCGCACAGCAGCGCGCCGATGCCGATGCCCACCGAGAACACCACCAGCAGCAGTGAAGCCACCTGTTCGTTGCCGTGCAGCACGTCCTTGGCGAAAGACGGGAACTGCGACAGGAACACCGCGCCGAAGAACCACATCCAGCTGATGCCCAGCAGCGAGCGGAAGACGACGATGTTGCCGTGCGCCAGCTTCAGGTTGCGCCAGGTTTCGGTGAAGGGGTTCCAGTTGATCATCAGCTTCGGGTCCGTGGCCGGCGACACCGGCACCGCCTGGGCCAGCACGCGCCCCAGCACGGCCAGCCCCAGGCAGGCCAGCGCGGTGTAGCGCGCGCCGGTCTCGGGCAGGGCGATCAGCAGGCCGCCAGCCACGTTGCCCAGCAGGATGGCGACAAAGGTGCCCATTTCCACCATGCCGTTGCCACCCGTGAGTTCGCGCTCGTTCAGGTGCTGCGGCAGGTAGGCGAACTTCACCGGCCCGAACAACGTGCTGTGCAGCCCCATCAGGAACACGCAGGCCAGCAGCACCGGCACGTTCTGCGCGATGAAGCCCCAGCCGGCCAGCAGCATGATGGCGATTTCGAAGGTCTTGACGAAGCGCATCAGCCGGCCTTTTTCATACTTGTCCGCCAGCTGCCCGCTGGTGGCCGAAAACAGCAGGAAAGGCAGGATGAAGAGCGCCCCGATCACCAGCCCGGCCATCGCTGGCGGCAGCCAGGCCACCTGCAGCTGGTAGGTCACCATCACGGTGAAGGCGAACTTGAAGACGTTGTCGTTGCCCGCGCCCAGGAACTGCACCCAGAAGAACGGCGCGAAGCGGCGCTGGCCCAGCAGCGCGAATTGATTGGGGTGTTCGCTGGGGTGGGTCATCTTCAGGTCGTCCTGGTCAGGGTCGCGGGGCTCAGGGCGCGGGCTTCGAACAGCGCCGCCGGCAGGCGTGCCTGCCCCATGCGCAGGCGGCGTTTCAGCACGAAGTCGAACAGCAGCGGGTTGTGTTCACGCAAGCGTTGCAGGGGTTCGACGTCGCCTTCTGCCAGCACGCCTGCATTCTGCAGTGCGGGCAGCGAAAACAGCGGCATCAGGCCCGGCAGCGGGTAGTCCGAACCGTGCAGCAACCGGTGGTGCCAGTCCTGGCGCTGCAGCACGGTCTGCCAGACCACGGGCTTGCGGTTGCGCTGGAACACGGCCGAGACGTCGGCCAGCAGGCGGCCTTCCCATTCGCGTTCGTCCATCAGGCGCGTGAACAGGTCGAAGGCCGGGCGCAGCGGGGCGGACGGCTGGTCGGTGTCCCGGGCGCGGCCCAGCGACGCGGCATGCGCCACCACCACGCGCGTGCCATGCGCCAGCAGATGGCGCACCAGCAGCGGGTTGACGAGTTCGTCGCGGCCGGCGCCGGGGGCGGCCTTTTCTTCGCCGCAGTGCACGATCAGCGGCACGCCGGCGCGCGCCAGGCGTTCGCAGAAAGGGCGGCAGCGCGGGTCGCGCGGGTCGATGTTCATCGCACTCGGCAGCCACTTCACGGCCACGGCGCCGGCGGCCAGCGCCGCGTCCAGCCGCGCCAGAGCGTCGGGCCGGTAGGGGTGGACCGACGCCACCCAGTCAAAGCGCTGGGGCAGCGCCGCCGCCACCTGCCGGGCGTAGGCGTCGGGCACATGGAAGGTGGTCCAGTCGGGCATGGGCTGGCCGGCGTCGCTGCAGGCCTGATCGAAGGCGAACAGCCACCAGCGCGCACCCTCAGGAAAGCCCGCCGCCAGGGCCTGCAGCCGGGCCACGTAGGCCAGATCCACTGATGCTGCATCCGCCGGCACGCAGGCGGCGTTCAGGATGGCGCGGCGGCGCAGCACCTCGGTGGGGCGCCACCACTGCTGCAGGCTGGGGTGCACGGTGCAGCCGGAACCGGCGTCGCCATTGCCCAGCAGGTGGGCATGGGTGTCGACCAGCCGGGCGGGGTCGATGCCGGCCCAGGCTTCGTCCAGCAGGGCCTGCCCTGCCCCGGCCGCCGGCACGGCGCCCAGGCAGGGGTTGCGCAGCGAACCCGCTGCGCGGGCGGGCGTGGCCAGGCCCAGCCCCGTGAACAGCCCCACGCCCAGGGCGCCGCAACAGCCGCGCAGCAGGTGGCGGCGGTTCACTGCAGCACCTGCACGGGGCCGGCCAGCCCGCTGCGTTCCAGCCAGGCGAAGACGCTGTCAACGGTGACGGTCTCGATGCGACTGCTGTAGCGCTTGGCGTCGGGGTGGTCGTCGAAGGCGATGTGTGCGGCCGTCACACGGGCGCCCAGGCGCTTCATCGGCGACACGCGCAGGGTGGTCGGCTCGTAGCCCTTGAACTGCAGCCAGGCCTGGGCGCGCTGGCGGTTGCCGGCTGCAGGCTCCTGCGCCATGGCCAAGGTTTCGATGGCCCACTGGTTGCTCTGCTGGTAGGTCTGGGCCCAGGGGTACGCGACCATGCTGTAGGCCGGCTCATGCAGCTGGCCCACGCGCAGGTTGCTGGTCAGGATGGGCAGCAGGCTGGCCTGCACGGCCGGCGTCGGCACCGCCATGGCGGCCTCGAAGCGGTACAGGTCGTCCAGGAAGAATTCGCCCAGGCCCTGGCGGTACAGGTCGGCGCGCGCGCTGCCGCACTGGTTGAGCTTGTGCACGACGCGCCAGCGCGCGCTGGCGCCTTCACCTTCGCGGTAGGCCCAGCCCAGGTGCGACCAGCGCAGGCCCCATTCGCCCAGGTTCTGGCCAGCCCGCGCCAGCACCACCACCTGCGCGCCGCTGGCGTTCAGGTGCGCAGCGGTGCGTTCGGCCAACACCATGGCGCGCTGCACGCTGGCGGCCTGGGGCGGGCTGGCTTCGCAGGGCCGGCCGGCCTGGGCCAGCGGGGCAGTCAGGGCCAGCAGCGCGGCAGCCAGCCGTGAACCCGCCAGCAGAGCAAGCGGCTTCATCGCATGATCCTTTCGTTGTGCAGCAGCGCCTTGCCGATTTCGTTCGGGATGTAGGCAATGGCCTTGCCCGATGCCGACAGCACCCAGCCTGCGCTGAAGGCTGTCACCAGCACCGCGGTACCGGCCGCCACCGACACACCCGCCACGGCCGACCCGGCCAGGGTGACGCTGAAGCGCGCGCCGTCGGACGCCCTTTCCAGCACCCAGACGGTGGCGCCGGAAACAGTCTCCACCGCCACCACGGTGAGCAGGCTGCCGCCCACCAGCACCGAAGCGCCCAGGGCCGCGGGGGCGGCCACCGACACCGCAATCGGCAGCATCGACAAGGCGCTGGCTTCAGACGCAGCGGCCCGGGCCTGTGCGGCCGGGGCCATGCCGGCCAGGGCCAGTGCGGTCGACAGCGCAGCGGACATGAGGGCCGATTTCAGGGTCGAAAAAGTCGTTTTCTTGTTCAAGGTGTTTCCTTGCAGCTTGGAGTTTGGGGGGCTGTCTTCAGGCCGCATCAGACGGGCGGCCGGCAAGTTGTGCTTCATGGGCGTCGCGCAGGGTCTTGGCCAGGGTGAAGCTGCTGGAGATGAGGAACAGCCAGCACACGCCCAGGTACGCCTTGTAGGACGGGTTGATCTCCATGCGCCACAGGCCCCAGCCCGTCAGCAGCATGGCCATGCCGAAGCCGCCCCAGACCACGGCGCCCCACAGCGGGGTGTCGCTGCGCCGGGCTTCCTGGTCGCGCACGGTCTTGGCCACGACGAAGGCCATTGACAGGCAGAACACATAGCCCATGACCATGAACGCGCGGTCCAGGTCGGTACCCGGCAGCCAGGCCAGACCGGTGGCGCACAGCGCCAAGGCAGCGCTGAACGATGCCCAGACCTGCAGCTTCCAGGCGCGCGTGTCGGCGCGTGGGGCGGCGGTGCATGCAGGCAGGGCGTGGAAGGCGGCGCTGGCGGCCGGGGTGGCGGCCAGGCTGGGGGCAGTGTCGGTGGGCATGGTGCGGGGGGTTTCGTTGAACACGGGTGCACTGTGCCCAAGATGGCGCCAGGTATCCATCGCCCCAGGGGGTGTCGTACCGTTTCGGCCGACTGGTATCGTTTGGCGGTACTTTCTGGATCAACTCCATGAGCAGCAGCCAGGCCCTGGTGGCCGCCCTGAAGACCGAACTGCGCCGCAACGGCATCACCTACGCCGCGCTGGCGCGCGAACTGGGCCTGGCCGAAAGCAGCGTCAAGCGCATCTTTTCCAAGGGCGACCTGTCGCTGGCGCGCATCGACCAGGTGTTGGCGGTGCTGAAGATGGACTTCGCCGAACTGGCCCGCCAGGTGGCGATGGCTGCGCCAGCCCGCAGCGAACTGACGCTGGAGCAGGAACGCGCGGTCGTGGCCGACCCCAAGCTGCTGCTGGCCGCCATCTGCTGCCTGAGCCAGTGGACGCTGGAGCAGATCACCCAGACCTACCGGCTCAGCAAGCCGCAGGCGGTGGCCTGCCTGCTGGCGCTGGACAAGCTGGGCTTCATCGAACTGCGCGCCCACAACCGCTACCGGCTGAAGGTGGACAAGACCTTTCGCTGGCGCCCCGACGGGCCGGTGATGCGCTACTTCCGCACCCACGCGGTGGGCGACTATTTCAGCGGCGACTTCGGCGGCAGCGGCGAACTGCTGATGCTGGTGCACGGCCATATCGCCCTGCCCCAGGCGGCGCTGCTGAACGACAGGCTGCAGCGCCTGGCCCAGGACTTCGCGCAGCAGCACCTGGCCGACCAGCGCCTGCCCGACGCCGACAAGCGGCCCTTCACCCTGGTGCTGGGCCTGCGGTCCTGGTTGTTCGGTGCCTTCCGCGACCTGCTGCGGGAAGCCAAATGAAGCCGGGCCCAGAAAGGCCGATGCCAGGCCAGCGTCCAGCGGGTGCGAGGCCACCAGAAGCTACAGTGAAGTCCGGATGAATCGCCGCACTGCTTCTGACGCCGCCACCGCTGCTGGCGCGCCCTGCCCTTGCGGCAACGGCGCGCGCTATGCCCACTGCTGCGGCCGCTGGCATGCCGGCCCACTGCACCTGCAGGCACCAGACGCCGAAGCCCTGATGCGGTCGCGCTACAGCGCCTACGTGTTGGGCCTGGACGAGTACCTGCTGGCCACCTGGCACCCCAGCAGCCGGCCAGCGCAGGTGGGCCCGCGCGAAGCGGGCCTGCGCTGGCTGGGCCTGGACGTGCGCCAGCACCTGCAACAAGGCGAAGACGCTGCCACTGTCAGCTTCGTGGCGCGCAGCAAGCTGGGCGGGCGCGCGCAGCGCCTGGCTGAAACCAGCCGCTTCGTGCGCGAGGCTGGGCGCTGGTACTACGTCGACGGCGACCTGGCCTGATGGCCCTTCAGCGCAGCGCGGGCTAAGGCACTTCGTGCCCGGTGCTGGCCTGCCAGACGCGATACCAGTCTTCAGCTGACAACGGCAAGCCCATGGCCGCCACGGCTTCGCGAAGGGCCGCGATGCGGCCCGAACCCGTGACCGGGCGTGGGCGCGCCGGGTGGCGCATCAGCCAGGCGTAGGCCAGCGTCGCGGGCGACACCCCATGTTGCGCGCCCAGCCCTTCCAGCACCGGCAGCACGCGCCGGGCCTGTGCGTCGTACGGGCTGAACAGGCGCCCGCCGGCCAGGGGCGACCAGGCCATGGCCTGCAGGCCCAGGTCCTGGCATTGCACCAGGCTGCCATCGTCCAGCGCCTGCGCCTGCAGGACCGAAAACTCCAGCTGGTGGGCCTGCAGCGGAAAGCGCCGGTGCAGCAGGGCCACCTGGTCGCCGCGGTGGTTCGACACACCAAAGGCCAGCACCTTGCCGCAGGCGCGCAGGTGGCTGAAGGTGTCGGCCACTTCGTCGGGGTTCATCAGCAGGTCGGGCCGGTGCAGCAGCAGCAAGTCGATGTGGTCGGTGCGCAGCGCGCGCAAGGACTCGTCGACCGACGCCAGCAGGTGCGCGCGGGAACAGTCGTAGCTCTTGATGGCATGCCCGGGCCGCGCGGGCGACACCAGCTTGATGCCGCACTTGGTGACGATCTGCAGCCGCTGCCGCAAGCCCGGGGCACTGGCCAGCGCTGCGCCGAAGGCGGCTTCCACGCTGTAGCCGCCGTAGATGTCGGCATGGTCGAAGCTGGTGATGCCCAGGTCCAGGGCCTGTTCAACCCAGTCCACCAGGACGGGGGTGGACAGGCCCCATTCGGGCAAGCGCATCAAGCCGGCGATGACAGAGGACAGCATGCGGGGGCTTTCAATGCGGGTGGTGAACAGGCAGGCGGCCAGCCATCAGACCGTCAGGCACCGACGATAGCCGTGCGCACGGCACGGGCTGCCAGACAGGGGGCGGCAGCCATGCCGGTAGCGGGTCTGCCAGCGCTTTAGCGTGCAGCCGCGCGCACGCCTTCGAAGCGCACTTCGGCGCGGCGGTTGCGCGCGCGACCCTGGGCAGCACCGTTGTCGGCAACGGGCGCCTGGGGCCCACGTGCTTCGGTGCGCACCATGGCCGGGTCCAGGCCCTGCGACAGCAAAAAGCTGCGCACAGCCTGGGCACGCCGTGCCGCCAGGCGCTGGTTGTAGGCCGGCGGGCCCAGGCTGTCGGTGTGCCCGGTGGCGGTGACGGTCTGCCAGGTCACGCCCTTCATCTGCGCCACCTCGGCCAGCAGGGTCTGGCGGTCGGCACTGCGCAGGGTGGCGCGGTCGAAGTCGAACCAGGCGGTGGCCTGCACCGTGACTTTCTCAACCGGCACCTGGGCCTGCGCCAGGGCTGCGCAGGCTGCCAGGGCCAGGCTGACGAGACTGCGGTGCATGGGGCGGGTGAATGTCTTCATCGAGGCTGTCATCGAAAGCTCCTGCAGGAAAGGTTGGAAAGCTTGCGCGCCGCGGGCTGCAGCCTGTCAAGCGCCTGCTGTCTGCCGGCAGCCGGCAGCCGGCAGCGAACATGCGGCAGGCCACGCGCCGCACGGCTACGTGCATGGGGGACTAACCAGTGGGCGAAGCGCAGCGCTGCAGTTCGCCGGCCGCGCTGGCCGACTCGGGCCAGCCGGCAGGCAGGCCAGGCTGCAACTGCACGCCGCGCCAGGCTGGGGCGCCCGAAGCGCGCGCAGCCGGCAAGACGTCGTAGCGCGCCACGGCCAGGCCTGGCCCACGCGACAGGCTGGCCAGGCCCGGGGCCCAGGCGTCGTCGGGCCCGCTGATCTGCACGGGCAGGCCAGCCGCCGCCAGGGTCTGCGCCAGTTCCAGCGCAGGACCGGCCTTGTCGTACGACGCAGTGGCGGGTGGCGCAGATGCGGGCATGACCGCCACCGCCCGCTGGGCCAGCGTGGATGGCGTGGCCGACAAATCAGTATTCACGCTGGCCCCGACAGGCGCTTTGGGCAGCGTCTGCCACATGAGCAGCGGCACACCCGCCAGCACAGCCAGGGCGGCCGCTGGCGGCCCCCAGACCCAGGGCACCCGCGACGCCGCCGCCACGGGCGCTGTTCTGTTGTCTGGCGCATCGCGGATGTCGGCCAGGGGCTGCGCCCCGGCTTTGGCCTGTGGAAGCGCCGTCGCGTCGCCTGCCCTTCCGCGCATGGGTTCGGGTCGAGCGTTGGGGCCGGCAAAGTTCGCCACCCGCAACAGCATCGCGTCCAGCGAACGCTGGAAGTCCTGTTCAGACCTTGGCGACACCGCACGCGGCGCCGGTTGCAAGGGCGCAGCCAGGTCGCCGACCCGCAGGCGGTGGTCGTCCAGCTGGGGCAGGCGCCGGCGCAGGGTTTCCAGCAGCGCGTCGGCGCGCTCGTCGACCACCAGCAGGATGTGCACGCGCTGTGACGGGGCCGATGCCAGATCGACCAGGGCGTCGCACAGCCGCTGGCACCGCCCGGGGTCGTCGTTCCGCGGCGACAACAAGCGGTCGAGCTGGCGCACGACCAGCAGCAGCCGCGCGCCCGACTTGGCCTGGGCGCTGGCCAGCAATTCGGGCAGCGTTGCCGACGGCGACAAACCCGGCAGCGCCGCTGGCGGCAGCATCGCCAGCTGGCGCTGCCGCAGGAGTGCAGCCGGGTCGCGCCCCTGCAGGGCATGCAACTGCAACACGCGTTCGGGCCTGCGGGCGTCTGCGGCTGGCGCATGCGGCAGCACAGCGCTGCCCGGCCAGGCTCGGTCGATCTGCCGGCGCGCCGTCAGCGGCAGCAGGCCTTCATGCACAAGCCTGTCGACGCGGCTGCTGGCTTCGTGGACCAGCAGGGTCAGCGGCGACAGCCGCCACAGGCGCGCCAGCCAGGCCGCGTGTTGGCGCAGCAATGCGGAGGGCTTGTCATCCGGCCCTCGCATGACAGGCCCTGCTGCGGCAGCGGGCGACGCGGTCGCCAACACGCCAGACGTGAAGATCAACGAACCTGCCATGAAGCCGCTGTCGAAGATGCCATGGGTTCCACCGAAGCCTTGTGGCGATGGATACGCGGCAGACCGACGAGCGGATGCAGTGACGTGCCCCCGACGCCAGGGGGCAGGAACAGGCCTGCACAAGGCTCCGCTCAGTGCCCCCGGCGGCGAATGGCGTGCAGGCGCCCCGGAAGGCCGCCCGGCTTCAGCGCAAGCCGAGCAGGCGCAGGGCCAGATCGTGCAGCCGGCCTGCCGGGTCCACCAGGCTTTCGAGTACGGTGAAGTGGTTCTTGCCAGGTACCGTTTCGCACACCGGCACGGCCGTCGGGCCCCAGACGTCGCGGATCAGGCGGTTCTGGCGCAGGAACTCGTCGCTTTCCTCGGCGCCGACCGCGGCATAGAGCCGCCCGCCTTTGGGCCGCGGAAAGAAGGCCGGGCTGAGCCGCGCCACGGACGCGGGGGTGAGCTGCAAGTCGGCTTGCACCGATGCCACATGCCGCAGCGGTTCGAGGTCGTACAGACCGGAAATCGACAGCGCCCCACTGATGGGCTGCGCAGGCAGCGCGGGGGCGATGTCCTTCCAGCGGCAGCTGAGCATCATCGTGGCCAGATGACCGCCGGCGGAATGCCCCACCAGGGCCAAGCGCGACGGGTCGCCCCCAAAGTCGCGCGCATGCTGCCAAGTCCACGCCACCGCCGCGGCGGTCTGCAACACGATGTGTTCGATCGTCACAGCGGGGCACAGCGCGTAGTTGGGCACAACGACGAGGGCGCCCTGGGCATTGAACGCCGGCGCCACGAAAGCGTGCTGCGACTTGTCCAACGAACGCCAGTACCCGCCATGGATGAACATCAGTACCGGTGCGCCGCTGGCTGGGGCCGGGACGGTGGCGGGAAACACGTCCAGCAAGCCCCCGTCGCCGGGCGCGAAACGCAGGTCCAGCTGTGCTGGCGACGTCCTGCGCACCAGATCCGAGGCTTCCGTCCAGCGCTGGAAGACGCGCGCATGGTCGGGCACGCGAGCCCGGTTGTTGTACTGGGTTTCCAGCCAGGCCGGGTCTGCGTTGGGCTTCATGATGGGTCTCCGGGGCAGCAGGCGGACTTAGTTCGGGTGCCCGCTTGCGGTGGTCGTCTGGATGCAGTCGGTGTCGGGGTGCGCGACAGTGGGCATGTCTGCGCGCGAGTCTTTCAGGGAACAACAGGACCGATGGTAGCGGCGCGGGCTGCGTGGGGCCTGGCCAGGCGTTGCAGGTCAGCCGACAGCACCGTGCTGGCCTGTGCCCAGCTGTGCACCGAGATTCGAGCCGGGAGTGATGCTACGATCCAAAAAAATCGTGGGGGCGTAGCTCAGCTGGGAGAGCGTCGCGTTCGCAATGCGAAGGTCAGGAGTTCGATCCTCCTCGTCTCCACCACCCGAATATTCCGGGCGCAGCCATGACGGCGACTTCAGGTTTGGAGTTGCACCAGGTGAAGACCACCGGTTTATCGCGCAAGCGCAAACCGGAGTTCAAACAGGCCGACTTTAGTTATGGGCGGGCCCTTGTTTTTGAACGGTCTCGCGGCAGGCAGCGCAGCAAACAACGGCAACGCAGCTGGCTCTGCACGATGCCGGTTTTGCAAAGCTTGCCCGTCACCGCCTTCCCTTCCTCTGTGAGCAAAGCCTTTCAAAGGCGCCGCCGCCTGGACAGCACCAGGGATCGCTTGGCTGGCCTGGCGGTGTCCGCTGTGCTGGCGCTGGTCCTGGCCGCCGTGATCGAGGGCGCCTTGCTCGTGATCGGCGGGGTCTTGGCTGAGCCTCACTGGCATCGCGGCTGGCTGGATCTAAAGCTGAAGGAAAGTCTCGGCTGGCTGGAAGGGGTTCCGTGGATTGGCGCGCTCGCATCGCCGATCCTCGACCCGAAGCCAGACTGGCTGCCCGGGGCTGGAGCCTGGCACGACACGATGACGCTCAGCCTCTTGCTGCTGGCACCTTGCTACTGGGCGGGTTCCCACATCGGCCCCACCCTGGTCGCCCGGTTTGACGCCGAAACGCTTCGACAGGCACCACCAGCCCAGCTGGGGCTGCAGTGGGCCGGGCCACTGGGAACCGCGCAACAAGCGACCTGGTCCGCGCTGGCAGCCTGGTGCATGACCGGTATGGGCACGGGCCGCAGCCCGTTCTGGCGGCCCTGGGTGTTACCGCACGTGACCGAGCGCCTGAGCGTTGCCGTCCTGGTCGGCGAAAACGGCGGCGGCAAGTCCCACCTGGCCGCGGCCTTTGCACGCACGCTCGATCGCGACGACGAACTGGCCGCGCTCGCGGCCCAATCACGCGCGAAGGCCTGGGCCCTGAAGCTGACGGTGAAATGGAACGAACTCTGGTGGTGGCGGGCCCGCCATGCCCAGCAGGCCTGGGACTGCGGCTGGCTGGTGGAGCACCGGGCGGCGATCAACCCACTGGCACGGTTCAGGCCGCGCCGGCCGACACTCCTGATTGCCGACGCGCTTCTGGACCATGCCCTGCAGGACGCTGTGAAGTGGCTGAGCGCCGCACGTGCGGATTTTCGGCATCCGGTGCGCCTGCTCGTCATCGACGTGGCCTTGCCCGGGGCCCTGGCCTTGCGCTTTGATGCAGTGCGACAGGATTGGCGCGCACATGCCTACGGGCTGGGCAGGGTCGACGTCATCAGCCTGGGAGGCGCGCGCTTCTAGACCGGTCAGTGGCGTACCTGGGCTGGGGCACAACCAAGCCCTGGCGGGCTAGACCTTGCGAAAGGGGCGGCACGGGCCTTCGCCGCATCAAGCGCTGGCCGGAACCGCCAGGCGCACGAAGGCCTGGCCAGCGGGTGACAACTGCGTGCGGTCACGCATGGCCAGCAGCAGATGGCGTTCACTGCGCATGCCGCTGATGCGGCCCAGCGCCAGCCCCAGGGTACGCACGTAGGGCAATGCCCCTTCACGCGGCAGCACCGCCAGGCCCAGGCCGGCGCTGACCATTCGGGCCATGGCGTCGAAGCTGCGCACCTGGGCGCGGATGCGCAGCGGTCGGTACGCTGTTTCAGCTGCCGCAGCCAGCTGGCGCGTCAGCGACGTGGCGCGGCCAAAGGCCACCAGGTCGTGTTCCAGCAGCGTGTGCAGCGGCACGGGCTCGGGCCCGTCCAGCGCATGTCCGGCCGGCAGCAGCAGCACCAGTTCGTCGCGGTGGCACACCAGCGTCTGCAGACCTTCGGCCGCCGTGTTTTCGCCGATCACGGCCAGCTCGGCGGTGCCGCGCGCCACGGCGCGCACGGCGTCTTCACTGATGGCGTCTTCCAGGTCCAGCACCACCTGCGGGTGGGCTTGCGCGAAGCGCGCCAGCAGCGCCGGCAAGAAGCCGCCGAAGGCCGAGGTGTTGGCCCACAGCCGCAGGTGCCCACCCGTGCCGCGCTTGACGTCGCTCATCGCCAGCGCCAGCTGTTCCAGCCGCGCCACCATCTCCACCGCATGGGGCAGCAGGGTTTGCCCTGACTCGGTCGGCACCACGCCGCGCTTGCTGCGCTCCAGCAGTGGCGCGCCCACATGCGCTTCCAGTTCGGCGATGCGTTTGCTGGCCGCTGCCAGGCTGATGTCCAGGCGTTCGGCGCCGGCGGTCAGGCTGCCGGTGTCCACCGCGGCCACATACAGGCGCAGCGTGACCAGGTCGAAACGGTTCAGGTTCATGGTGGGCATGGCAGGGGCGCTGGCGCCCGGTGGTCGATGCTCAACCAGCGGTTGAGGATGTGTCAACCAGATGCGAAGCCAAGCCTGCCGCAGGCCGCCACGATGCTGCACAACACACCAACCCCAGACCGGAGACAAGACGATGCGCCTTCACCGCCGTGCCCTGCTGACCGCCGCCGCTGCCGCCTGCTTTGCCGGCACTGCCTTTGCGCAGGCCTACCCCAGCAAGCCCATCACCTTCATCGTACCCAACCCGCCGGGTGGCGTGGTGGACACCGCGGCACGCCTGGTGAGCGAACCGCTGGGCAAGCTGCTGGCCCAGGCCGTGGTGGTGGAAAACAAGGCCGGGGCCAGCGGCAACATCGCGTACGGCCAGGTGGCCAAGGCACCGGCCGATGGCTACACGCTGCTGATCAGCTATTCGGCGTATCACGTGGGCAACCCGTCGATGTTCAGCAAGCTGCCCTGGGCGCAAAAAGACTTCGTGCCCGTGGCGCTGCTGGTGGCCGCCACCAACGTCATCGCCGCCCACCCCAGCGTGCCGTCGAACACCCTGAAGGAATTCATCGCCTACACCAAGGGCAACCCGGGCAAGCTGAACTACGCGTCGCAGGGCATCGGCTCGCTTTCGCACGTCGGCACCGAACTCTTCCAGGTGAACACCGGCACCGAGATGACGCACGTGCCCTACAAGGGCAGCGGCGCCGCCATCGCCGACGTGTTGGGCGGCCAGGTGCAGGTGTTCATGACGACGCCGCCTTCCGTCATGCAGCACGTGCAGGCCGGCAAGCTGAAGGCCTATGCCGTCACCGGCAAGGCCCGCCACCCTGGCTTGCCCAACGTGCCCACCACGGCCGAGGCCGGCCTGCCAGGCTTCGAGGTGGAAGCCTGGGTGGGCCTGTTCGCGCCCGCCGGTACGCCGCCAGCAGTGGTGCAGAAGCTGACGGAAAACGTCAAGGCCGCACTGGCCACCCCCGAAGCCCGCGGCGTGGCCGACAAGACCGGCGTCGAGATCCGCTACCTGGACCCGGCGGCGCTGGGCGCGCTGGTGACGCGCGAGACCGACTACTGGGCTGGCGTCATCAAGGCCAAGAACATCAAGGCCGATTGAAGCTGGATGACATCGGAGAGCGCGCCATGACCCACATCCATTACCGCATCGGCCAGATCGTGCCGAGCTCCAACACCACGATGGAGACCGAGATCCCCGCCATGCTGCGGGCGCGCGAAAGCATGGCGCCCGAACGCTTCAGCTTTCACTCGTCGCGCATGCGCATGAAGCAGGTCAACAAAGACGAGCTGGCGAAGATGGACGCCGACAGCGACCGCTGCGCGCTGGAACTGAGCGATGCGCGCGTGGACGTGCTGGGCTACGCCTGCCTGGTGGCCATCATGGCCATGGGCCGTGGCTACCACCGCGAAAGCGAACTGCGCCTGCGCGCGCTGACACTGCAGAACGACGCACCTGCTCCCGTGGTGACCAGCGCCGGCGCGCTGATCGAAGGCCTGCAGGCCCTGGGCGCGAAGAAGATCGCCGTGCTCACGCCCTACATGAAGCCGCTGACGGCACTGGTGGTGGACTACATCGAGCACGAGGGCATTGAAGTGCTGGACGCGCTGAGCCTGGAGATCAGCGACAACCTGGAGGTCGGCGCCCAGGACCCGCGGGCGCCCATCGACATCAGCAAGCGGCTGAACATCGCCAACTGCGACGCGGTGGTGGTGTCGGCCTGCGTGCAGATGCCTTCGCTGGCCAGCGTGCAGCCGGTGCAGGACCGCATCGGCCTGCCGGTGGTGAGCTCGTCCGTCTGCACCACCTGGCGCATGCTGAAGGCGCTGAAACTGTCGGCCCAGGTGCCTGGCGCTGGCGCGCTGCTCTCGGGCGCTTACTGAAGACCGGCGGCTGACATGGTGGCCCAAGACGCGCTGCAAGGCCTGAAGGTGCTGGAGCTGGGGCAGTTGATCGCCGGGCCCTTCGCAGGCAAGACGCTGGCCGACTTTGGCGCCGACGTCATCAAGATCGAACCCGCCGAGGCCGGCGACCCGCTGCGCAAATGGCGGCTGCTGCGCGAAGGCACCAGCGTTTGGTGGGAAGTGCAGAGCCGCAACAAACGCAGCGTGGCGCTGGACCTGAAGACGCCCGAAGGCCAGCAGGCCGTACGCGCGCTGGCCGGGCAAGCCGATGTGCTGATCGAGAACTTCAAGCCCGGTACGCTGGAAGGCTGGGGCCTGGGCTGGGACGCGCTGCACGCGCTGAACCCCAAGCTCATCATGCTGCGCATCAGCGGCTTTGGCCAGACTGGCCCCTACGCTGGCAAGCCTGGCTTCGGTGTGCTGGGCGAAGCGATGGGCGGGCTGCGCCACCTGACCGCCGAGCCTGGCCGCGTGCCGGTGCGCGTGGGCGTGAGCATCGGCGACACGCTGGCCGCGCTGCATGGGGTGATCGGCGTGCTGACCGCGCTGCGCCACCGCGAGGTGAACGGCGGCCAGGGGCAGATGATCGACGTGGCGCTGTACGAGAGCGTCTTCAACGTGATGGAAAGCCTGCTGCCCGAATACGACGCCTTCGGCGCTGTACGCGGCGCCGCTGGCAGCGCGTTGCCCGGCATCGCGCCTAGCAACGCCTACCGCTGCCAGGATGTGGACGGCAACGTCGCCTATGTGCTGGTGGCCGGCAACGGCGACAGTATCTTCCGCCGCCTGATGGTCGCCATCGGGCGCGACGACCTGGCGCAAGACCCCGGCCTGGCGCGCAACGACGGCCGCGTGGCGCGCGTCGCCGAGATCGACGCGGCCATCGAGGCCTGGACGCTGGAGCGGCCCATCGCAAACGTGATCGCCACACTGGAAGCGGCCGGTGTGCCCGTGGGCCGCATCTACACCGTGGCCGACATCGCCAGCGACCCGCAGTACCTGGCCCGCGAGATGATCGTGCAGACGCAAGACGCCGACGGCCGGCCGTTGAAGGTGCCCGGCATCGTGCCCAAGCTCGCGGCCACGCCCGGCCGGCTGCACAGCCCCGCGCCGCGCCTGGGCCAGCACACCGAAGCCGTGCTGGGCGCGGTGCGCGCCGGCCGCGGCTGGCCCGCCGCCAACGACGAAGCCTGATGAAGGAGAGGTGCCCGATGAGCCCCACAAGCCCCGCGACCCCCATTCCGCCCCTGCCCACCGCCCGGATCCACCTACACGAGGTCGCGCCGCGAGACGGGCTGCAGATGGAATCCGTCTTCGTGCCCACCGATGACAAGGTGGCCTGGATCGACCAGCTTTCAACGCTAGGGTATTCAAAGATCGAAGTCACGAGCTTCGTCTCGCCGGCCGCCATCCCCGCGCTGCGCGACGCCGAGGAAGTCATGCGTCGCATCGCACGTGTGCCGGGCGTGGTCTACACGGCGCTGGTGCCCAATGTGCGCGGGGGCGAGCGCGCCATCGACGCCCGCGTGAATGAATTCAACCTGGTGATGTCGGCCAGCGCCACCCACAACCTGGCCAACCTGCGCATGACGCAGGCGCAGAGTTTTGGCACGCTGTCCCAGACCACTCGGCTGGCGCAGCAGGCCGGCCTGGCCGTGAACGTCTCGCTGTCTTGCGCCTTCGGCTGCCCGATGGAAGGCGACGTGCCAGCGGCGGCGGTGGCCGACTGGGTGGCGCGCTTTGCCGGGCTGGGCGTGCAAGGCGTCACGCTGTGCGACACCACCGGCATGGCCGACCCCGGCCAGGTGCTGGCGCTGTGCAGCGCCATCGCGCAGCAGCAGCCCGAGCTGGCGCTGACCGCGCACTTCCACGACACCCGAGGCCTGGGTGGCGCCAACGTGTTTGCCGCGCTTCAGGCGGGCATCACCCGCTTCGACGCCAGCCTGGGCGGCATCGGCGGCTGCCCCTATGCACCGGGCGCCAGTGGCAACGTGGCCACCGAAGATGTCGTGCACCTGCTGCAGTGCCTGGGCCTGTGCTGCGAGATGCCGCTGGACGACCTGGCCGCTGCCGCGCAAACACTGCAGGCGCTGCTGGGCCACGGTCTGCCCAGTGCCGTGGGCCGCGCCGGCCCGCGCTGGCGGCACCACCCGCTGCCACCCGACTTCCAACAAACCCGCGAACGCGCCCTGGCGCGCGAAGCAGCGGGCTGAAGCCCCGCCCCCGATCCCGACCCCGATCCACCACCTGGCCCCAACCACCACCGCAGGAGACAAGCCCATGGCCCGCTACGACCTGAACGTGAATGGCCAGCGCCGCCGCGCTGAAGCCGATGCCGATTCACCGCTGCTGTACGTGCTGCGCGACCAGCTGGAACTGAAGGGGCCGAAGTACGGCTGCGGCCTGGGCCAGTGCGGCGCCTGCACCGTGCACATTGACGGGCAGGCCGTTCGGTCATGCAGCTACCCAGTCAACGCCGTCGGCAGCAAGAAAGTCACCACGCTGGAAGGCCTGGGCAACAGCAGCAAGCCCAGCAAGCTGCAGCAGGCTTTCATCGACGAGCAGGCCGCGCAGTGCGGCTACTGCATCAACGGCATGGTGATGCAGGCGGCTGATCTGCTGAAGCGCACGCCGAAACCCAGCGAGCAGCAGATCCGCGAGGGCCTGGCGATGAACCTGTGCCGCTGCGGCACGCACCAGCGCATCGTGCGCGCGGTGCAGCGCGCTTCGGGCCAGGCCGTGACGGCATGAAGAAAGGGCACCGCATGAACACCACCGCTTTGAACACCAGCCGCCGCCAGTTCATCACCCGCGCCGCCGCCGGCTCGGGCGCGCTGGTCGTGGGCTTCAGCTTTGCTGCCCCAGCCACCGCCGCCAGCGCCCCCACGCTGGCCCCGCCCAAGGCCGTGGCCAAGGACCTGGTGGAAAGCTTTGTCGCCATCGGCCGCGACGGCCATGTCACCGTGCACGTGGGCAAGGTCGACCTGGGCACGGGCACCCGCACCGCGCTGGCCCAGATGGCGGCTGACGAACTGGACGTGGCCTTCGAGCGCGTCACCATGGTGATGGGCGACACCGGCACCACGCCCGACCAGTGGATGACGGGCGCCAACCTCACGATCGCCCAGGGTGGCACCGAAATGCGCCGCGCCTGCGCCACCGCACGCGCGGCGCTGCTGGAACGCGCCAGCGCCAGGCTGGGCCTGCCCGTGGCCGACCTGGTGGTGGTGAACGGCACCGTCTACGCGAAGGCCGACCCCGCCCGCCAGGTGGGCTACAGCGCCCTGGTGGCCGAAGCCCCGCTGGCGCTGAAGGTGGACCCCAAGGTGGTGATGAAGCGCGCCAGCGAATACCAGGTGGTGGGCCAGTCCGTGCCGCGCGTGGACATCCCGGCGCGCCTGAAAGGCGAGTTCACCTATATGCAGGACTTCCGCTTGCCCGGCATGCTGCACGCACGCGTCATACGCCCCGCCGCACTGGGCGCGCCTTTGCAAGGCTTCGACGACAGCGAAGCGAAGCACGTCAGCGGCTTCCTGCAGACGGTGCGCAAGGGCGACTTCCTGGCCGTGCTGGCCAAGACGGAGTGGGGCGCCATCAAGGCCATGCGCGCGATGAAGGTGAACTGGGGCCCCGGCACGGGGCTGCCCGAACAGGCCAGCGCCTTCGACCACTGGCGCACGCGCAAGGTGGCCAAGACCGAGATCACGCAGAAAGTGGGTGAACCCGAAGCGGTGCTGGCCGCGGTGGCGGCGGCGCCCCGGCGCGTGAAGGCACGCTACGACTTCGCGGTGCAGACGCACGCGTCGCTGGGGCCTTCCTGCGCCGTGGCGCAGCTGAAGGACGGCCAGCTGACGGTGTGGACGGCTTCGCAGGCCACGCACTCGCTGGTGGACGAGATTGCGCCGATCGCCAGCGTGCCGAAAGAGCGCATCCGCTGCGTCTACTTGGACGGCGCCGGCTGCTACGGCCGCAATGGCCACGAGGACGCTGCCGCCGACGCGGCGCTGATCACCACCCTGACCGGCCATACCGTGCGGGTGCAGTGGATGCGCGACGACGAAACCGCGCGGGCGCCCAAGAGCCCGCCGCGGTCGATGGACTTCGAAGCCGGCCTAGACGAACAAGGCAACGTACTGGCCTGGAACAGCGATTTCTGGATCGCCCTGAACCACATCGTGGCCTTCAAGCCGCTGGACTTCCCGCTGCTGTCGGCCACCGAGACGGGCCTGCCCAAGCCGGGTAACTGGGTGGGATTCCTGTTCCAGAACGCCGGGATTCCCTACCAGCTGCCGGCCGTGCGCGTGCACACGCGCCACGTCGAGCAGGCGTTCTTCCGCAGCGCGCACCTGCGCAGCCCGGGCCGCATCGAGAACAGCTTCGCCAACGAAAGCTTCATCGACGAACTGGCCTATGCCGCCAAGGCCGACCCGGCCGAGTACCGCCGCCGCTACCTGAAAGACCCGCGTGCGCTGGCCGTGCTGGACAAGGCGCTCCAGCGCGCGAAATGGCAGTCGCGCGTGGGCCCGAACCCCGCGTCAGCCCAGGCTGCGGGCGACGTCTTGCGTGGCCGCGGCGTGAGCTACCTGCGCTACAACAACACCATCACCTACGTGGCCGCGGTGGCCGAGGTGGCGGTGAACCGCAAGACCGGCGAGATCCGGGTGGAACGAGTCTGCGTGGCGCACGACTGCGGCCAGATCATCAACCCCGATGGCACGGCCAACCAGGTGGAAGGTGGCGTCATCCAGACCGTGAGCCGCACGCTGATGGAGCAGGTGCGCTGGGACAGCCAGCAGGTCCTGAGCACCGACTGGGCCACCTACCCCATCCTGCGCCACGACCAGGTGCCACGCGTGGAAGTGGATTTGATCGACCGCCCTGGCGAACCCAGCTGGGGCGCCGGCGAGCCCACGGCTTGCGCCATCCCGGCGGCCATCGGCAATGCGGTGTTCGACGCCACCGGCGCGCGATTGCGCGCTGTGCCCTTCACGCCGCAACAGGTGCTGGCAGCGCTGGGCAGGCCCGCAGCGGCGTAAGCAGGGCCTGGACAGATCGCCGACGGGTGCCGGCCGCAGGGGGCTGCCGGTGTAGCTGGGGCCCGGATAGATACTGGCGTAGAGGTGGCCGCCGCCTGTGACGGATCTTGGCCTTCAGCGCGAACACGTCGGCATTGCTGCGGCGATGCACGATTCGCTTGCCCGGACGCATGGGCGGCATTCGAGCTCTCACTGCACCCGCAGCACCTTCATGTCGTCGTCGCCCAGGTTCGCGCGCGCCCGATCTTCGAGATTCAGAACAATCCACCAAAAGTGGGCATCGCCAGAGGCGATGTTCGCCACCAGCTGCCCGCTGAAGAATGGCCAGCAGGAGGTGACCCATGAGCCACGAAACAGATGAAGACATCGGGCGCATGCGCGTCGTCAAAAAGCTGGCACCCGCCGACCGAGGGGCCATCAAACTGGCAGAGCAGTTCGGCCCAACCCTGCTGTGCGTACGTCATCGCGTCGATTCCGAAGCAAAGACAAGATTCACGACAGTAGAGTTACTGGTGGGACGAGCCCCAATCAAGATCAAGAGCCAAAGATATGTAGCCGTGCAGATCGAATGGAAAGACCAAGCACTGAGGAAAATCGTCAAAGACGCGGGAGCCATGTGGGACGGTCAGGCGAAGGTCTGGCGCATGCCCCGCCGCTTGGCAGGCATCCTACGACTGACCGACCGCATAAAGGACGTGTAGCCACATGCGTTTCCGCATGTGACCACGGCCTTGGCATGTGGCAACATGTAGTTGGGGATGTCTACTGGGGAGTGATGTCCAGAACACGTTAGGCCTCACAGGACGCCCTCCCTCACTTCATCACCCTCTCGACGCACACATGGATGAACTACGCGAACGCTACCGCGCCACAACGCTTCGCATTCTCGGCAACTTTCAGTTGCTCGAATTTGCGCTCAAGGCGTACATCGGGCGCTGCTACAAAGTGATTCGCCAACGGGTGGGTGACGACATTCATTTTGACTACACTGAGAAAGATGTCGAAGACCTTCCGCTCGGAAGACTTCTTGGGCTCTTTTCGAAGTTCAGCGCGGACGCCGAGCTACTCGGCCGCCTGCGCAAACTACAGGATGAGCGAAATCACATAGCGCATCGCTCGCTACTGATAGCCATGGGAACGAGCTACGACAGAGGCGCTGTCGAGGACAAATACATTGAGTACTTTAGGCTCGAAGACGAGCTTACGGAGTGCCTACAAGCAGTCATCGCGGCAAATCGGGCGCTCAAGGCAAGCACCGCAAAGTGAGGCCTAACCCCTCGGTCAAGCGGAGCGCCAACGGCAGGCCGCCAGGCCCGGGCTGGCTGTACGCGGTACATTGTCACCAGCCCGGGCCTAGCGTCCTGCCGTCGGCGCCCGCTTACCTCGAACGTTAGGCGTCGCAATGAACGAATCTCCCGAAGACTTCCATAAGCGCGTCACTGACGCGCTCGAAGAGAGTGACGCGCGAACCAGAAACGATAGGGCCGCCCGCCTGATCTGGCTGTCGACCCAACCTGCTATGCCAGCAGCAGTCTCGGGGAGGTTTGAACAGTTGAACCTGCTGGAAGAGGTGCGGATGTGCTTCACATTTGGCAGATACATCGCCACTATCTTTACCGCAACCGCTTTTGTCGAGCAAACTTTGATGGAGGAACTTGAGATCCGGGCCGACCCGGGCCCGCGTCGAACCTTTGCGCAAGCAATTCAGTCTTCCAGAGCCGCTGGCTTCTTGAGCTCTAGCCTCCTTGACCGGGCTGATCAACTTCGCAAGGTTCGAAATCCCCTCGGGCACTACAGAGACGAAGAAGATCCAGACACAATAGTGAATCGATTCCGTTCGGCTGGTCGTCATCCGACATCGATACTCGAAGAAGATGCGAAGCGTTCTGTCGAGTTGGTCTATGAACTCTTCTTCTGCACTCTCCGCGACGCCTAACCCCTCGCTCAACCTGACCCGCTACGGCAAGCGGCGTAAGCCCGGGCTGCAGCATGCAGGCTATCCTTGCAGCCCGGGCTTACGCCGCTTGCCTCCGCGGGCAGGTTAGCTCGAACGTTAGGCATCGAAATTCAGAGAATTGTCCCTCAAGCAGTTTCAGCGGCGCTCGCGCGCCGTGCACTTGAACAGCCGCAAGAAGGCGACCACTCCAAGAACGCTGCCAACTGGCAATGAGCGCAGCACTCAACGGAATTGACTTGAACGACTGTCTTGGTTTCAGCCTGTCGCTCTTGAAACATTCACGTTGCGGTTAGCATGGTTGCCTGTACTCGGACAGATGTTTAGTCAGTCAGCTGTTGCCGCCGCAACCAAGGAGGTCGGCTTCGTTCGTCGGTGTCCGCGGCGGCGGATTGAACAGCCATGTCCCAGGCCAGCAGTCACCAGTCTTCAGCCGCCAAACCCCATGCGCCTTCGGAAAGCCAGAGTTTTCGCTCCACTGCTGCAGGCGATGCCTAACCCTTCGCTCAACCGGACGCGCTACGGCAGCCGTCAGGGGCTGCGTGGTGCGCTCGGTTATGCTGCCCCACGCAGCCCCTGCCGTCCGCCGCAGCGCGCCGGTTAGCTCAAACGTTAGGC